>NZ_CP019445.1:1239199-1548999 GCF_001975225.1 Kosakonia cowanii JCM 10956 = DSM 18146 | reverse complement strand
AGATCGACGATCTTATTCCTTCGTTCAAATGAGTTCATTTTGATTTGCCTGCGAATTAACTCCCCGTAGTGTAATCGAAGGTTTGTGAAACGTGAACGTTAACTTTCGAAAGGAAATGTGAGCCAGCGCAGGTTGCTGGCTCTGTCGTTTAATCAAGGCGCAGCAGTATTTTTCCCTGCATCGGTTTGCCATTTAGCGCCTGTACCGCGCGCGCGTAGCTTTCGGGGTCACCACGATGAGCAATCAGCGGCTCGAGTGCGAGACGTTTTTCCGTGAGCAGGCGCGCCGCGGTATGCCACTCCTCCCCAGGCCAGGGGCCGGAGTAGTTCATCCAGCTGCCGATAAGCGTCAGCTCTTTACGCAAAATCAGCCCAAATACCGTAGCAGTAAGCGTGAGTTCGTCATGCAGCGTCCCTACCAGCGCCACCTGCGCACGCGGCCCGGCAATTTCGATGGCCAGCGAAACCGTTTGTGGTGTGCCAGCCGTTTCCAGCACAAGCTGATCGAAGCACTCTGCCTCCAGCCCGGCGAGTATGTCAGCCGCGCTCTGCTCGCGGCTGTTAAAGGTGCGGGTGGCACCAAGCGCAGAAGCCAGCGCTAATTTGTCAGGGTTGATATCAATGGCGGTGACGCTTTTCGCCCCTAAGACTCGTGCACACTGCATTGCCAGCAGCCCGATAGTGCCAGCCCCGACGATCACCACGTTTTTATCTTTACAGCCAGCGGCGAGGTGAAACGCGTGCAGGCCAACAGTTATCGGTTCAATAAACGCCCCATCTTCAATGGGCAGATCCGCAGGTAAGCGAACCAGGTTGGGTCGCTTAACGACAATGTATTCGGCATTGCCGCCGTCGCAGCGCGAGCCGATAAACTGATAGCGTTTGCACAGCGAGTAGTACTCCCGGCTGCAGGCAGGGCAGTCAAAGCAGGGCAGCAACGGCACGCAGGCTACGGCGTCGCCCGCGTGCAGATCGGTGACCGCCGGGCCACAGGCTTCGACATAACCGCTGAACTCATGTCCAAGGGTAATGGGGTAGAAATGCGCGCCGTTAGCGAAGATGCGCGGAATATCTGAGCCGCACAGGCCGGAGCTGACTACTCTCACCTTCACTTCATCCTCATGCTGCAACTGGGGTTCGGGGCGATCTTCAACGCAGACGTTGCCCTCAGCATGAATAACCACTGATTTCATAACACTCTCCAGGATGTAACAGGGGAGCGAACGCTCCCCAACGATCACGATGCGGGCTGGCTTTCCGGCGTGGCTGCCGCTTTCTCTGCCGCTTTAAAATGGCGCGCTCTACGCCAGGTAAGCAGGACACCGGTCAGGTAAATCGCGGCGATAACCACGAAACCGAGCAGATTTTGCCAGGTAAAGAGTTGAATGAGCAGCCAGGTGACCGGGGAACCGCCCTGGTCCATCGAGGCCACCATCCCGCCCGCTTTTAGCGCGCCCGCGTTGGCGGCCAGCTGCGTATGCAGGCCGATGGTTTGCGTGGCGATCCACAGGGTCATGCTCATAATAATGACCCCGGAGATCAGCGTGCGGAACAGGTTGCCCTGATGCACCGCAACAGCCATCGCCACAAAGAAACCAATGGTCGCCAGGTCACCGAATGGCAGCACCTGGTTACCCGGCACCAGCACCGCAATCAGAATGCTCAGGGGGATAAAGATCAGGCTGGCGGAGACCACCGAGGTATGGCCCAGCAGCAGCGCCGGATCGAGGCCGATCAAGAACTCCTGGGTGCCGAACTTCGCCTGCAGACGTTTACGCGCCTGTTTCGCGATTGGCGTCAGGCCATCCATAATCGGTTTGATCACCCGCGGCATTAGCAGCATAACGGCCGCGGTTTTCACCGCCAGTTGCAGTACGCCTTTCAGGTCATAACCGGCCAGCAGCCCAATCACAATCCCCATCACAAAACCGACGGTGACCGGTTCGCCGAATGGCCCGAAGCGCTTCTGAATATCATCGGCGCTGAAATGAATACGCCTGAGGCCCGGGATTTTATCAATCAGGGTGTCCACCAGCACGGCAACCGGCCCCAGCCAGGCAGAGGTGCCATGGGGAATGGCGATGCCTTCGAGGCCAAAGAAGTCCCGCGTATCTTTGGCAAACCAGTCGCCCAGTTTATAGACGAACGCTGCGTGCGCCGCCACGCCAAGGATGCCAATCCAGTAAGAGCCGGTGGCGAGATGCAGCATCGCGCCGGTAAAGGTCATGTGCCAGATATTCCAGATATCCACGTTGACCACGCGCGTCATGCGCGTTACCAGCATGATGATATTCACGGCGATAGCGACAGGGATGGCAACCAGCGCAATTTGCGATGCCCATGTCATCGGTGACGATCCCGGCCAGCCAACATCAATGACCTGAAGGTTGATCTGGAAATGCTCCGCCATGGCTTTAGCCGCCGGGCCGATTGAGTCGAGCATCAGACCGATCACCAGGCCAATGCCGACAAAGCCGATGCCAATATGCAGACCGGATTTAAAGCAGTCGCCGAGTTTCATTCCCAGCAGCTTCGAGAAAATAATGATCACCACCGGCAGCATCACGGTAGGACCTAAGTCGAGGATATAACGCATTATTTCGCTAAACATAGCGTTACCCCACGAGAATGGTCAGGATTTTTTGCTGTAGCGCCTCAATGCCCACTCCAGAAACGAAGGGCATACCGTGCACAACAGGAATATCGCCGAAGGCGCGATCCACTTTTGCGGTGGTGCAGATGAGATCCGCGCCGTCCATATAGGTTTCGATCTCATTTACCCGACACTGCACAAGATCGAGTTCGATGTGGTGCGTATCGCACAGCTCTTTGATCTCTTCTGCCGCCATCGTGGAGGTGGCGACCGCACCGCCGCAGGCGACAATCACTTTACGTTTCATAGGGTACTCCTTTTTATTATCAGTATGTTATTAAGCCTGTCCGCACGTTTCAGGCTCCAGGATCGTCTCCCGAAAACATCTCGCCAGATCGTCATCCGCGGCGTTCAGCAGCGCGTCCAGCGTGTTCGGGTTTTGTAGCTCACTAAACAGTTTTCTCAGTAGCGTCAGCTGCGCCGCCGGGTTTTCAACAATCAGGGCAATAATTAGCGATGCGGCAACGTCGCCATCATCATCAGCCTGTTGAAAAACAATAGGTTTGCGCGGACGAATCAGATAGAGCGCCGGGGAGAGGGCGTGGCTCGCCTCGCAGTGGGGAATGGCGATCCCATGACGCTCCAGGGCGATGCCGGTTGGGTAGTTTTCCTCGCGCGCCAGCAGCGCGGCGGGGTAGCTTTCATGGACGACGCCTTTTGCCAGCATCTCCTCGCCAATGTGTGCCAGCAGTTGCTGGCGCGAGGCAAAATCCACTCCGGTTCGGACAAACAGTTGGCTCATACACACTCCGCTTAACAGGCAGTTTCAGGGGCGCATCCGTAGCGATAGGCACGCAATACGTCCTGTATTTTGTCAATAATCAGGCTGCGTGGCGTTGTGACTATCTCGTTTAGCGACGCGCGTTCCAGTTGTAGAGGCATAAACTGGCTAATCAGCCCCAGCGGCAGCCTGACGGTGTCGAGATTCGCGAGCAGTTTTTCCACCGCCTGGCGGATGCGCGGGTGGGGCCAGTAGTAGCGGATGCGGTCAGAGAGACTGAAGTGGATATCGACCATCGCCTGGCTCCAGGTGGGGTGGTAATACTTCTTCCAGTAGTCCGGCTCGTTGAGCATCACTTCGTCAATCACCTCCAGCACCCGGCTACGACTCTCTGGAGCAATCAGCTCGTTTTCCATCTGCGCGAGGGCGAAAATCGCTTCGCGCAGGGCAAAGGTCAGCGCCGGGCCAACTTTCAGGATGGCGAAATGATCGCGTACCAGCGCGCGATAGGCGTGGCGGGACTGGTAATCCGTCGAGTGGGCCTCATAGACCATTGACGTCTGACGGATCCAGCCGGAAAGCGCTTCGGCCGCCTGAGGCTGATAATGAATCACCTGCGTATGATCGAACTCCACGCCGGGCTGAACCACGATGGCGATAACCCGCTTCATCGCTGCTTCCAGCCCCAGCGCCTTGAAGGCGACACGGTGAGTTTCCAGCGTGCGCGCGGCATCTTCCACATGGGTAACGTGCACCGCGCTGATGCTGCTGGCCTCGCCGCCCGGCACCGGTACTTCCGTGCCGATGACATAGGTCAGCGCCTTTTTCTGCGCCTCGCTTGCCGTCTGCTCCGCAGCCAGACACAGGCGAGCGGCGCGCTCTGCCACCACCTGCGGATCCAGCGGAACGGGATCGTCCGCGCAGGACATTGAGGCATCAAGGTGGATCTTGCTAAAACCAGCGGCAACGTAAGCTTCGATCAGCGCGATCGCTTTCTCCATCGCCGCGTCGGCATGTTCGTTCTGCCAGCAGTTAGGCCCGAGATGATCGCCACCGAGGATCAGCCGCTCCAGCGGGAAGCCGACCTCGCGGGCGATGGCATAGACAAAGTCGCGGAAATCGGCAGGCTGCAT
The DNA here is from genome assembly GCF_001975225.1 of Kosakonia cowanii JCM 10956 = DSM 18146. Lineage (NCBI taxonomy): Bacteria > Pseudomonadati > Pseudomonadota > Gammaproteobacteria > Enterobacterales > Enterobacteriaceae > Kosakonia > Kosakonia cowanii. The sequence continues at coordinate 1,544,493 of NZ_CP019445.1, read as the reverse complement.
GCCGGTATAGCCGCCAAACTGGTTAACCTGGTTGGATGTCGCTTCGATCAGCACGCTGTTATTCGTATGCAAATCGAAGCGCAGCGCGGCTTCAATCACCAACGGATGGGCCGAGCAGACGGAACAGATACCAAGGTGTTCTCCCGCTTTATGGCGGGCAATAATCTCTTTCACGTGATTCTCCGGTTAAATGGGTGGGCTTACAGCTTCCCTTCACAGCCGCAATCGTGGATGACTTTACGTACCACCTCTTTCATGGCGGCTTTGGCCGGAACCATGTAGTGGCGCGGATCGCTGGCATTCGGGTGCAAGAGCAGGTACGCCTTAAGCGCGTCGGAAAAGGCGATTTTGAGTTCGGTGGCGACGTTGACCTTGCAGATGCCAAGGCCGATAGCGCGGCGAATATCGGCCGCAGGCAGGCCGGAAGCGCCGTGTAACACCAGCGGAACCTCGACGGCCTGGCGAATCTCCGCCAGCCGATCGAAGTCGAGCTTTGGCTCTTCACTGTAGAGGCCGTGCGCGGTGCCGATCGCCACCGCAAGCGAGTCGATACCCGTCTTTTCGATAAAGTCCTGCGCCTGCTGCGGATTGGTAAAGCGTGTGTCTTTGGCGTCGACGATCAGATCGTCCTCCTGGCCGCCAAGACGCCCCAGCTCTGCCTCAACGCTGACGTCATAGCGATGGCAGAAGTCGGTAACGGCTTTTACCACTGCAACATTTTCCGCGTAAGGGAGATGCGAACCGTCGATCATCACCGAGCGCACGCCGGCGTGTACTTTGCGCTCAATATCGGCAAGCTCTTCATGGTGATCGAGGTGGATCGCCAGCGGTTGGTTGTAGGTTTTTGCCAGATCGGCGGCGATGGCAACAATATTGCCGATCCCGGCGTAGCTAAAGGTCCCTGGTGTACCCGCTACAATCAGCGGTGAGCGCAACTCGGCGGCAGTCTCAACGACAACCTGAAGCGTTTCGAGGTTATGGATATTAAAAGCAGGCACCGCGTAGCCTTCGCGCTGCGCCTTACTGAGCATGGTTTTGGTGGAAATGATAAACATCCTGCCTCCGAACCCTTTCGTTTATTTTCCTCGAAAGAAGATATAGTCTTTCGGAACGCTTTTTTGTGATTTGAATCGTAAAAGCGAAACTTTCGAAAGGGATGGAAAGAGAATGAAAGGGAGATGGGCAAAAAAAAAAGCATGGCCGGAGCCATGCTAAGGGTGAGGTTTATACATCTTCTTGCGGGGATCAGGTCACCGGCGCCGGGTTAAACACTGCCAGCTGGTTATGCAATCCCCATTGATCGGAAAAGGTTTTTTTACGCCCGCTGGCGACATCGAGAATAAAGTGGAACAGCTTCCAGCCCACCTCTTCAATGCTCTCTTCGCCGGTGGCAATGGTGCCCGCATTAATATCCATTAAGTCATACCAGCGGTTTGCCAGCTCGGTACGGGTCGCCATTTTGATCACCGGTACCGCCATCAGCCCATAGGGGGTGCCGCGACCGGTGGTAAAGACCTGCACGGTAATGCCGGAGGCGACCTGCTGGGTGCCGCACACGAAATCACTGGCCGGCGTGGCGGCGTAGATCAGGCCGCGTTTAGTCGGGCGCTGGCCGGGGGAGAGCACCTCGGAGATGGCGCTCTTGCCTGATTTGGCAATCGAGCCCAGCGCTTTTTCCACCACGTTAGCCAGCCCGCCCTTTTTGTTTCCGGGCGACGGGTTGGCGCTGCGGTCGGTTTTGCCAAGGTCGAGGTAGTTATCGTACCAGGCCATCTCTTCCAGCAGGCGTTTGCCCACCTCTTCGTTGATAGCGCGGGGGGTGAGCAGGTGGATCGCGTCGCGCACCTCCGTCACTTCCGAGAACATCACCGTGCCGCCGCAGCGGATTAGCAGATCGGAAGCAAAGCCCACCGCCGGGTTAGCGGTCACGCCGGAGAAGGCGTCGCTGCCGCCGCACTGCATGCCAACCACCAGTTCAGACGCCGGGCAGGTTTCGCGTTTGCGCTGGTTGAGTTTGATCAGATGCCGCTCGGCGACCTGCAGAATATCATCCACCATCGAGCGGAAGCCCACATGGTGCTCATCCTGCAAACGTACAATGCTGGCGCCGTCAGCCGGGATTGCCTGCACATCATCCGTCCCCTGTAGCAGCCGTTCCGGCTGCAATTTTTCACAGCCGAGGCCAATCACCATCACTTCACCGCCGAAGTTCGGGTTGAGGGAGATGTTGTGAATAGTGCGAATTGGGATCACCGCCGCCGGGGCGTTAATCGCCACGCCGCAGCCGTAAAGGTGATTAAGGCCAACCACGCCGTCGACATTCGGGTATTTCGGCAGCAGATCGCGCTCGATCAGCTTCACCACATAATCCACCACCCCGGCCACGCAGTGCACGCTGGTGGTTAAGCCGAGCAGGTTTTTCGTGCCGACGCTGCCATCCGCATTGCGGTAGCCTTCGAAGGTATACCCCTCCAGTGGCGGCAAAGGTTCGGGTACTTTGGTCGCCAGCGGCAGGGTGTTGAGCGGAGGGGCCGTCGGCAGCTCAACGAGGGATTCATCGATCCAGCTGCCGCGCGGGATCGGGCGCACGGCGTAGCCGATCACTTCGCCATAGCGCACGATCTCGCCGTGATGAGGAATATCGACCAGCGCGACTTTATGCCCCTGCGGAATATGCTCAATCAACTCCAGACCATCCGGGAAACGGGTGCCGGCTTTTAAGCCGTTGTCGTTAACGATAATCGCGACATTATCGGTGTCGTGAACCTTAATATAAAATGCGCCAGGCACTTGCTCTCTTATTTCAATGTCGGACATTATTAATTTATCTCCCGCTCACTGTACGCTGCATCACTCACAATAGAGAAACCCGTTCTTTACTCTGGAATTAATATCAGCAAGAAAATTCTTGTTTTCTGGAAATAAGAATGTCAGGTGTTCAATCATTAAAATGTGACACATATCACTTATTAACGCCGGGCCGCACCCTGCGCGGCGGCATAATGCAAGAAGTGTGCATCAGCGCCCAGCTTTATGGGCATATGCTCAAAATATTCTTTTGGAATAGTTAAAAAATTGAGCAAGATTACAATGTGTGCTCTCCCGGCGCTGCTTATACTGAGGGCTAATTAAATCTCTGTATCTGTTATCTGAATTAACTCTACGTCGTTAAATACCATCAGATAAACCACCCAAATAAATATATTTAAAAGTTAGCGGTGTCCGAGGAAATTAAAATGGCTATTGAACAAACCGTCGAAGCAAAACGGGCGATTCCTACCCGTTATTTAATTTTGCTGATTATATTTATTGTCACCGCAGTCAACTACGCTGACCGTGCCACACTCTCTATTGCCGGAACCGATGTCACTAAAGAGCTACAACTCGATTCCGTCTCGATGGGTTACATCTTCTCCGCCTTCGGCTGGGCCTACCTGCTGATGCAGATCCCCGGCGGCTGGCTGCTCGACCGCTTCGGCTCCAAACGCGTCTACACCTACAGCCTCTTTTTCTGGTCGCTCTTCACTTTCTTGCAGGGTTTTGTCGATGTATTCCCCCTCGCCTGGGCCGGGGTGTCGATGTTTATCATGCGCTTTATGCTCGGTTTTTCTGAAGCGCCCTCCTTCCCGGCAAATGCGCGCATCGTTGCGGCATGGTTTCCGGCGAAGGAGCGCGGCACCGCCTCGGCACTCTTCAACTCGGCGCAATACTTCTCGCTGGCACTCTTCTCGCCGCTGCTCGGCTGGCTGACCTACGCCTGGGGCTGGGAGCACGTCTTTACCGTCATGGGCGGGATCGGTTTTGTGTTGACCTTCGCGTGGGTGAAATTTGTGCATAACCCAACCGACCATCCGCGTATGACCCGCGAAGAGCTGGAGTACATTGCGGCGAACGGCGCGGTGGTTGATATGGACCACAAAAAAGCGGGCGACGACAAGAAAGCCGGGCCGAAGCTCGATTACATCAAGCAGTTGCTGAGCAACCGTATGATGCTGGGCATCTTCTTTGGTCAGTACTTCCTCAACACTATTACCTGGTTCTTCCTCACCTGGTTTCCCATCTACCTGGTGCAGGAGAAGGGAATGTCGATCCTCAAAGTGGGCTTTGTGGCCTCCATCCCGGCGTTGTGCGGCTTTGTCGGCGGCGTGCTGGGCGGGCTCTTCTCCGATTACCTGATTAAACGTGGCTCATCCCTGACCGTGGCGCGTAAAGTGCCAATCGTGATGGGGATGCTGCTGGCCTCCAGCATTATCCTCTGTAACTACACCGACAATACCGCGCTGGTGGTCGCGCTGATGGCGCTGGCCTTCTTCGGCAAAGGTTTTGGTGCGCTCGGCTGGCCGGTGATTTCCGACGTTGCGCCAAAAGAGATTGTCGGCCTGTGCGGCGGCGTGTTTAACGTCTTTGGTAATGTGGCCTCTATCGCGACGCCGCTGGTTATCGGCTACATGGTAAAAGAGTTGCACTCCTTCAACGGTGCGCTGGTGTTCGTCGGCTGTTCAGCCCTGATGATGATGGTCTGTTACCTGTTTGTCGTCGGCGACATCAAACGTATGGAACTGAAGAAATAAGCACCAACACATTTAAGGTACAAAAGATGACTAACGATATCTTCCCTAACAAATTCAAGGCCGCGCTGGCCGCGCAGCAGGTTCAGATTGGCTGCTGGTCTGCGCTGGGTAGCCATATCAGCACTGAAGTGCTCGGGCTGGCGGGTTTCGACTGGCTGTTGCTCGACGGCGAACACGCGCCCAATGACGTGCTCACTTTTGTACCGCAGCTGATGGCGCTCAAAGGCAGCGTCAGCGCGCCGGTTGTGCGCGTGCCGACTAACGATGCGGTGATCATTAAGCGCCTGCTCGATATCGGTTTCTATAACTTCCTGATTCCCTTCGTCGAGAGTGAAGAGGATGCGTTGCTGGCCGTAGCGGCGACCCGCTATCCGCCGGAAGGCATTCGCGGCGTCTCCGTATCGCACCGCGCCAATATGTTCGGCACCGTGCCGGACTACTTTCGCCAGTCCAACGCCAATATCTCGATTCTGGTGCAGATAGAGAGCCAGGCGGGCGTCGATAACCTTGACGCGATCCTCTCGACCGACGGCGTGGACGGCGTGTTTGTCGGGCCAAGTGACCTGGCGGCGACGCTCGGTTACCTCGGCAACGCTGCGCACCCGGAAGTGCAGCGCACCATTCAACATATTTTCGCCCGCGCGAAGGCGCACAACAAGCCGAGCGGCATTCTGGCGCCGGTTGAGGCAGACGCGCGTCGTTACCTGGAGTGGGGCGCGACCGTGGTTGCCGTCGGCAGCGATCTGGGCGTATTCCGTGCGGCGACGCAGAGACTCGCCGACGCCTTTAAAAAATAACCTCACCACCTGAAAGAGAGAGACGCAATTATGACGATTAAAGTCGGTTTCATTGGCCTCGGCATCATGGGTAAACCCATGAGTAAAAACCTCATCAAAGCTGGTTACTCACTGGTGGTCGTCGACCGCAACAGTGACGCGGTGGGCGAGCTTGTTGCCGCCGGAGCAGAAACCGCGAGCAATGCCAAAGCCATCGCCGAGCAGTGTGATGTCATCATCACCATGCTGCCGAACTCGCCGCATGTCAAAGAGGTGGCGCTGGGTGAAGGCGGCATTATTGAAGGGGCGAGAGCGGGCACGGTGCTGATCGACATGAGCTCCATTGCGCCGTTGGCAAGCCGTGAAATCAGCGAAGCGCTGAAAGCGAAAGGCGTGGAGATGCTGGATGCGCCGGTCAGTGGCGGCGAACCGAAAGCGATCGACGGCACGCTCTCCGTGATGGTTGGCGGCGATAAAGCGGTGTTTGATAAGCACTACGACCTGATGAAAGCGATGGCGGGATCGGTGGTGCATACCGGTGATATTGGCGCGGGGAACGTCACCAAACTGGCAAACCAGGTGATTGTGGCGCTTAACATTGCCGCGATGTCGGAAGCCTTAACCCTGGCGACCAAAGCGGGCGTTAACCCGGATCTGGTCTTCCAGGCGATCCGCGGCGGCCTTGCGGGCAGCACGGTGCTGGAGGCGAAAGCGCCGATGGTGATGGATCGCAACTTTAAACCGGGTTTTCGGATCGATCTGCATATCAAAGATCTGGCAAATGCGCTGGATACCTCCCACGGCGTGGGCGCGCAGCTGCCGCTGACCGCCGCGGTGATGGAGATGATGCAGGCGCTGCGTGCAGACGGTATGGGCACCTCCGATCACAGCGCGCTGGCGTGCTACTACGAGAAACTGGCGAAAGTCGAAGTCACTCGTTAATCAGAAAGGGCGCAGACGCGCCCTTGCTTCTCTTGATATCCACTTCTGCAGGCTTCCTTTCGCGTGCAGGGTGATGTGCGCGGCTTGACCAGGCTCACCACTATGAAAATCGTAATCGCCCCAGACTCTTATAAAGAAAGCCTCTCTGCGACGCAGGTCGCGCAGGCAATAGAAAAAGGATTTCGGGAGATCTTTCCCGATGCGCACTATGTCTCTGTTCCTGTCGCGGATGGCGGTGAAGGTACCGTTGAAGCCATGATCGCCGCCACGCAGGGCGCGATGCATACCGCCCGCGTGACCGGCCCGCTGGGCGAGCCGGTTGAGGCCTGCTGGGGAAGCTCGGGCGATGGCGCGACCGCTTTTATTGAGATGGCGGCGGCAAGCGGGCTGGCACTGGTCGCGCCTCAATTACGTAATCCGTTAATTACCACGTCGCGCGGCACCGGGGAGCTTATTTTGCAGGCGCTAAATAAGGGGGCGAGCAACATTATCATCGGCATTGGCGGCAGCGCGACCAATGACGGCGGGGCCGGTATGGTGCAGGCGCTGGGCGCGCGTCTTATGGATGCTAACGGCAAAGAGATTGGTCACGGCGGCGGTAGCCTGATCGGCCTCAATCATATTGATCTCTCTGGCCTCGATCCGCGCTTGCAGGAGTGTACGATCCGCGTGGCCTGCGATGTGACCAACCCGCTCACCGGCGAGAGCGGCGCATCGCGTATATTCGGCCCGCAAAAGGGGGCGACAGAAGCGATGATCGTCGAACTGGATCGCAGCCTGGATCACTTTGCCGAGGTGATCAAAAAAGATCTGCATATCGATGTGAAGCGTGTTCCGGGATCGGGCGCGGCAGGCGGCATGGGGGCGGCGCTGATGGCGTTTCTCGGTGCGGAACTGCGCAGTGGCATTGAAATTGTTACCCAGGCGCTCAATCTGGAGGAGCATATCCACGACTGCACGCTGGTAGTGACGGGCGAAGGGCGCATCGACAGCCAGAGCATTCACGGCAAAGTGCCGGTGGGCGTGGCGCAAGTAGCGAAAAAATACCATAAGCCGGTGATTGGTATCGCCGGCAGTTTGACCAGCGATGTCGGCGTGGTGCATCAGTACGGTATCGACGCGGTGTTCAGTGTGTTGACCACGATTGGCACGCTGGAGGAGGCGTTTCGCGGCGCGTTTGACAACATTTACCGTGCCTCGCGAAATATCGCGGCGACGCTGGCGGTGGGAATGTCGACGGAAGGGTGACACGCGGGCGCAAACCCTCTATACTGCGCGCCGAAGCTGACCAGACAGTCGCCGCTTCGTCGTCGTCCTCTTCGGGGAGACGGGCGGAGGGGAGGAAAGTCCGGGCTCCATAGGGCAGGGTGCCAGGTAACGCCTGGGAGGCGCAAGCCTACGACCAGTGCAACAGAGAGCAAACCGCCGATGGCCCGCGCAAGCGGGATCAGGTAAGGGTGAAAGGGTGCGGTAAGAGCGCACCGCGCGTCTGGCAACAGTTCGCGGCACGGTAAACTCCACCCGGAGCAAGGCCAAATAGGGGTTCACAAGGTACGGCCCGTACTGAACCCGGGTAGGCTGCTTGAGCCAGTGAGCGATTGCTGGCCTAGATGAATGACTGTCCACGACAGAACCCGGCTTATCGGTCAGTTTCACCTCTTAAAAAACCCCGCCTCGGCGGGGTTTTTGCTTTTCCTGGCCAACAACGACAACTGATCCCGGTATTTGCGTAGGCCGCATAAAGCGCGAGCCGCCATCCGGCAATGGATGCAGATGCCTGATGGCGCTGCGCTTATCAGGCCTACAACGACCACCAGCTCCGGCACTCCCGTAGGCCGGATAAGGCGAGAGCCGCCATCCGGCAATGGGTGCAGATGCCTGATGGCGCTGCGCTTATCAGGCCTACAAATTGCGCTTATCACGCCTACAAACGGCTTCGACGCTGGGCTATTTTCACGCTCTCTACGCTAATTCTGTCTAATTCATAAACAATTAATCGATCAATTTCGCGGCGAAACGCGCTACCCTGTCTGGCACATGTCTATTTTTTCGCCACGGGAGGCGTTGCTGTTATGGAACAAAAATCGATTTTGATTCTCCAGATGGGGAACGCTCCACAGACCATGCGCGACGCGCACGGCGATGTGCCACTCTGGTTTTGCCAACTGCTGGGATGTGAGCTTGATGATGTCGAGGTGATCCGCGTGTTCGAAGGCGAAGTGCTGCCGGCACCGGATCCGCGTCGGGCGGCGATCATCACCGGATCCTGGGCGATGGTTACGGACAGATTGCCCTGGAGCGAGCAGACCGCTGCGTGGATCCGCGAGGCGATGGCGATGGAAATGCCGCTGTTTGGCGTCTGCTATGGTCATCAACTGATGGCCTGGGCGCTGGGCGGCGATGTGCAGTACCACAAAGATGGGCGTGAAGCGGGAACCAAAACCGTTTATCTCAATGCCGCCGCCGCTCACGAGCCGCTGCTTGCGCATCTTGAAGAGAGCTTTCCCGCCCACCTGACCCATCGACAGACGGTTACCCGTTTACCCATTGGCGTTACGGTGCTTGGTGCCTCGGTTCACGATCCGCATCAGATCGTGCGTTACGGGCCGAATGCGTTTTCGGTGCAGTTTCACCCCGAAATGCGACCGGAGATCGCCACCGATCTGCTACGGCTTAACCGTCCCCATATCGAAAAAGAGGGTGGCGACACCGACAGCTTAATCGCTGGCGTCATACCCGCGCCGGATGCGGCGGAGATTTTACGGCGGTTTATGCAGGAGGCATTCAGACAGGAGAGGGCGCTTTCACTGCGCGCGGCCTCATAAAGGCAGGAACAGAACCCCGGCGTGCGCCGGGGCTGGCAATCAGGCGGCTTCTTCTTCCTCAGCAAGACGGACAACGGCTTCTTCGACGATCACTTCCAGCTCCGTCAGCATCTCTTCAAACCCGAACGCCTGGTTTGCGGCGGCGGAACTCTCCTGGCTCGTGGTGACACGATCGAACGAACTGTACATAGTGCGGATACTCATTTACTCACCTGATAAAAAATGTTCATTACACCGGTAAATCAACCAACAGCGCGCGAAGCGGCGTGTCGGCGACCAGCGTGATAGTGGCTTCATCACGAATGAAAGCGCCATCACCGCAGGTGAGGGCTTCTTGCTCTTTGTGATGGGTGACGGCATGCACCGTCCCGTGAATGGACTGCAGATAGGCTCGCGGTCCGTGTAATTCGATTTTCAGCTCTTCGCCTTTATTAAGCGAAATATGGTGCAGCCACACCTGCTGACGCAGCTGCATGCTACCTTTATCGCCATCGGGCGAGGCCAGCAACTGGCAGGTACCATCAGCAAGGGTCAGCTTCTGCACCGGCGCGTTTTCCCGCTCCGGGCAGGCATCCAGCCATAGCTGCATGCGCGTAAGCGACTTGTCTTTACTCAGATTGTGCTCACTGTAACTGATGCCTGGCTGGGTTGCGATAAGCAGCGCTTCACCCGCTTTGGCCTGCACATGATGACCTTCGCTGTCGCGGTACTCCGCTTCACCTTCCAGAATCAGATTCAAAATATCCACTTTCGGATAGGCGCGCGGCTGCAAAGAAGCCCCTGGTGCGAGCACTTCCTGGTTCAGCACGCGCAGTGATGCATAACCCAGCAGTTTGGGATCAAAGTAGTGTCCAAAGGAGAAGGTGTAGCGAGCTTTAAGCCAGCCGAAGTCAGCTTGTCCGCACTGTTTTGCCGTTCGGGTAGTAATCATTATTCTTGACCTCTCTTTACTTAAAACAATGTTAAAGGGATGGACGCTGCATTGTTAGCCAGATATTCTGCCCGGTATGTTCAAATTTCCTGAATGAGAACACCTATGGCCAAAGAAAGGGCACTGACGCTGGAAGCACTGCGCGTGATGGATGCAATTGACCGCCGCGGTAGCTTTGCCGCCGCTGCGGATGAACTGGGGCGCGTCCCCTCCGCACTCAGCTACACCATGCAAAAACTTGAAGAAGAGCTGGATGTGGTGCTGTTTGACCGCTCCGGCCACCGCACCAAATTCACCAATGTCGGGCGTATGCTGCTGGAGCGCGGGCGCGTTCTGCTGGAAGCGGCTGATAAGTTGACGACCGACGCCGAAGCGCTGGCGCGCGGCTGGGAAACCCATTTAACGCTGGTGACGGAAGCGCTTGTACCGACGGTGGAGCTGTTTCCGCTGGTGGAGAGGCTGGCGGCGAAAGCCACCACCCAACTATCGATTATCACCGAAGTGCTGGCGGGAGCCTGGGAGCGGCTGGAGCAGGGGCGGGCAGATATTGTTATCGCGCCGGATATGCACTTTCGCTCCTCATCGGAGATCAACTCCCGCAAGCTCTATACCGTGATGAACGTCTATGTCGCCGCGCCGCAGCACCCGATTCATCAAGAGCCGGAGCCACTCTCTGAAGTGACGCGCGTGAAGTATCGCGGCGTGGCGGTAGCAGATACCGCCCGCGAACGCCCGGTACTTACGGTTCAGCTGCTGGATAAACAGCCGAGGCTGACGGTCAGTACAATTGAAGATAAACGCCAGGCGCTACTCGCCGGGCTGGGCGTCGCCACCATGCCCTATCCGCTGGTTGAGCGTGATATTGCGGAGGGCCGCCTGCGCGTGGTCAGCCCGGAATACACCAGCGAGGTGGATATTATTATGGCCTGGCGCCGCGACAGCATGGGCGAGGGCAAATCGTGGTGCCTGCGCGAGATACCCAAGCTTTTTGCCGGTAAATAACGCTACGCGCCGCGCTCGGTCGCATGCACTATTTGCGGGAAGGGCTGCGGTTCCGGGCCGAATTCGTTCTCCTGCGGCGTGCCGCGCTGGCTATAAAACGCGAGCAGCACCAGCGAGCCAAACAGCGGAATAATCATCAGCAGCAGCCAGCGCCAGCTGCGATTGGTGTCATGCAGGCGGCGCACCTGTACCGCCAGCGTCGGCACCAGCATCAGCAGGGCGTAAACAAGGCTTAAGATATGGTGCCAGCCCACGATACTGTCAATCACATTCAGCACGCCGAACAGGATGATGTTAACGAGTGTGAACATCCAGAATTCGCGGCGATGGGCGCGTCCGTGGAAAGTGGCGTAATTACGAAGTACCCAGAAATACCAGTCCATTTTTACCTCGGTCAACGGTCAATCCGTTGTTTTAACAACGATAAGAGTAAGAATAGACGGCAAATTTACAAAGGGATAAGTCGGGCGGGGAATTATTTGGGCGCGATGTGACGCGCCCGAAAGTTCAGGAAAAACGGCTGTCACGACCGTGCGGTTCATCAAGATCCTGCCACGGGCCGATAGAGATAATCCCTGTCGGGTTCAGCGTTTTATGGCTGCGATAGTAGTGATTGCGGATATGCGCAAAATCAACCGTCTCGGCAATGCCCGGCATCTGGTAGAGGTCGCGCAGGAAACCATGCAGGTTAAGGTAATCACTGATGCGGCGCTTATCGCATTTAAAGTGCGTCACATAGACCGGATCGAAGCGCACCAGCGTTGTCCATAAACGGATATCCGCTTCGGTCAGGCGATCGCCCGTCAAATAGCGGTGCCGCCCAAGGATCTGCTCCAGGCGCTCCAGCGCACTAAACACCCCGGTTACCGCTTCATCATAGGCCTGTTGGCTGGTGGCGAAACCGGCTTTGTAGACGCCGTTATTCACATTGTCGTAGATCCAGCCATTCAGCTCGTCAATCTTCTCGCGCAGCTCAGGCGGGTAGTAATCCCCGGCTTTAGCACCCAGCCCATCAAATGCGGTATTGAACATGCGAATAATATCCGCCGATTCATTGCTGACGATGGTGTGGTTCTTCTTATCCCACACCACAGGCACCGTTACGCGCCCGGTATAGTGCGGATCGGCATGCAGATAGAGTTGATAGAGAAACTCATGCTGATAGAGGGTATCGCCCGTCGCGGCGGGAAAATCATCGCCAAAGGTCCAGCCATTTTCCAGCATCAACGGATGCACCACCGAAACCGGTAAAAAAGGCTCCAGACCTTTCAGCTTACGCAAAATCAGCGTGCGGTGTGCCCAGGGGCAGGCGAGCGAAACATAGAGATGGTAGCGATCTTTTTCAGCGGCAAACCCGCCTTCGCCAGAGGGGCCGGCAGCGCCATCGGCGGTCAGCCAGTTACGAAACGCCGATTCTGAACGTTTAAAGCGCCCGCCGGTGGATTTGGTGTCATACCAGGTGTCGTGCCAGACGCCGTCAATCAGTTGTCCCATTGCTGCTTCTCCTTCTGATAGCAAAAGCGAGGAGTGGACTCCTCGCTTTGGTGTATTCAGTCAGTATAGAGCGCTTACCACTTTTTATTCAGTACGCGGTCGATGCTGAACGCGCCCGGACCGGTGATGCCCAGCAGCAGGTAGCCGCCAGCGATGGTCAGGTTTTTCATGAACATAATGGAGTTCGCGCCTTCCGCAAAGTTGTTGTGGAAGATAAACGCCGTCAGCAGCGTAAAGCCAGCGGTGAACAGCGCCGTGGTGCGGGTCAGGAAGCCGAACAGAATGGCCAGACCGCCGCCAAACTCAAGCAGGATGGTCAGCGGCAGAAAGAAGCCCGGTACGCCCATCGATTCCATATATTGCTGAGTACCTGCATAACCGGTGATTTTGCCCCAGCCTGCAACGATAAACAGGATTGGCATCAGGATACGAGCAACCAGGAAACCAACATCGTCTAATTTTTTCATCTTTCTCTCCAGGAACCACATAGGCGTTATGCAGTAAAAATTGTGTAAGAAACGGCGTATGCCGCGGGCTTGCAGTTGATGGAGAGGATATTAATCGCGGAGGGAAAATATTGTTAGCTAGGAAAACTGTCGAAATCTTTCAAAAAAATTGCCCAAGCACAAAAGCAAACGGGCGATCCCAGGATCGCCCGTGTTAGCAAGCAAGTGACGCTTTAGCGCTGCGCATTAACGGTGGATTTCACCAGCCGCCACATGCTCCAGGCACCGAAACCGCGTCTGGCCCAGCGCACCAGCATATTAGGATGGCGAACGCTCCAGATAGCCATTGCGCTACTGCCTACCAGCGCCCATGAGCGCAGGCTTAACAGCGTGTTCCAGCCGCGATCGTAAGCGCCGGTGGCTTCAAGCCAGTCCCGGCGCCCGGCGGTGAGATCCAGACGTTGCTGCTGGATCATGCTGAGCAATTGCGCTTTACGCTTCAGACGTTCGGCTTTGCTGCTCACGATTTATCGTCCTCCAGCAAGGCGCGATCGTTCGACAACTCCTGGCGCGTGTGACGCAGCAGTGTCGAGGCCCGCGCTTTACGCAGTGTCGAAATGCCGCCTATCAGCGCCAGCACCAGTAACACTACGGTGGTTGCAATCATCACATTCAAGCGATATTGCGGATCGACGGCCCAAATAATTAGCACCATCAGACTCATCAGGCCAAATGCGGCGAAAAGCATGGTCAGCCCCACCATCAGGAGCAGCTGGAATAAGTTGGCTTTCTCTTCTTCAAGCTCAACAACCGCCAGCCGCAGGCGGGTCTCAACCATTTCAACCAGAATGGTCAGCATACGCTGACCAATCCCGAGCGCGCTTTTGCCAGGCCCTTGCGCGTATCGTGAATCCGCCATATCAGCGACGCGACATCAGAACGCCTAACACCACGCCGATTGCGGCGCCGATGCCAACGCTGGCCCACGGATTATCACGCACGTACTCGTCGGTACGGGCAGCAGCTTCGCGGGTCTGACGAGCAATAACATCGCCGGTATCGCCCAGGCGGTCGCGGCTGTTACGCAGCGCTTTTTCCGCTTTGGTACGCAGCTTGCTCAGCTCTTCTTTCGATTTTTCACCAGAATTACCCAGCACTTCTTCCAGGGTGTCCGCCAGCGATTTCAACTCAGCGCGCAGATGGTCAGCATTATCTTTCGACATAATTCTCTCCAGGTGAGTGTGTGGTCATTTCCATTTAATCAGTAGTCACGCGCTTCAAGAGATTTCAGCTCCTGCTGAGCCTCTTTCAGCTTGTGCTCTCGCTTGTGAATCTTGTCCGCATCGCCTTTCTGTTTCGCTTCGCTCAGGTCACGACGGCGCTCGGCAATCTCTTCTTTCTGTTCAGCGATTTTCTTCTGATGCGCAGCGCGCAGCTTCTCATCAGAACAGTTGGCGCGAACTTCGCGCAGGGCTTTATTCAACCCGTCAATACGGCTCTGATTGTTATGCTTTTCGGCATAGCTGATTTCGCGTTGGATCTCATGCTCTTTTTCCTGACACGGTGAAGCAGCATGGGAAAAAGCGCTAACAGAAAAAAGAGCCAGCGCCATAGCGATGCGGTTTTTCATAGTCGATAACCTTCCGTTGTTAGCTGGCGAAACAGGGTACGCCAGCATCCAGTTACGTAATGTGAACCCTGGTCCCGTTACTCAAGCATAGTTAAGTAACGGCTAAACACCAAAGTTAGTGAAAAGATTCAGAATCCTGGAGAGGTTAGCCGAATCTGTGTGTGCTGTTGCGCAGGCGGTTAAGCCACGCAGAAGTTTGGGTGTCGGCATCATCCTGAGCGGCAATGACATACCCCTGGGGGAGAGTGCGATCCAGAACGGCCTTGGCGGCGGCGCTCTGCTCGCTGGAGTCGAATTTAATCAGCAGGGTGTCATCCTGCGGGGTGATGCTTTTAAAGTGAATGCCGTTGGCGTCGAGATGATGCCAGATGGAGAATCCATCCGGCACGGTAATGTTTTGCGTCAGCGGGCGGATCGCAAGCGTCGACTCGCGATTTTGCACCGCCGTCCAGGCGAGAAACAGCACGCAAAAGAGCGCCGCAGCAGTGAGGCTTGTAAATACCCAGCGCAGAAAAGGCGCACGCAGTTCCATTGTCTTTTAGCTCCGATTGCTATGTTTTTTCTTCCACAACACCACCAGTGAGCCAACCAGGCCAATCACCAGCAGCACCACCGGAAGCAGCATCAAACAGGACATCAACGCATCTTCATACTTTTTAAACACCGGCGTGATGCCCAACAGGTAACCCAGCGTTGTCAGGATCAGCACCCACAGCAGGCCGCTCATCCAGTTGAAAAATTGAAAACGCGTATTGCTCAGACCAGAGAGTCCGGCAATAGTTGGCAGCAATGTGCGAACAAATGCGATAAAGCGCCCGACTAACAGCGCCGACAGCCCATGTTTATGGAACAGATGGTGCGCGCGCTGGTGGTAGTGGGCTGGAAGATGAGAGAGCCATTTCTGCACCAGCCGCGTGTTGCCAAGCCAGCGCCCCTGAATGTAGCTCAGCCAGCAGCCGGTACTTGCAGCGACGGTAAGCAGTAACAGAGTTTGCGGATAGCCCAGCGCACCTTTGGCAATCAATACGCCAACCAGCACCAGCAGGCTATCACCGGGCAGAAACGCCGCCGGCAGCAAACCGTTTTCCAGAAATAAAATGACAAATAAAACGAAATAGAGCATGCCGATCATGCCAGGCTGCGACAGCGTCTCAAAATCCTGGCTCCAAAGGGCGTGAAGTAACTGGCTTAAAAGTTCCATTCGGTGTTCCTGGTACATCGGTTTACGTCACGTCTGCTACGTACGAAACAGCACGGCGATACGTTCTCATACATTATGGTCGCTCGTGGCACATCCGGTGCAGGGGTCATCCTGGTGAGGCGCTGTGAGCAAGCGCTGACTCACACAGAAGCGAAATGCATCCAATTGTAACAAAGGCTGAGGTAATGCGTCAGTCAGAAAAGCGCTCAGAAGTGATTTTGCCGGGGGAAGGCGGAAAGAGGCGAGGGTATTTACACACGCTGACACTCTATACTTTTCACTTACCCAAAATTCTTACAGGCGCGGTGTAAGTGCGCGCCTGTAGAGGATTTTTTATTTCGTGCCGTTAGCCGCCGTATCGAGATGAACGACCGGGTTATCGGCGAAGAGGTAGCGGTCGGCATTGAACTCAAAGTCGTCGCTGGTTTCGTTAAACAGCATCTGTTTGGTGTTCTCCAGGTGCTGCCACATCGCCAGCTTCGCGCCGTGGGGATCTTTACGGATCAGCGCTTTCAGGATCTGGTCATGATCGTCGCACCAGTTATCAACGGTGCGCAGATCGATATGGTCGTGCAGTTTCTTCCAGTAGGGGTTATGCACGCGCTGCGTCCACATCTTTTCAACGATAGCGGCCAGGGCCGTATTCTGCGTTGCCAGCGCCACCTGTACGTGGAACTGCAAATCCCATTCAGAGTCGCGAAAGCACTTCTCTTTGCGCGCTTTGTCCTGGATCTCCATCAGCTTCATGATGTCCTGCTTCGTCACCTGCGTAGCAGCGAACTCCGCGATATTGCTCTCAATCAGCTGGCGCGCCTGCAGCAGCTCAAAAGGACCGTAGCTGGCGAACTCAAGATTCTCATCCGGTGCTTGTGTATGGCGCGCCTGGTTGGAGATAACGTGAATGCCGGAGCCTTTACGCACTTCGACATACCCCTCCACTTCGAGCATGATGATCGCTTCACGCACCACGGTCCGGCTGACGCTTTTCTCATCGGCGATAAAGCGTTCGGCGGGCAGCTTCTCTCCCACAAGATAAACGCCTTGCTCAATCCGGCTTTTAAGCTCGGCGGCAAGTTGCTGGTAGAGACGTCGTGGTTCGGAGATTTCCATACAAGCTCCAGAGGAGAGGGCAATAATGGGATTTGTTATACCACTTTTAGCGCCTTCTCACCATTGTCAATAACGAAAAAGCCGCCCTCAGGCGGCTTTAAATAGTTTTAAAAAAAGCGGGGCTAACTTTGTGCGGCGGGCGAGCCGACAGCCTGCTCTTTTGCTACCTCTTCGGCAGATTTGTTTTTCAGCACCGTCCAGATGAGCACCGCGCCCATCAGGTCAAACAGCGCCAGTACCGCGAACAGCGGGCTAAAGCCGATGGTATCTGCCAGCGCACCCACTACCAGGGCGAACATGGTGCTTGCCATCCATGCTGCCATCCCGGTCAGGCCGTTGGCAGTTGCCACTTCGTTACGACCAAACACGTCGGAAGAGAGCGTAATCAGCGCGCCGGAGAGAGACTGGTGCGCAAAGCCGCCGATACAGAGCAGGCCAATCGCCACATACGGGCTGGTGAAGAGACCAATCATGCCTGGGCCAATCATCAGCAGCGCGCCCATGGTGACCACCATTTTACGCGAGACAATCAGGTTCACGCCGAAGATGCGCTGGAACAGCGGCGGCAGATAACCGCCCACGATACAACCGAGATCCGCGAACAGCATCGGCATCCAGGCGAACATCGCAATCTCTTTCAGGTTAAAGCCATACACTTTGAACATGAACAGCGGGATCCAGGCGTTAAAGGTACCCCAGGCTGGTTCAGCCAGAAAACGCGGCAGCGCGATACCCCAGAACTGGCGGGTGCCAAGGATCTGGCGAACGGACATTTTCTTACCGTTGTTGGTCTGGTGCTGTGCTTCCTGACCGCCAATGATGTATTCACGCTCCTCTTCGCTCAATTTTTTCTGATCGCGCGGGTGCTTATAGAAGATGAGCCAGGCCATCGCCCAGATAAAGCTCAGTACGCCAGAGATAACGAACGCCATCTCCCAACTGTGCATAACGATTGCCCATACCACCAGCGGCGGCGCAATCATCGCGCCAATCGATGAACCGACGTTGAAGTAGCCGACGGCGATGGAGCGCTCTTTTGCCGGGAACCATTCGGAAGCCGCTTTCAGGCCTGCCGGGATCATCGCCGCTTCAGCTGCGCCCACGGCGCCGCGTGCCAGTGCCAGACCGCCCCAGCTGCCTGCCAGTGCGGTGGCGCCGCAGAAGATAGCCCAGGTAATTGCGAAGAAGGCGTAACCAATTTTGGTGCCCAGAATGTCGAGGACATAGCCCGCAACCGGCTGCATGATGGTGTAGGCCGCAGAGTAGGCCGCGATGATATACGAATATTGCTGAGTCGAGATGTGCAACTCTTCCATCAACGTCGGAGCGGCTGCCGCTATGGTGTTACGTGTCAGGTAGCCAAGCACGGTGCCGACCGTCACCAGTGCTATCATGTACCAACGTAATCCTTTGATTTTACGCATGTAAACCTCATCGTTATGTTATTACCGCTTGCGCGGACACCCTTCGCTCGCATCGGAGGGTGGAAACGGGAGGGCGTAACCGGAAAGAGGTTCCGCTACGGCCCAAGCCTGCCATCAGTAAACGTTCTGTTTGTAAGTCGGCGTCCGTACCGTTAATTCCGATTAACGTCTTATCGGGAATGCATTCCGTCGGGTAATCAATTCGACGGCAGCAAGATAACTTGTCATACAACTTGAAAAGGTGAGTGACATCACAAAAGTGTTTTTCTTTGTGTGGTCTTTAGCTTCGGCGCGGAGAGCCAGATTTGGCGCGGCCTGGCGGGCGGTTTAACCAATTAGCGTGTCAGTTTTTGTCTGCTTTTATTGATCCAACTCACGAAAATACCTTCGGTCTATAGAAATTGGTGTGATAACTTTGACAGCATTAAGGTAGACATCAGACGCACTCGTTGAGAGGAAGACGATAATGACCCCGTTTATGACCGAAGATTTCCTGCTAGATACCGAATTTGCCCGCCGTCTGTACCACGACTACGCCAAAGACCAGCCGATTTTCGACTACCATTGCCACCTGCCGCCGCAGCAGATCGCGGAAGATTACCGTTTCAAAAACTTGTATGACATCTGGTTGAAAGGTGACCACTACAAGTGGCGTGCGATGCGCACTAACGGCGTGCCGGAGCGTCTCTGTACTGGCGATGCGTCGGATCGTGAGAAGTTTGACGCCTGGGCGGCGACCGTACCGCACACTATTGGCAACCCGTTATACCACTGGACGCATCTTGAGCTGCGCCGCCCGTTTGGTATTACAGGTAAGCTGCTGTCGCCTGCTACGGCTGATGAGATCTGGGAGCGTGGTAACGCACTGCTGGCGCAGGATAGCTTCTCTGCGCGCGGCATCATGCAGCAGATGAACGTCAAAATGGTCGGCACCACCGATGACCCGATTGACTCCCTGGAGCACCACGCGGCAATTGCCAAAGAGACGACTTTCAGCACCAAAGTGCTGCCGAGCTGGCGTCCGGATAAAGCCTTCAATATTGAACAGGCGACCTTTAACGACTACATGGCGAAACTGGGTGAAGTCTCTGATACCGAGATCCGCCGCTTTACCGATCTGCAAACCGCGCTGACCAAACGCCTCGATCACTTTGCCGCGCATGGCTGTAAAGTCTCTGACCACGCGCTGGACGTGGTGCTGTTTGCCGAAGCATCTGAATCAGAGCTGGACGCCATTCTGGCGCGTCGCCTGGCGGGTGAAACGCTGAGCGAAAAAGAGGTGGCGCAGTTTAAAACTGCGGTGCTGGTATGGCTCGGCGCGGAGTATGCCCGTCGCGAATGGGTGCAGCAGTACCACATCGGCGCGCTGCGTAATAACAACCAGCGTCAGTTCAAACTGCTCGGCCCGGATGTCGGCTTCGACTCCATCAATGACCGTCCGCTGGCGGAAGAGCTATCCAAACTGCTGAGCAAGCAGAATGAAGATAACCTGCTGCCGAAAACCATCCTTTACTGCCTGAACCCGCGCGATAACGAAGTGCTGGGTACGATGATCGGTAACTTCCAGGGTGAAGGCATGCCGGGCAAAATGCAGTTCGGCTCCGGCTGGTGGTTTAACGATCAGAAAGATGGCATGGAGCGTCAGATGACCCAGCTTGCGCAGCTTGGCCTGCTGAGCCGCTTTGTCGGCATGCTGACCGACAGCCGCAGCTTCCTCTCCTACACCCGTCATGAATATTTCCGCCGCATCCTCTGCCAGATGATTGGCCGCTGGGTTGAAGCGGGCGAAGCTCCGGCTGACATTCAGCTGCTGGGTGAAATGGTGAAAAACATCTGCTTTAACAATGCGCGTGATTACTTCGCGATTGAACTGAACTAGGGCCGTTTGAGGTTGATATGCAATACATCAAGATCCATTCGCTGGATAACGTCGCAGTAGCGCTGGCCGATCTTGCTGAAGGCGCGGAAGTCGTTATCGACAACCAGACCGTACAGCTGCGCCAGGCCGTATCGCGCGGGCATAAATTTGCGCTGCACGCCATCAAGCAGGGCGAAAACATTGTTAAATATGGTCTGCCGATTGGTCATGCGACGTCAGATATCGCGTCGGGCGAGTACATCCATTCCCACAATGCGCGAACGAACCTCAGCGATCTGGACGAGTATAGCTATCAACCTGATTTTCAGGATGAGGGCAGCCAGGCGGGCGATCGTGACGTGCAGATCTACCGCCGGGCGAATGGGGAAGTGGGGATCCGTAATGAGTTGTGGATCCTGCCGACGGTCGGCTGCGTGAATGGCATCGCCCGTCAGATCCAGAACCGCTTTCTGAAAGAGACCCATGACGCCGAAGATATCGACGGCGTTTACCTCTTCAGCCACACCTACGGCTGTTCACAGCTGGGCGACGACCACATCAATACGCGCACCATGCTGCAAAACATGGTGCGTCATCCGAATGCGGGCGCGGTGCTGGTGATTGGCCTTGGGTGTGAAAACAACCAGGTTGACGCTTTCCGCCAGACGCTGGGTGAATTTGATGCTGACCGCGTCCACTTTATGGTCTGCCAGCATCAGGACGACGAAGTGGAAGCGGGGCTTGAGCATCTGCATGCGCTCTATGAGGCGATGCGTAACGATAAGCGCGAGCCGGGTAAACTGAGCGAGCTGAAGTTTGGCCTGGAGTGTGGCGGCTCTGACGGGCTTTCCGGTATTACCGCCAACCCGATGCTCGGCCGCTTCTCTGATTATGTGATTGGCAACGGCGGCACCACGGTGCTGACCGAAGTGCCGGAGATGTTCGGCGCTGAGCGCATTCTGATGAGCCATTGCCGTGACGAAAGTACCTTTGAGAAGACCGTGACCATGGTTAACGACTTCAAACAGTACTTTATTGCCCACAATCAGCCGATCTATGAAAACCCGTCACCGGGCAACAAAGCGGGCGGCATCACGACGCTGGAAGAGAAGTCACTGGGCTGTACGCAGAAAGCGGGTGCCAGCCAGGTGGTTGATGTGCTGCGCTACGGCGAGCGTCTGCAAACCCACGGCCTCAATCTGCTGAGCGCGCCGGGCAACGATGCGGTCGCGACCAGCGCGTTAGCCGGTGCCGGCTGCCATATGGTGCTGTTCAGCACCGGTCGCGGGACGCCCTACGGCGGTTTTGTGCCAACGGTGAAAATCGCCACTAACAGTGAGCTGGCGGCGAAAAAGAAACACTGGATCGATTTTGATGCAGGTCAGTTGATCCACGGCAAAGCAATGCCGCAGCTTCTGGAGGAGTTTGTCGATGTGATTGTTGATATCGCTAACGGTAAACAGACCTGCAACGAGAAAAATGATTTCCGTGAGTTAGCCATCTTCAAAAGTGGTGTAACTTTATAAATCGCACTGAGGTGCACTAAGCAAAGCGGCGCTCCCCTGACAGCGCCGCTTTTTTTTGCCTCTCCGCCGCTTAACTACGCAGCGCGTTCTTTACCAGCCGCTCATCTTCCGCCTGACACACCGCAGCGGTAAACAGCACATCGGTTGAGGAGTTGAGCGCGGTTTCGCAGGAGTCCTGCAACACGCCGATGATAAAGCCGACCGCCACCACCTGCATCGCGACATCGTTGGAGATACCGAACATGTTGCAGGCCAGCGGGATCAGCAGCAGCGAGCCGCCCGCCACCCCGGATGCACCGCAAGCACAGAGGGACGCCACCACGCTCAGCAGCAGCGCCGTCGGCAGATCGACCGTAATGCCCAGCGTATGCACTGCCGCCAGCGCCAGCACGGTAATGGTGATCGCTGCGCCCGCCATATTAATGGTTGCTCCCAGCGGGATGGAGACGGAGTAGGTGTCGCGATCGAGATTGAGCTTTTCACACAGCGTCATATTGACCGGGATATTCGCCGCCGAGCTGCGGGTGAAAAAGGCCGTTACACCGCTTTCGCGCAGGCAGGTAAAGACCAGCGGGTAGGGGTTGCGGCGGATCTTCCAGTAGACCAGCAGCGGGTTAATGACCAGCGCGACAAATGCCATGCAGCCCACCAGTACCACCAGCAGTTGCGCATAACCTAACAGCGCGCCGAAACCCGACGTGGCAAGGGTCGAGGAGACGAGACCGAAAATGCCAATCGGCGCAAAACGAATCACGATCCGCACCATAAAGGTGACGGCGCCCGACATATCCTGCACCATTTTTTTCGTCGTCTCACTGCTGTGACGCAGGGCAAAACCCAGCCCGACGGCCCACACCAGGATACCGATATAGTTTGCTTCCATAATTGCCGTCACCGGGTTGGCGATCATGCTGGTCAGCAAGCCGCGCAGCACCTCAATAATGCCGGAGGGCGGCGTAATATCGCTGGCGCCGGGTACTAACTGCAAAGTGGAAGGGAAGAGGAAACTGGCCAGCACGGCGGTAAGTGCAGCGGTAAAGGTACCTAATAAATAGAGCACCAGTACCGGACGAAGGTGGGTGCGTTGGCCCTGCTGGTGTCCGGCAATGGACGCCATCACCAGCATCAATACCAGCACCGGCGCAACGGCTTTTAAGGCGCTGACAAACAGCGTACCGAGAATACCGGTGGCGATGGCGGCGGGCGTCGAGATCCACGCCAGTAAAATCCCCAGAACGAGGCCGAGAAGAATCTGTTTCACCAGGCTGCCGTCAACGAAACGCTGTAGCAACCCCGCGGAGCGGTGTGTTGTCATGCCATTTTCCTTTCATGTTGTGGAATCACACCCCGCTGCTCTTTTAAACAGAGCTTTGTCAGGATGTAACAATTGTTTGCTGAAAGGAGTATATGAACTCTGTGAGAACAGGGAAGAGAGAGATTTCTACTTTTACGCTCTGGCGCGTCTTTTTCATTTTTGCTGTCGGCATTTTGTGACCAGCACGACAGGGCGTGGTAAATCGCCGCTCGCCGGGGTGGCAGAGCGGCGATTTACGGCTTACGCGCGGTTTTTCTTGTCGTTCTGGTAGTTAACCCAGCTATTAATCAGCAGCGTCAGCACCAGAATGCCGCCCACCACGCCAAGGGAGATGGCAATCGGGATATGGAAGAAATCGACGATCAGCATCTTGATACCGATAAACACCAGAATTACCGACAGTCCATATTTAAGCATCGAGAAGCGCTCCGCCACGCCTGCCAGCAGGAAGTACATCGCGCGCAGCCCCAGAATAGCAAACAAGTTAGAGGTAAGGACGATAAAGGGATCGGTGGTGACGGCGAAGATCGCCGGGATGCTGTCGACGGCAAAGATCACATCGCTCAGCTCGACCAGAATCAGCACCAGCAGCAGCGGCGTGGCATACAGCAGACCGTTTTTGCGCACAAAGAAGTGTTCACTTTCGATGCTGTCGGTCATGCGCAGATGGCTACGCAACCAGCGCACCACCGGTTTATCGCCAATGCCCTTCTCATCCTCTTTCGCCAGCGCCATCTTCACGCCGGTAAAGAGCAGGAAAGCACCAAAAACGTAGAGCAGCCATGAGAACTGGGTAATCAGCCAGCTACCGGCGAAGATCATGATGGTACGCAGCACGATCGCCCCGAGTACGCCGTAGATCAGCACCCGGCGTTGCAGTGCCGCAGGGACGGCAAAGTAACTAAACAGCATCAGCCAGACGAAGACGTTATCCACCGCCAGGGCTTTTTCAATTAGATAACCGGTTAAGAACGCCAGCGCCTGGGTATCTGCGACCGCGCGCCCTTCGGTTTGCGTCAGATACCACCAGAAGGCGGCATTAAACAGTAGCGACAGGCTAACCCACACTACTGACCACACGGCCGCCTGTTTCATGGTCATCGTATGCGCGCCGCGACGCCCCTGAAGCAGAAGGTCGATCGCCAGCATTATTACCACGGCAACGGCGAAAACGCCCCATAACATCGGTGTGCCAACACTATTCATCAGCAGATCCTCACGCAAACAAAAACGGCCAACGTCAGAAGACGTTAGCCGCTTGCCTGGTGCAGGGGGATCTCGCCTTCCGGCAAGGTCTCACTTACGTCGATAACGACGCCCGGCGACCGGGTGCTTAACGCACCGTAATGACGACCCACCGGCGAAGAAGTTACTCCCCTTTGCTGGTAACAAATTATGTCAACACATTGAGCTGGTCAATGTGTCGCCAGCGCTTCTTACGAAGCTTTACGCAGGGAGCTGGGCGCTGACATCATCGGCCGGGAAGACGACGCCGGTCTGGCGGCGGATCTCCGTTTGCAGTTTCGCAGTAATGCGGCTGACGGCAAGTCCCGGGTGATTCACCTCATTCTCCTCCACCAGCCGCGCGAAGGTTTCGGCTTCATACAGCATGGTGTTGATATGCTGCGGCTGGGTCAGCTCCTGCGCTTTGCCGCCGCGCGGGATAAAGGCGAGCTTCTGGCATTCGGAAATCTTTTCAATCACCAGCGAGCCCGATTCGCCCTGAATCTCACTTGCCAGCACCGAATCGCTCACTTTCGAGTGTTGCAGCGTGACGCTGAAGTCGCCGTAATTCATCACCACCACGCCGTGCGCGTCGACACCGCTTGAGAGCAGGCTCGCCGAGGCCTGCACGCTGTGCGGTTCGCCCCACAGTGCTACCGCCGAGGCGAGGCAGTAAAACCCGATATCCATAATCGACCCATTAGAGAACGCAGGGTTGAAGGTGTTGGGGTTTTCGCCGTCGAGAAAACGCTGATAGCGCGACGAGTACTGACAGTAGTTAATAAAGGCTTTACGCAGCTTGCCCGCTTTCGCCAGCGACTGTTTCAGCACCAGGAAGTTCGGCAGGCTGGCGGTTTTGAAGGCTTCAAACAGCACCACCTGATTTTCACGGGCGCAGGCGATGGCGGCTTCCACTTCACGCAGGTTTGAGGCCAACGGTTTTTCGCAGATCACATGCTTTTTATGGCTGAGAAACAGCTGCGTCTGGGAAAAGTGGAGGGAGTTGGGGCTGGCAATATAGACCGCGTCAATCGCATCGCTCTGCGCCATCTCCTCAAGTGAGGTAAAGAGATGCTCGACAGGGTAGTCGGTGGCGAAGGTTTGCGCCTGTTCAAGGCTGCGGGAATAGACGGCGGTAAGTCTGTATTTGCCCGTTTCATGGGCGGCATCGACAAACTGGCGCGAGATCCAGTTCGTCCCTATGACAGCGAAACGTATCATAAAGGCGCTACTTCTCCGTTAAAGGGTTCCGCTGTCACTCTAGCACGTCAACATGACAAAACCAGTGCGCTGGCGCGCATGCTTAGCGTAAGGCGAGATGGGTCAACCACAGCCTGGTATCGAACTCGAGCTGGTGGTATTGCGGCTCCATATGACAGCAGAGCTGGTAAAACGCTTTGTTATGCTCTTTCTCGCGCAGGTGTGCCAGTTCGTGTACCACAATCATGCGCAGAAAGGCTTCCGGCGCATCGCGGAAAACGGTGGCGACGCGAATCTCCGCTTTCGCTTTCAGCTTGCCGCCCTGCACGCGGGAAATGGCGGTGTGCAGGCCAAGGGCATTATTGAGCACATGAATTTTACTGTCATACATCACTTTATTGATCGGCGCGGCGTTACGCAGGAACTGGTTTTTCATCTCTTGCGTGTAGTGATAGAGCGCTTTATCGGTGGTAACGCCGTGGCTATCGGGGTAGCGTTTTGCCAGCACCTCGCCCAGACGGTTCTGCTCAATCAGCGTATGTACCTGCGCCAGCAGGGATTCAGGATAGCCCTGAAGATAGGTGAGGGTCTTCATGGTGAAATGTGTTTACATCCTTACGTAATTGAGCGATAAAACGCGCGAATTTTAGCATTGCGGAGGGTCAATGAGCCAGGTTGAGTTAAACGGACAGTCATTCACTTTAGACAGATTCCCTGTCGGCGTGGAAGAGGCGTCGCTACAGGCGTGGGATGCAGCAGATGAGTATCTTCTGCAACAGGTGGATGCGGTCGATGGCCCGGTTCTGATCTTCAACGACAGCTTCGGCGCGCTGGCCTGTGCGCTGGCGGCCCATCATCCGGTGTCGATTAACGACTCCTTTATTGCCGAGCTGGCAACGCAGCATAACCTGCGCATTAACGATCTGGATGAAGAGGCGGTCATCTTTCAGGATTGCCTCAGCCCGCTACCGGCCAATCCGGCTTTAGTGCTGATTAAAATACCCAAACAGCTGGCGCTGCTTGAACAGCAGCTGCGCGCCCTGCGCGAGGTGGTTACGCCGCAGACGCGGATTATCGCCGGTGCGAAAACCCGTGATATTCACAATTCGACGATGGCGCTGTTTGAAAAGATCCTCGGCCCGACTACCACTACGCTGGCATGGCGCAAAGCGCGCCTGATCAACTGCACCTTTAACGCTCCCGCGCCTGTTGAAACCTCGCTGCTGGCAAGCTGGAAGCTGGATGGTACGCCCTGGACCATTCACAACCACGCGAATGTTTTTTCCCGCAGCGGGCTGGATATCGGCGCACGCTTTTTCCTGCAAAATCTGCCGGAAAATGTCGAGGGCGAGATGGTCGATCTCGGCTGCGGCAATGGCGTGATTGGCCTGCAACTGCTGGCCAGCAACCCGCAGGCGCAGGTGCTGTTTGTTGATGAGTCGGCCATGGCGGTCGCCTCTTCGCGTCTGAACGTGGAGAGCAACCTGCCAGAGGATGTGGAGCGCTGCGAGTTTATGATCAACAACGCGCTCTCCGGCATTGAGCCGGATCGCTTTGCGGCGGTGCTCTGTAACCCGCCGTTCCATCAGCAGAGCGCCATCACCGATCACATTGCCTGGCAGATGTTTAACGATGCGCGCCGCTGCCTGAAGTATGGCGGTGAATTACGTATTGTCGGCAATCGCCATCTCGACTATTTCCGCAAGCTCAAACGCGTGTTTGGCAATTGCGAAACCGTGGCGACCAACAATAAGTTCGTGATCCTCAAATCGGTTAAAGTGCGCAAAAAGCGCTAACCGACCGTGCCATCAGGCGCTCTGCCGGATGGCGGCTTACGCCTTATCCGGCCTACAACATCTCAAACCCCACAGGCCTGATAAGCGCAGCGCCATCAGGCGCATTGCCGGATGGCGGCTCACGCCTTATCCGGCCTACAACGTCTCAAAGCCTGTAGGCCTGATAAGCGCAGCGCCATCAGTCGCTTTGCCGGATGGCGGCTCACGCCTTATCCGGCCTACAACGTTTCAAACCTCGTAGGCCTGATAAGCGCAGCGCCATCAGGCATTTTTTAAATGGTTAACGCCAGTTGCGTGCCCTGGGCTATCGCCCGGCGGGCATCCAGTTCCATCGCCACATCGCAGCCGCCAATCAAATGCACCGGTTTACCGGCTTCGCGCAGCGGTTCGGCCAGCTCGCGCCGCGGCTCCTGGCCGGCGCAGATCACCACATTATCCACCGCCAGCACCTGCGGCTCGCCGCCGACCAGAATATGTAAACCCTCATCGTCGATCTTCTGGTAGCTCACCGCCGGGATCATCTTCACACCGCGCGACAGCAGCGTGGCGCGGTGGATCCAGCCGGTGGTTTTCCCCAGCCCGTCGCCCGGCTTGCTGGCTTTGCGTTGCAGCATCACAATCTGCCGCGGGCTTTTCGGCAATTGCGGCCCTTCCGGACGCAGGCCGCCGACCTCGTTCAGGCTGGTATCGATGCCCCACTCAACGCAGAATTCAGCGATATTCTGGCTGGTGGACTCCCCCGGCTGGCTTAAATAGACCGCGGTATCAAAGCCGATCCCGCCGCAGCCGACGATCGCCACGCGCTCGCCGACTGGCGCTTTATCGCGCAGCACGTCGAGATAGTTCAGCACCTTTGGATGATCGATGCCGTCGATAAGCGGCATGCGCGGCTCAATGCCGCAGGCGAGGATCACCTCATCAAACAGCGTCAGCATACCGGGATCGACACGTTGATTGAGGCAAAGTGCGACGCCGGTTTTGTCGATCATCCGCCGGTAGTAACGCAGGGTTTCATAAAACTCCTCTTTACCGGGGATCTGCTTGGCGACGTTAAACTGCCCGCCGATCTCTGCCTGCGCATCAAACAGCGTTACGCTGTGCCCGCGCGCGGCGGCATTCACTGCAAAAGCCAGCCCGGCAGGGCCTGCGCCAACCACCGCGAGGTTTTTTTTCTGCTCTGCCGGGAAGATCGGCATCAGCGTTTCATGACAGGCGCGCGGGTTGACCAGGCAGGAGGTCACTTTGCCGTAAAAGATCTGATCCAGACACGCCTGGTTGCAGCCAATACAGGTGTTGATCTCCTCTTCCCGGCCGCTCTGTGCTTTGCTTAACAGCTCTGCATCGGCGAGGAAGGGGCGCGCCATCGACACCATATCCGCATCGTCACGGGCAAGGATCGCTTCGGCCACCTGCGGATCGTTAATGCGGTTGGTGGTGATCAGCGGGACGTTGACTTTGCCTTTCAGCTTGCGCGTCACCCAGCTAAACGCTCCGCGCGGCACCGGCGTGGCAATGGTTGGGATCCGCGCTTCATGCCAGCCGATCCCGGTATTGATAAGCGTGGCGCCCGCCGCTTCAACGGCCTGTGCCAGCGCGATGGTCTCATCCAGTGTGCCGCCGCCCTCCACCAGATCGAGCATCGACAGGCGATAGATCAGGATGAAGTTCTCCCCGACGCGCTCACGGATCGCCCGCACCACCTCGAGAGGGAAACGCATTCGGCGAGCGTAATCACCGCCCCATTCATCTTCCCGCTGGTTGGTACGCGCGGCGAGAAACTGGTTAATCAGATAACCTTCCGAACCCATCACCTCGACACCGTCGTAACCGGCCTGTTGAGCCAGATGCGCGCAGCGGGCGAAATCCTCAATCAGGCTTAGAATTTCATCATGGCTTAGTTCGTGAGGTTTGAAGCGATTGATCGGTGCCTGAATGGCGGAAGGGGCGACCAGGTTGGGCTGAAAACTGTAGCGCCCGGTATGCAGGATTTGCAGTGCGATTTTGCCCCCCTCCTGATGTACCGCATCGGTAATGTGCCGATGGTGCGGCAGTTGGCTGATATCGTTCAGCACTGCGGCACCCTCCATTGTCACGCCGGAAAGAGCGGGGGAGATGCCGCCCGTGACAATCAGCGCCACGCCATGACGAGCGCGCTCGGCATAGAAGGCCGCCAACCGCTCTGCGCCGTCCGGGCGCTCCTCCAGACCGGTGTGCATCGACCCCATCAGCACACGGTTTTTAAGCTGGGTAAAACCCAGATCCAGCGGGGCGAACAGCGACGGGTAGTGGCTCATGCTCTCTTCCAATGTAAAATTATTGTTATGTGGTCGGATGAGTTCTACTGTAGCCGCCGCGACAACAGAAGGGAAAAGCGGGAGCGAATGATTGTGATGGGATTCAAAAAAGTGCGGGCAGAGGACATGCCGGATGGCGGCTACGCCTTATCCGGCCTACGGTGAGTGCGGTTTGTAGGCCCGATAAGCGAAGCGCCATCGGGCAGAGTGTTACACCGGCTCTACTGAAACGCGCAGCGCGGACAACGCTTCGCCTGCGGCGCGCAGCACCTGCTCGCACTGTTCAATGGTGAGCGTCAGCGGCGGCTCAATACGAATGGTTTTCGCATTATTGAGCGTACCGGCCACCAGCACGCGCTGGCGGAACATCTGGCTGGCAAAATTGTACCCCGTCTCGTTATTCACAAACTCAAGCGCCATCAGCATGCCGCGCCCGCGCACATCCTGTACCAGATCGGGATACTCACGCGCCAGTGCCCGGAAGCCATCCAGCAGCATGTCGCCTTTCTGCTCCGCCTGCGCCGGCAGGTTCTCTTCCAGCAGCACATTAATGGTTGCCAGCGCCGCCGCACAGGCCAGCGGATTACCGCCGAAAGTAGTGGTGTGCAGGAACGGATTATCAAACAGCACCGAGAAGACCTCTTCGGTCGCGATGGTCGCGCCAATCGGCATCACGCCGCCGCCGAGAGCTTTGGCTAAACACATAATGTCCGGCTGCACGTTTTCATGCTCGCAGGCGAACATTTTGCCAGTGCGCCCCATACCGGTTTGCACTTCGTCGAAAATAAGCAGCGCGCCAAACTCATCGCACAGCTTACGCACCGCAGGCAGATAGCCCGGCGGAGGCAGGATCACGCCCCCTTCACCCTGAATCGGCTCCAGAATCACCGCCGCAACGTCATCCCCGGTTTTCTGCCCTTCGCTGAGGGCCGTGCGCATGGCATCGATATTGCCAAACGGCACATGGTGAAAGCCCGGCAGCAGCGGCATAAAGGGTTTACGGAAGGTCGACTTCGCCGTCGCCGAGAGCGAGCCAAGAGATTTACCGTGGAACGCGCCGCTGGTGGCGATAAAGGAGAATTTCCCGCGCGGAGATTGATAGGCTTTCGCCAGCTTCAGAGCCGCTTCGACGGACTCCGTGCCGCTGTTGCTAAAGAAACTGTATTTGAGTTTGCCGGGCGCGAGCGCCGCCAGCGTTTTTGCCAGCATCGCCCGTAGCGGGTCGAGAAGCTCCTGGCTATGCAGAGGTTGTTTGGCGAGTTGGTGCTGTACGGCGGAAACGACAACTGGATTACGGTGCCCCACATTGAAAATACCAAATCCACCCAGGCAATCTAAAAACTCCACTCCCTGGGTGTCGACAAGCGTATTCAGACTGCCTGCTTGCCACTCTACGGCTCCGTAATCCCCGCCGGCAGTTACAGATTTTCGATACTCTAAAAACCCCGGGTTAACATGCTCTTTAAAGTAATCCACCACCTCTCGGTTTAAAGCTTTCATCTCCTCATGATCAAGCGTTCGCTTCTCAATGAGATTCAGGGCGTGAGCGCTGCACGCTAAAGCGGATGCGCTGGAAGGTAACCTGTTCAAAATAAGCTCCAGGAGTCGCGTATCACGTGATACTGATTAAAGTATTGCAGGGATTACGCCACTTCGGCGGCGGGCAGAGAAATCGGGATAAACGCCAGGTGAAAGCCAAATCGTACAAGATTTAATCATGCCGTCTGGGCAAAAAATAGGTTACAGCATTGTTAAAAAGCGCGAGGCGAGGGGGTGAAAAGGCGCTTTGCGCCAAAAAAGTGCGTCGAATGCATGAAAATGGGGCATAACCCGTTAGCGCAACTAAGTGTTTTCAGGCTGAAACTATTAAAATCAATATCTTAACAAACCTATCAAAATCAGGGTTTTCTGCGGATTTGCGATCTAAATCAAATTTAACAACTAAAGATAAATTCATTATCGCCGAAATAACATTCGCAATAATTTTTTCACGGCAATATAACCTGCACAGGACGCAACCATGTCTTCTCCTCTTTATGTCAGCCAGCGCAACTTCCCGCTGGACGATGACACTACGCTGATGTCCACCACTGATACGCAGAGCTACATCACTCACGCTAACGATGCGTTTATTCATGCCAGCGGCTATCACCTCAATGAGTTAAGCGGCCAACCGCACAATGTTGTGCGCCATCCAGATATGCCGAAAGCGGCATTTGCCGATATGTGGTTCACCCTGAAACAGGGCGAGCCGTGGAGCGGTATTGTGAAAAACCGCCGTAAAAATGGCGATCACTACTGGGTGCGTGCCAATGCCATTCCGATGGTGCGTAACGGCGAAGTGACCGGCTATATGTCGATCCGCACCCGCGCGACGGAGCAGGAGATCGCGGCAGTTGAGCCGCTCTACAGCGCATTAAATGAAGGGCGCAGCAAAAAGCGCCTGCATAAAGGTCTTGTACTGGGTAAAGGCTTATTTGGGAACGTGGCCACGCTTCCGCTGCGCTGGCGGGCGCGCGGCGTCATGACGCTGCTGTGGGTCGCACAGCTGGCGGCGCTGTGGTTCACTGGCGCGCATCCTGTGTCGATGCTGGTCAGTACGCTGGTGACGCTGCTGGGCGCGCTGGCGTTTGAGTGGCAGATTGTTCGCCCGGTCGAGAATGTGGCAAAGCAGGCGCTAAGTGTGGCAACGGGCGATCGTAACAGCGTCGATTTCCTCAACCGCAGCGATGAAGTGGGGCTAATTCTGCGCTCGGTCGGTCAGTTGGGGCTGATGTGCCGCTGGCTGATAAACGATGTCTCTGGTCAGGTGAGCAGCGTGCTTAACGGCAGCGAAACGCTGGCGAAGGGCAACGACGACTTGAATGAGCGTACGCGCCAGACGGTGGTTAACGTGCAGCAGACCGTGGCGACAATGGGCCAGATGGCCGCGTCGGTACAGAGCAACTCGGAAACGGCGTCTGCGGCAGATAAGCTCTCCAGTTCCGCCAGCAACGCCGCCGCTCACGGCGGTAAAGCGATGGAAACGGTGGTGAAAACCATGGATGAGATTGCCGACAGCACGCAGCGTATCGGCTCCATTACTGCGCTGATTAACGATATCGCTTTCCAGACCAATATCCTGGCGCTAAACGCCGCAGTTGAAGCAGCGCGGGCAGGGGAGCAGGGCAAAGGCTTCGCGGTGGTTGCCGGGGAAGTTCGTCACCTGGCAAGCCGCAGCGCGAACGCCGCGAATGATATCCGTAAACTGATTGATGCCAGCGCCAGTAAAGTGCAGTCCGGCTCCGACCAGGTTCACGCAGCAGGCCGCACGATGGACGATATTGTGGCCCAGGTTAAAGATGTCACCGCCCTGATTGCCCAGATTAGCCAGTCCACCTCTGAGCAGGCGACGGGGCTTGCGGATCTGACGCGCGCCGTGGCGGAGCTGGATGCGATTACGCAGAAAAACGCCGGGCTGGTTGAACAGAGCGCGGAGGTGTCGTCAATGGTGAAACAGCGCGCAGGTCGGCTACAGGACGCAGTTTCCGTATTACATTAAGAGATATTTAATTAAAAAAACCGCCGCCTCTGCTGGCGGTTTTTTTATTTCTGCTAATCCATCTTCATGTTAATAATTTTTTCTAAATTGTTACTTTTTTATTAATTGATATTTTGTTAGTGCCTGGCTCAATAAATTAGTTAGCTTGAAATTTAATTTCCAATTAACTCTAGTTAACTCCCATTAATATATCCATGAAATAATAAGAAAACGAAACAAATAACGATCAATGACGCTAAATTGATAGTTCCTGGCTATCCAGTGGCCAATTAATTTAATAAAAAAACGATCAAACTCATAAAGTTAGCATTTACGTTACCGATAACGTCTGGTGGCGACAGGGTTTCCATTCGCGCCGGGGACTTAAGCGTGCCTTCTGAATTAGGGTTCAAAGCTTTTGTCAGCAAGACATTCAAATCCACGGAGAAGATATGTTTTTACATGATGTAAAAATCGGTACGAAATTATTTCTGGCATTCGGATTCTTTATTATATTGATGGTGGTGAGTTCCTGTTTCTCGCTTTTCAGCCTTAATCGTGCCAACAACGGTATGCAAGAAATTGTGCATGAGGATTATCCCACGACCGTAAAAGCAAACGAGCTGATTGATAATTTCCAGACGTTCGTCAGTACGCAACAATTAATGCTGCTGGATACGGACGGCAAATGGTCGGCTGATTCCCAGAAACAGCTGGCGGCTATTAGCTCGCGTATCTCTGCCTTACTGGCCGATCTCTCGAAAAACTTGCGCGACGAGCAGTCGCAGCAAATCCTTGCTGAGATCCGCACCGTGCGCCAACAGTACCTCGACTCCCGTTTTCGCATCCTCGATGCGGTAAAGCGCAACGATC
The DNA here is from genome assembly GCF_001975225.1 of Kosakonia cowanii JCM 10956 = DSM 18146. NCBI lineage: Bacteria > Pseudomonadati > Pseudomonadota > Gammaproteobacteria > Enterobacterales > Enterobacteriaceae > Kosakonia > Kosakonia cowanii. The sequence goes on along the minus strand of NZ_CP019445.1, from coordinate 1,510,535 downwards.
GCCCGGCCGCCATTCAGGAGATGATGACCAATACCATCACTGTCCAGAAGGCCTATAAAGCGAAAGTGCAGGAGCTGATTGCCATCCAGGATCAGCAGATGCGTGACGCCGGTCAGCAGGTGCAGAAGGACTTTGGCTCCAACCGCCTGCTGTTGATTGCGCTGGCGGCGATCAGTATTGCCCTCGGAAGCCTGATTGGCGTGGTCATCGCGCGAATGATCACTCGTCCGCTTCGCGAAGCAGTCACTTTTGCGGAAGCGATCGCCGATGGCGACTTAACCCGCTCCATTGACTCTCGTCATCATGATGAGACCGGAACGCTGTTGCGTGCGCTGATGGAGATGAAAAATCGCCTGGTGGAGATTGTGCATCAGGTGCAAAACGGCTCTGAAAATATCTCCAGCGCGGCGGCGCAAATTGTTGCCGGTAACCAGGATCTGGCGGCGCGCACGGAAGAGCAGGCAAGTTCCGTTGAGCAGACTGCGGCATCCATGGAGCAGATCACGGCAACCGTGAAGAACACAGCCGATCACACCTCTGAAGCCACGACGCTGTCGGCCGATGCCGCGACGGTGGTGAAGAGCAATGGCGAGATGATGATGCAGGTCACCGAGAAGATGCGGGTTATCAACGACACCTCTAATCGCATGTCTGACATCATCAACCTGATTGATGCGATTGCTTTCCAGACCAATATTCTGGCGTTGAACGCCGCGGTTGAAGCGGCGCGTGCCGGTGAGCATGGCCGTGGTTTTGCCGTGGTGGCCGGTGAAGTGCGTCAACTGGCGCAGAAAAGCGCCTCGTCGGCGAATGATATTCGCCATCTGATCGAGAGCTCAGCCAGCCAGACCCGTGAAGGGATGGCGCTGGTGGAGAAAGCCAGCGCGCTGATTAACGGTATGGTGACCAACGTCGAAGAGATGGATGTGATCCTGCGTGAAATCGGCCAGGCGAGCCGCGAGCAGACCGATGGCATTTCGCAGATCAACAGCGCTATCGGCCTGATTGACTCCACCACCCAGCAGAACTCAAGCCTGGTGGAAGAGTCCGTTGCGGCAGCCGCGTCACTGAACGATCAGGCGCTGCATCTGCGCGAACTGGTGAAGGTCTTCCGCCTGCGTGAAGCGCCAATGCCAGCTTAATCCAGCTGGGATATCTCCAGCGCCGCGCGGTCGATAATGCCAATTATCTGTTTAAGCTGCGCGGCGCTAAGCGCCTGCTGATTCACGCGCAGATCGAGCACGGCTTTAAAGTTCGCCAGCGCCCGCTTCATCTGTGGATCTCTGCGTAACTGATAGCCGACATTACGCGCTTTAACCCGCTCCAGAATCTGCGTCAGCTGCTGCTGGCTCTCATCCAGCCACTGCTGGCCGTGGCGGGTTATCGCAATCACCCTGCGCCCACTCTCCTCATCGCTGATAGTAATCAACTGCTGATCGCGCAACAGATCGAGAGTCGGGTAGATCACGCCGGGGCTGGGGGTGTAGTTTCCCTCGGTCAGTGTTTCAATAGCTTTGATAAGTTCATAGCCGTGGCTGTCGCTGTCGCGCAGCAGATGCAGCAGCACCAGGCGTAACTCCCCGTGGCCAAAAAAGCGCTGCCGACGGCCGCCGTGGTGTTCGTTATCGTGACTGTCGTGTGAATGGCGCATCCTACTCTCCGTTTTAATTCGATATATCTAATCTATATCTAAACTCTGTCTGGTAACAGGCTGGTTTAATGATTTATTTATATCTTGTTGATAATAATGATTTTAAATAGTGATTTTGTCAGCGCGTGCTCTTAGCTGTTGCTATATCTTAAAAAAATCTTGCCTTCCCCATAAACAACAATCATTATCATTTGCACAAAATTTAGATATATCTATTTCACATTCAGTAGGGCCGATTATGACCACAACTTCTTCACGTTATCCGCAGCGCGTGCGCAATGAGCTGCGTTTTCGCCAGTTAACCGTTTTGCGCGTTGAGCGGGCAAGCGAGGGCTTCCAGCGCATTGTGCTTGGCGGCGAGCAGCTCGATGGCTTTAGCTCACGCGGTTTCGATGACCACACCAAAGTTTTCTTCCCGCAGGAGGGCGCTCCTTTCGTTCCGCCAGAGGTAACGGATGAGGGCATTAACTGGGGCGATGGGCCGCGTCCGCTGTCGCGCGACTATACGCCGCTCTTTGATGCCAGCCGCAATGAATTGACTCTCGATTTTTACATTCACGACGGCGGGGTAGCGAGCGCATGGGCACTCAACGCGCAAGCCGGAGATCTGCTGACTATCGGCGGGCCGCGCGGTTCGCTGGTGGTGCCGGAAGATTACGCCTGGCAACTCTACGTGTGCGATGAGTCCGGTATGCCGGCATTGCGCCGTCGGCTGGAGGCGATAAGCCAGCTTGCGCGGCGTCCGCAGGTGAAGGCGCTGGTAACCATCGACAATGCCGCTTATCAGGATTACCTCGCGCATCTGGAGGGCTTTGATATTGAGTATGTGATTGGGCATCAACCGCAGAAGGTGGCGGAAAAGCTGGCGGCGCTAACTGTACCAGGTGAGGACTATTTTATCTGGCTGACCGGGGAGGGGGAGGTGGTGAAATCGCTGAAGGCGCGGTTTGAAACGGACGCTATCGATCAGCAGTGCGTTCGCGCGCAGGCTTACTGGCATAAAAAGTAATTGCGGCCCGGCAGAGCGCCGGGCACATATCAGGCAACTTCGTCGTATTCGGCTTCGTTAACCTGCTGCTCAAGGGATTCACGGATCTCAGCCAGCGCTTTCTCCTGCTGGCGGAAATAGGTTTCCCGATCGCCAAGGGAAGAGACCAACTGCCAGGTCTCCTCTTTATCCAGCGTCATTAACTCTTCAATCAGCGTGGCGATGTGCTGCTTCACTTCCACAATGCGCTGACGCAGACGCTGGACGTCGTTCAGCCTGTCGCTGGCCATTAGCGGCTCCAGCCCTTTTTGCAGGCGGCTGAGCATGGATCGAATCGCGCTCAGATCGCCGCGTTGACGGGCCTGATTGAGCTGCACCATCATGCTATTGGCATCGTTTTTCATCTCGCTGTCGACCAGATCGGGGTGACAGAGTTTACTCGCCTGTCGCCAGAGACGCTTCAGCTCATGGCGCTCCTCTTCCGACATCTTCTGCTCGAAGCTGAAGCGTTTTTCCGCATCGTGCTGCTGCTCTTGATAGCTTTCGTACTCCTGACGCGCTTCGTCGCGCGCCTGGCGCGTCGGCTCCTCTTCACGCGTCAGACCGCGCTCCAGCTCCTGCGCCTCTGCCAGCAGGGAGGCGATCAGCTCGCTTTGCTGCTGGAGATGTTTACGCGCTTCAGCCGCCTGCATCGAGTGCGGCGGCATGCTCTGCCAGCGCTGCGTGAGCGTCACCAGCACATTCACCGCCTGCGAGAGGTATTTCTGGCAACGCAGATAATCAGCCTCGCGTCGACGTGCTTCCGCTTCCTGGCGACGCACTGCGGCTTCAGCCAGCATTTTACGCAGGCGCAGGATCTGCGACATCAGCGGCCCAAGGCGGGTTAAGTAGAGATCGTTAAATTCATCCAGCTGCTGAATGCGCGCATTGCGCTTATCGATAAGCTCGCGGAGCTGCTCCTCCAGCGCTTTGAGTTCCAGCTTGCTGGCAGAAACCTGCGGATCTTGCCAACTGACGACCGAGCGCTGGCTCTGTAGCCACACCGTAATGGCGCGCATCGCATCGCTGTAGTTCTTCTCTTCGAGCGCGTGAACAATAAACGCTAACTCCGGGTCGGTCACTTCCGTTTTCAGCAAAGGAAGCTGGCTGAGGATGATGCTGTCATCCTCCAGTTCAATGGCGTATTTGATGATTTCAAGCCGTTTTATTGGTTTGTTCATGGCGTTTCGTCAAAGCGCTTAATGAGTCTGTTAAGGGGAGTCGTTATTCATCAAATCTGGACCACGAAGGCGAAAGTCGCAATAGCCCGGCCTCATATTACATGGGCACATTTCAATGCGTTAGTCTTTCTATGAAAATTGCGCTTATGGCATTTTAATTGCGCGATAAGCGGCTAAAAATGGGAAGTCAGGCGGGGGTAGAGATGCGCTGACGGGGAGGAATGACCTCACAGCGGCAGGATACCAAAAAGCGGCATACAGAGGATGTGCCGAACAGCGCTTTGTCGGTAATTGTTTCAAATGTTATGATTGTGAGGAAATTATGAATCCCCCGTTAGCGCTCGCGAGAGGGGCAGGAGAATCACTATCAAACTGTTAACATGCCTCTTTTTTATTTTCTCGTCTAAAGCACACGATCTGCGCGAGTTCTGGCGTATTGAGGTGATTCGCAAAGATAAATTCTCGTTTCGCCGCCTTCTTAGAGAGAAAAAGAACCGCCGCAGGAATTTTTTATTCTGGTGGCGCCTCGCCAGTGAAATGAATGAGCATGGCAACAAGCGCCAAAAGCGGGTAGCTGAATCACTCTCCAATATGATTAAAAGCAAATTCGCAGCGGATATCGATCTGGAGGCCAGAATAGGGCCCGGACTGCATATACCGCACCATACCGGCGTCGTTATCACCTACAGCGCCCGTATTGGCGCTAACTTCACTATCCGGCAAAACACCACCATTGGCGTTGTCCAGGGAATGACGGATAACGACTTTATTCGCATCGGTGATAACGTCGATATCGGCGCAAATTCATGCCTGGTGGGCTCAATCACGATTGGCGATAACGTGGTGATTGGCGCCATGTCGTTTGTGAATAAAGATATTCCATCGGACACGATTTTTATTACCCGCAAGCAATCGGTGATGACCCCGCGTGGGAATGATTTCGTCCCGATGCTGCCGCGAACCAGCCATAAGAGACAAGCCAGATCTGAGTAAAAGGCGATCACAGCTTAAAGAAGAGATTATCAGCCGCGGTATTCGCTCAATCTCAATACCGCCTCCTGGATATGGCCCTGGCGGGTTAGAGTGGAAGGTTGTTGAACCGATGAGGACTAAAACGCCGGGCGAAACCATCTATATGGCCTGAATCCCCACCCTGACTTCCGCTTTGTTCTGTGCTCTGCCAAAAGAGTAGGATCCATTTAACGTGCTCGCCTGAGCAACGACAATCGTGCGCTTCACGTAACGAAGAATATATGTCTCATTGCTTTGTAGCTTTATCTTTTGATTTAGCAGCGGCCTATTATTCCCCTCGGACTTAATTATCGTATTGAGAATAGAGCTAAGTATGATTTTAGATGAATGCCATTGAGGTTTTTCACATCAGACATATCTCTTTCGAAGCAGAAGATAAGCGCTATTGTGGTTATTTTTTGCTCAGCCTCATGCCTGGTTAATATCTCTAATTCACTCAAACAGCTTTGTTATATGTTTTATATGATTAAGTTAAATCTGAAGCCTGTGCTCTTTGTTAGCCCTTTATTGTTAAGGATTTTCTTGTATTCAGCGTCGCCCAAGGTATGATTTTGCTATCCCGACGCTTACCGGATGGGGCTTTCTGCTTGAATCAGCCTTTTCGCGGTGAGGTCTCTTTTTGAATTTAGCATCGTCAGTAATAAACATGGCTTGCTGATACATACAGAACGATCGCAAGCGACATAACTTTTATTCCTGTCAGGTGTTGGAACCAGAAGTTTTGGTAAGTTCTGGTTATCCTTTTGCTGATGATCTACAGGGTTTGATATGGCGGAATACTCTTCTTCACTCGATGGTGAATCCAAAGAATATATTCTCAAGTCGCTTGAGGATATGCGGCGCAAATTGTTGGATTTGACCTCGCGAAACAGGTTATTAAATTTTCCAATTAATCAAAAACACTCTTCGCTGCGTATCATCAACGCGCTACCCGATCAGCTTTTTCAAACCCTCAAATCAGAACAGGTTATGCAGTTTGCTCCTGTTCCGGATCCAACCAAAGCGCAGTTACAGCAGTTTGGTTATCTGGATAAAAACGTGCCTTCAGCCGAGGAAAAAGCGACAAAACCTATGCCCGATGCGAAAACGTGGGCGGGTAAGCTGGGCATTAATACCGACTATGAATTACCGAGCGGCGCGCAGAGTGCTATTTCCCCGGAAGATTATGAACTGGTGGTTAAAGCGCGCGATCTTATTCTCATCCACTTGAAGGAAAACGGCGGCTCTTTGGCCGGCGTCAGTAATACGGAGGCTAAATCCGGCCTTCCTGCTGAGCGTCTGGATTCCCTACTTATCCAGCTTGGCTACAAAGATATTGGTGAGTTTGAGCGCGATACGAAAGCGGGCAAGCCGTTGCGTAAGCCATTAGTGCAGGAGACTGAAGCGAATAATGAAATACAGACGCTTTATTACCCGGCCGATCTGGAGGCCGTACTGCGCTCTATCCACGGTAAAGCACAGGTAGCGATTGAAGAGACCGGTGCGGGTATTCTCTATTTGTCCCTTGGCTTTCTTGAATGGTATGAAAGTGATGATTCAGATAAGCCCCGCCTTGCTCCGCTCTTTACCGTTCCCGTAACGCTGGAAAAAGGTAAACTCGATCCACAAGCGGGCCTCTATCGCTACCACCTGCGTTATACCGGGGAAGATATTATCCCTAACCTGTCGTTGCAGGAGAAATTGCAGGCTGATTTTGGTTTTGCACTACCTGGGCTGGATGAGGAGACGTTACCGGAAACCTATTTCCAGCAAATAGAGGCGATTACCGAAACGAACAAGCCGCGCTGGAAAGTGCGCCGCTATGGGGCATTGAGCTTATTAAACTTCAGCAAGATGCTGATGTATCTCGATCTTGATCCAGAGCGCTGGCCACAGGGCGGTAAAAACTTACTGAATCATGAGGTGATCAAACGTCTTTTTACTTCGCAGACGGGAGAACATTCCGGTTCAGAAAGTTTATCCAGCGAATATCACATTGATACTCTCGATAATATTCATCAACAATTTCCGCTTATTTTTGATGCGGATAGCTCACAACATAGCGCACTGATTGATGCGGTAAATGGCGAGAATCTGGTTATCGAAGGCCCTCCAGGCACGGGCAAATCACAAACCATTACCAACCTGATTGCCGCGGCAATGCTGAATGGCAAGAAGGTGCTTTTTGTTGCGGAAAAGCTTGCGGCATTAGAGGTTGTTAAACACCGACTCGATAAAGCAGGGCTGGGTGATTTTTGCCTTGAGCTGCACAGCCATAAATCGCACAAGCGTAAGGTGTTAGAAGACATCCAAAAACGGCTGCATAACCCGGCATTGCAAAAAATGCCGGCGCAAATTGATGCCGAGATCTCTCGCTATGAAGATTTAAAGAATCAGTTAAACAGCTACGCTCAGGAAATTAATGAGAGCTGGAAGCTTACCGGGCTGACTATTCACCAAATTTTGACCGGCGCGACGCGTTATCGACGCGAGCTGGGCATCGATCCCACACTGCTACATATAGAAAACCTGTCCGGTCAAAAACTGGATCGCGTGGCGCAGTTAAGGCTACGTGACCAGATCAAAGAGTTTAAAGACGTTGTCGTGGAGTTTCGTCAGCAGGTCGGTCAGCAAGCGGAGCTGTGGGAGCACCCCTGGTATGGCGTTAACAACACTGATATCCAGCTTTTCGACAGTGAAAGAGTTGTTTCACTGCTTAAGGAGTGGAATGAGGCGCTAATTGCCTGGCAGCAGGCACTTGCAGGTTTTCTCGCCAGGTATTCGATTACTGCTTCGCATTGTGACGAATTAAGCTGGCAAACGCAGCTGGTAGCGCTGTGCGACCAACTTCCGGAACTTCCTGCAGAAGCCGATTTCCAGGCTTATACCCGGCTTGATAGCAACAACATTGAGAGTCTGAAAAGCTGGTTAAATGATTTCAGTGCCGTTCAGGCGGATTACCATCAGGTAGCAGGCGATTTAATGCCTGAAAAACTGCGTTTCCTCGAAGAGGGAAATCCAGTCCCGGACTTTCCGGATATCACCAAAATCTTTGGTCTGGATGGGGCAACAACGCTTGCGGATGTGGTTCTCCTGATTCGTGGTTTAGCGCAACTGCAAACTGCCTTTGCTGCTGACAAAGAGCATCTCGCCCCATTACTGGAATCGTTGCCCTCTGCTGTTGCTGATAGATTCTCAATAACGCCTGCGGGCCTGCAGCAAATAGCCACGTTCATTCATGTCGCCTCCAAATTGCCGAGCGAACTGGTGAGATACAGACATGACAGGTTTGATGATGAAGATATCGAGCCACACATTGAAGATCTCAATCAGCGGCTGGTCTCGTTGCATGCACTGCGCGACCAGCTCAAGGCGCGCTTTACGCTGAATAAAGTGGCAGATGGTGAGCAGCTAAAAACGATCGAAAACATCCTGCACAACTCGGGCCTGTTTAGCTGGTTAAGCGGCTCATGGCGCGAAGCGAAAAATACGCTGATCGGTTTATCCAGCGAGCCTAATGCAAAATGGAAAACGCTGTATGACGAATTGCCGGTCCTCCGCCAGTATGTGCAGGAACGCGATGAGTTTGAGGCGCGCAATTTTGAGCAGATCTTCGGCGAGCTCTATCGAGGGCTGGAGACCGATCCGAGCCAGCTCCGGCAGATTCGGGAGTGGTACAGCGGAGTGCGCAGCGTCTGGGGGATCGGCTTCGGTGCTAATGTTGCCATTGGTGGCGCTCTATTGACGCTGGATAGCCAGATACTAAAAGGAATACAGCAACTTAAGCAGCAGGGTGTCGATGCGCAGATTTCTCAACATCTTGATAAGTTAAAAAGCTACGAGGAAACCTTCGCTTCAGCACACTTTGACTCTGAAGGTGAGCAAAGCCTTGCGGGCGAAAAGAGTATCTTACTGCCGCTTATTGAGAAACTGACCGCTGCACTGACGCCCATTCAGCAGTGGTTCAGCACTGAGCAGCTTGCGCTGAATACGGTAAATGAAAAGATAACCGTGTTGCGTCAGATACATAACAGACAGGCTTGCTTATCTGTTGATCGGTTGCCCGGCACCATTTTTTCAGCGGCGGATTCACTCCTGTTTGGCGCAGATAAAGATAATGCGCACACGCTCAAGGTCATGGGCAATACCCTTACTTTTGCAGAACAGATGGGGGAAAACGTTCAGGATGCTGATTTGGTTGCGGCCATCCAACGGTTACCCGGCGCAGATGAGTACCGCGAACTGCAACACTCTCTTCGTGCTCTTCAGCAGAAGTGGCAGCTGCAAACTGACCGTCAGAGTCACTTTGCGCAGGAAACGCAGCTTAATAGCGAGCAGTGGCATCAACGGTGTGAAAATCGTCTCTCTGCATTAATCGCCTGCAACGAAGAGGCGATCGCTAAGCCCCGCTGGCTGAATGGCTGGCTTAACTTCATTCGTATCTCTCAGGATATTGAAAATAGCGGGCTGCAGCGTATTCGTGACGCAATCATGAGCCATACGCTGACTATTGAGGATATCGATACCGGCCTGGAAGTCGCTATTTTCGATCAGCTCGCCCGCGAAATCGCGACTGAACGTCCGCATCTCCTCCGGGTGTCTGGTAATAGCCGCAGCGCGATGCAAAAAACGTTTCGTGACTATGACCGGGCGCTACAGCGCTTGCAGCGTGAGCGCATCGCGGCGGTTATTGCGAGCAATCCCGTTCCCCCCGGCGCGTCAGGAGGACGAAAAGCCGACTATACCGAAATGGCGCTTATCCTGAATGAGACGGGTAAGAAGATGCGTCATATTCCGATTCGCCAACTGATTAATCGCGCCGGCCGTGCTCTGCTTCAGCTGAAGCCTTGCTTTATGATGGGGCCAATGTCGGCGGCTAATTATCTTCAGCCAGGCGATATCGAGTTTGATCTTGTGGTGATGGATGAAGCCTCACAGGTTAAGCCGGAAGATGCGTTGGGTGTTATCGCGCGCGGTAAGCAAATTATCGTGGTGGGTGACCCGAAACAGCTGCCGCCAACGAGCTTCTTTGATCGCGCGGGCATTGATGATGACGATGATGACACGGCCGCGGTCAGCCAAACGGACAGTATTCTGGATGCCTCGTTACCTCTGTTCAAAATGCGCCGTTTGAGATGGCACTATCGCTCTCAACATGAGAGCCTGATTGCTTACTCTAATCGCCATTTTTATAACAGCGATTTGGTGGTTTTCCCTTCCCCGAACGCTCATGCCCCGGAGTATGGCGTTAAGTTCAGCTTCGTTAAAAATGGTCGCTTCATTAACCAGCACAATATTGAAGAAGCGCGCGTTATCGCCAGGGCTGTGGCTTTACATGCGACCAATTCGCCTGACGAATCCTTAGGCATCGTGGCGATGAACTCAAAGCAGCGTGAACAGATTGAACGGTCGATTGATGAAATATGCCGTGAAGATACGCAAGCTGAGGCCGCGATTGATCGGTTAAGAATGAAAAGCGATGCGCTGTTTATTAAAAACCTAGAGAACGTTCAGGGTGATGAACGCGACGTTATTTTCATCTCCTTCACTTATGGGCCGGGCGAGGTCGATGGCAAAGTGTACCAACGCTTTGGCCCGATCAACTCCGATGTTGGCTGGCGTCGCCTGAACGTACTCTTCACGCGTTCTAAAAAGCGGATGCATGTGTTCAGCTCAATGCGCTCGGAGGATATCCAGGTAACAGAGACATCTAAGCGCGGTGTGCAGGCGCTGCGTGGCTTTCTGCACTTTGCAGAAAAAGGCAATATGGACGGGCTTGCACACCACACGGGTAAAGCGCCGGACAGTGATTTCGAAGTCTCTGTTATTACAGCGCTGGAGAATGCTGGTTTCCGCTGTGAACCCCAGGTTGGCGTAGCCGGATTCTTTATTGATATTGCGGTGCGCGATCCCGGTAAGCAGGGGCGCTATTTGATGGGTATTGAGTGTGATGGTGCGACCTATCACTCTGCTAAGTCAGCTCGCGACAGAGATCGCCTGCGTCAGGACGTGCTGGAGGGCTTAGGGTGGAGAATTCGTCGTATCTGGTCCACAGACTGGTTCTGCAATCCTGATGAGATCCTCGAGCCCATCGTTCGCGAGTTAAATCGGTTAAAAACCACGGTTGCGGAAGAGGAGTACTCTGAAGAGCACGCTATCGCACAGCTGGTTGTTGAAGGGCAAACCGCAAGTAACAATATTGCGGATTTTAGCGACCATAGTGAGCCACTCAGATTACGTCTTGAAAGATTTGCCCGCGAGGTCATTGATGTTGAGTGTCCCTATATTGCCGATGAGAGCAAGTTGCTGCGTCCTGCAATGATTGAAGCATTGGTCGAGCATCAACCGCTTTCTCGCTCTGAGTTTGTTGAACGTATTCCGAAATACCTGCGTGAGGCAACGGAAAGCAAGATGAGTAAAACCTATCTGGACAGGGTGCTGGCGATTATCGATGGAGATGAATTCGCTTAAGCGGGTTTTTCAGTACACAACTCATCATCGATATCAGGGGGTTACGTGCTAACGTGACCCCCTTTTGCTTTGTAAAAGAAAGACAGAGTAAGACGCTGGGCTATGAAAAGGAATTCTCAAAACATCATGCGACACTTTTGCGACAGTCGGTAAACAAGAAACAAAAAAGCCACTCTGTCGAGTGGCTTAATTATATGATTTTAATGCTAAAATTTGGTGGCCCCTGTTGGGTTTGAACCAACGACCAAGCGATTATGAGAACCATAACCGATACTTGAAAATCAACCACTTACTTGAAAATCAGCAAGTTATAAAACCAATATCCCCTAATAAAGGCCAGTACTCTTAAGTTGTTGCGACACTATATCTGGCTTAGTGCGCGTGTTGGAAATAGCCTTTCTATTCTAATTCTTTCAAAACCTTTCATCTTCATGGCCTCAAGTTTAAGTGTTACACCTACCGCATATAACCACTCCTTCTCATTAACTAAATTAGACATCCCCCCCCTCGTATATCGGTTTATAAGTATATTTCTGACCTTATCCCATTCCTCATAAGGGCGGCATAACCATGATAGAACAAAATCATCGGGAGGAATTATCGTAAGGACGTCAATGCCTGAGTATTTACCCCATGTTGAACCATCACCAATTAGAAGTTGGTTGAATTTATGAAGATCATTATCTAAAGCATACATTATCTCTTTGGCAAATTGAGGATAGTTGTTGCGCAATGCTTCTTTTTGTTTTTGACCAAGGTATAATCTAACTTCATTAATGAATCTCTTATACTGCTCATCTAGCCAAAAACTATGCCCATGGGCACCAGAATCGGAATGAATGCTATAAAAATTTCCTATGTTATTTTCATAGTTCAAATTATTGGTAGTCACAAGATCATCTATATATGCTTTGCATTCATTTACTACTTCTTCGAAGCATTCATCAATCACATTAATAGACGACATTAAAAACATTAAATGAAACATATGTAGCATCGTTCCAAGGTCAGTTATTTCTCTATTTTCAAATTGACTAAGTAATTCACCGACAGCACTATCAACAATATTATCATCAGTGTAGTCAAAACTTTGGATTTTTACCCACGCTGGAATTTCTTTTTTTGCTTCCACTCTAAAGTATCTTGACTGTTGAATTCTGTCTCTTATTCTATTTTTGGGGTATATGCCGTCAATAAGCATTGAATACATAAGTTCATTATCAAATATACCATCATGAAAAATCTCTTGGGAAAATTTATTAAAAAGAGTTAATAACCTTTTTTCCTTAAGTTCTTGCTCTTGCTCTTCCCCTTGGTTTTTATTTTCTTCGCCACCTTTTGATGTTGGTAAGGAATAAGATATAGATGTAAACTCTGCGTCGAGATTTTTTATCTCATCTGCAAAAATCATACCTGTCCTACATGCTGTATTCATTATAGAGAATGTATTAAAAACCTCATTCATAGCATCATGGTTGTGTAATTGACTATAGGGAAGTGTTGCTACTAGTCTTTCGCAGTCTTTAATCACATACCTAAAAATGCGCAATGACTGACATTGAGTGTTCTTGAATGCGTTAATTATTATTTTTTTTAGATGGTCTAGATGTTTTAATTTATAGGTTTCGTTAAAAAATGAATCTGCGGCATCATCTATTTGGGGTTTAATTTTTACTGTGTGACCAATTATTTTTTCTTTAGTTTCTAAAAACTCTGATTCTATCTCTGAGTCATGCGCTATAACTAATACACGACATTTGTGATGTTCTACATATTTATTAATTGCGCCAAGGATGTCTTTTAATTTTATTGAACATCTTTCAAGGTCGTCAAAAACTATTATTTTTGTATTGTCTACAACTTCTTTTATGAAGGCATCAGCAAGGCTACTAATGATCGTTCCTGCGGCAAGGGTAAATCCATTCAATTCTGCCGCTGACTCTTTAGCAGCATTCACGGTTCTCTTTAAAGCATTCCTTTTGGGGTACATTGCAGCAAATACATTTGCATATATTTCGCTTGTTGAGTTTAAACCGAACAAACTAATATAACATACTTGATCCATTGGCAATGCATTCATAACTTGGTAAGTTTTACCTATTCCCCAGTCACCAGTGATTAGAACAGCATATCTCGGTTCGTTTTGTTTGATATAATAATCAAGGTATTGTTGAAAACTTATATCGTTCATCATTAACGTCCTTCTTCACTGAATCGGATAATGGATTGAATGTTACAGCTTCAATTAAATGAGATGGCGCAAAATGAGCATATCTCATTGTCACTTTTATATCAGTATGACCTAAGATTCTTTGAGTGACTAGTATATTGCCTCCATTCATCGTGAAGTGGCTTGCAAAAATGTGACGTAATACATGAGTTAACTGGCCCAGAGGTAACTCAATATTCGCTCTCTCAAGTGCATTCCTAAAAGCATAATAACAAGGCGTAAACAAGACACCATTCTTACTGGGAATATTTGCCATCGAACTCTTATCGATTGGGATAGTGCGATTCCGTTTGCCTATGGTTTTTATAAAGGTGATTTTCCCGGAACTTATTTGGCTAAGTTTCATTTTTCAACCTCCCCACAGCGAGCATTAGGGTGCCGCGCGAAAAAGCCAGCGGCGCGCCCCTGCAAAAAACACCGTCACAGCGGCAGATTGAAAGTGATTACCCGGAGCTGGCCAGCGGTATCCACCTACCAAAATTTGCGCGGGGGATGGCCGTGAGTGAACCGGCCAGCAGTGATAAGTTTGCTGGTCCATTCTTGCCACGTTATGCCGTCAATGTGCAACTGCTTAACGCAGACGGCAGGCCCGACAGCGGTACGTCGGTTTATTCTGCCGTGCTGCTGCCCGAGCCAATGGCCGGGAATGATTCGGGCATGTTCCCGTTTCCGCTCGAAGGGACACTGGTAGAGGTGGCCTTCACCGGCGGCAGGCCGGATAAGTCCTTTGTGCGCCAGACCGTGCCGGAGGGCACAAGCCTGCCGGACGTGAAGCCGGACGAGCAGCTGCAACAGCAGCGCGCCGAGGTATCGCAGCGGGTGACCCGGCACTGGTGCACCAGCCAGTGCGAGCGCTTTTACGCAGGTGGCTGCCAGGGCGGGGCAGACCCGCAGCAAATACCAGAAGACAATCGCCTGATCCCAGCCCGCGCAATGCGGGCTTTTTTATACCCCCACGCCAGACGCCACGCAACGCGCTGTGGGCGCATGAAGCATCATCCCGCCATCAAGAACACCTTAAAACGATCTCGCCAGCACCGTTACGCAGGCGCAGCCGCACGCCGACAAAATAAATGTGTCGCAGACAAAAACGGCACTACACCGCACCTGCCTGCAAGTTTTGGATCACAAAAAATTTTCAGTTTTGTTTTTCTACAAACCAGCCTGCCAGCCCGCGCCACCACTGACGGCGTGCCGGGAATCCTGAACTGAAAAGAATGAAAGGAATTTCACTTTTTTTCAGTTAGTTGGATCAGATTAGGATCTGATATTTTTAATAAATCATTGTTTTTATTTAGATAAATTAATTTTCGGTCGGTTAAATGGATCTTAATATGAGCTTAAAGGAAAACTTAAACTCAACACAGGGCCAAGCATATGGCGGGTTTGCCTCCTTTACACAGGATTGGCATCACTGAAAAATGTCGCATATGATGTTCTGTATGTTTATACAGTTATTCAGCATTGAAGCGGGGCGGTGATGGGACGATTTGAAATTGATGGCGCGCTTTTCATTTTCTTATCTAGGGGGCAGAAACTCGAAAAGAGAGACGCACAGATTAACAACTTTTGGCCAGATAACAGGTATGTTCTCTGGCCACGTGCGCAGTACTGGGATGTCCGGTATCTGGACAGGTCGCACGGGAAGCAGCAATGGCTTCCCATAGCTGAAAAGCCTTTTGCTGATCAGTCAGCCG
This sequence comes from Kosakonia cowanii JCM 10956 = DSM 18146, assembly GCF_001975225.1. Classification (NCBI taxonomy): domain Bacteria; kingdom Pseudomonadati; phylum Pseudomonadota; class Gammaproteobacteria; order Enterobacterales; family Enterobacteriaceae; genus Kosakonia; species Kosakonia cowanii. The sequence goes on along the minus strand of NZ_CP019445.1, from coordinate 1,495,267 downwards.
CATGGCAAACGGCATACGGGCACTGGTTAGATCGAAAAACACTAGGGTAATTCAATCCCGGCTCTTAATTTTTTTAGACGTGAAGTATACGCCTTATACAATATGCGGTTTCTTGCAGAGGAGACATAGCCAGAGGTTAACGTAGCAAGAAATGTAATAGATCCTAAGAACGTATAATAGAAAAGCACTGTAACTTCAGCATCGTTGGCAAAAAGAGCCTCAAAAAGACTCATTCTTGTAATGCTATCAAAATTAAAATTACTGATCTGTTGCTGAGCATATACAAGCAGCAGAATACTCAAAATATTTGATGTCACCCATAATAAATTGGACCTTACTGCTCTAAATGTGAATAAAGAGAGTAAAACCGGGTCACGCAGTAAGAAGCGCGCCTGCTTAAAAACCCTTTTCTTGCTTGCTACACTGCGCGCCTTCATACCTTTCGAAAAAACGCTAAATAGTTTCAGCAACCAGTCCTTAATAAAGGCTCCGAATATCGACAACAATGCTGCCGCAAACAAAGCTAAGCCAGCTTCTAAAGGGTCATTATAAAATAATTGCAGCTTCTCCACTCTTCCCTCTCCATCCTGTGTTGATAGATTCTATACGTTCAATCCGGTAGGTGTATATAGGCACCTTTTTTGTCCTCGCACATAGAAGTCTCAACATGAGGGGACGAAAAGAGGACACTTGCATTTTCGTCTACAAAAAAACCACTCCCTGGAGTGGTTTATTTTGCTGATTTATATAGAGAAATTTGGTGGCCCCTGTTGGGTTTGAACCAACGACCAAGCGATTATGAGTCGCCTGCTCTAACCACTGAGCTAAGGGGCCGTGGCGGTGAATTATAGAGTAACTTACCTTCGCAATCCAGCAGGAATCGCCCGGCTGATGTTTTTATAAACAGCGCATTTTCAATCTCTTATACTTAAGTTTATCGTTTCTAATCGGGAGTAAAGCATGATCCACGATATTCTGGCGCCGGGGCTGCGCGTCGTGTTTTGTGGCATTAATCCGGGGAAGTCCTCTGCCCATACGGGGTTTCATTTTGCGCATCCGGGGAATCGCTTCTGGAAAGTGATTCATCAGGCCGGCTTTACCGACCAGCAGTTGCGCCCTGAGGATGAGCACCATCTGCTGGATACGCGCTGCGGCATTACCATGCTGGTGCAGCGTCCGACGGTGCAGGCGACGGAAGTCGGGCTACATGAGCTGCGTACCGGCGGCAGGGATCTGGTACATAAAATAGAGGAGTATCAGCCCGCCGCGCTGGCGGTGCTTGGCAAACAGGCGTTTGAGCAGGCCTTTAGCGTGCGCGGTGCGAAGTGGGGTAAGCAGGAGATGACCATTGGCGTGACGCAAATCTGGGTGCTGCCCAATCCCAGCGGCCTGAACCGCGCGTCGTTAGAGAAACTGGTTGAAGCCTATCGCGAGCTTGATGACGCGCTGGCATCGCGCGGCTTGTAAATAACAGGCGAAAAAAAAGCTCCCGTCGGGGAGCTTTTTTGTCTGGCGTGACGATTAATCGTCGAGGAAGCTACGCAGCACTTCAGAGCGGCTCGGGTGGCGCAGTTTGCGCAATGCCTTCGCTTCGATCTGACGGATACGTTCGCGGGTAACGTCGAACTGTTTACCCACCTCTTCCAGCGTATGGTCGGTATTCATGTCGATACCGAAACGCATGCGCAGCACCTTCGCTTCACGAGCGGTAAGGCCAGCCAGCACATCGTGCGTTGCAGCGCGCAGGCTCTCGGTGGTTGCAGAGTCCAGCGGCAGCTCGAGGGTGGTATCCTCGATAAAATCACCCAGATGCGAATCTTCATCATCGCCAATCGGCGTTTCCATGGAGATTGGCTCTTTGGCGATCTTCAGCACTTTGCGGATCTTATCTTCCGGCATCAGCATACGCTCAGCCAGCTCTTCCGGCGTCGGTTCACGACCCATCTCCTGCAGCATCTGGCGAGAGATACGGTTGAGCTTGTTGATTGTCTCAATCATATGCACCGGAATACGGATGGTACGCGCCTGATCCGCGATAGAGCGGGTGATTGCCTGACGGATCCACCAGGTTGCATAAGTCGAGAACTTGTAACCACGGCGATATTCAAACTTATCAACCGCTTTCATCAGGCCGATGTTCCCTTCCTGAATCAGATCGAGGAACTGCAGACCACGGTTGGTATATTTCTTGGCGATAGAGATAACCAGACGCAAGTTCGCTTCAACCATCTCTTTCTTCGCACGACGCGCTTTCGCTTCGCCGATAGACATACGACGGTTGATATCTTTAACCTGCTCAATCGTCAGGCCGGTCTCTTCTTCAATCTGCTGCAGCTTCATCAGGCCGCGTTGCACTTCTTCAGTCACATCTTTCAGCTTCTCAGACCACGGTTTGTTCATGGCCAGCGCGGCGTTGAACCAGGTTTCGCTGGTTTCATTACCGGTGAAGAGGGTGATGAAGTTTTTCTTCGGCATTTTGCACTGTTCAACGCACAGCTTCATGATGATGCGTTCCTGGGTACGTACGCGATCCATCATCACGCGCATGCTGTTTACCAGGTAGTCGAACTGCTTCGGCACCAGACGGAACTGCTTGAAGACTTCAGACAGCTTAAGGATCTCTTCCTGTGCGGCAGCGTGGCTGCGTCCTTTTGCTTTGATTGTGTCGCGAGCCAGCTCGTACTGCGTACGCAGTTCAGCGAATTTCTCACGTGCCAGCTCAGGGTCGATGCTGTTGTCATCGTCGCTGTCGTCATCGCTGTCGTCTTCTTCTTCATCTTCATCGTCGTCCATCTCTTCGCTGGAGAGCTCAGAGCCGACGTGGGTCGCCGTTGGCGCCATATCTTCTTCGGCGTTCGGATCGACGAAACCGGTGATCAGATCGGAGAGACGAGCCTGCTCTGCTTCAACACGGTCGTACTGTTCCAGCAGGTAGGTGATAGCTTCCGGATACTCGGCAACGGAGCACTGAACCTGGTTAATCCCGTCTTCAATACGTTTGGCGATGTCGATTTCGCCTTCACGGGTCAGCAGTTCAACGGTGCCCATTTCGCGCATGTACATGCGCACCGGGTCGGTAGTTCGTCCGATTTCAGACTCTACGCTGGACAGAACCTGTGCAGCGGCTTCTTCAGCATCTTCGTCTGTGTTGTTGGAGTTTTCAGCCAGCAACAGATCATCAGCATCCGGCGCTTCTTCCATCACCTGGATGCCCATGTCGTTGATCATTTGGATGATGTCTTCGATCTGATCGGAGTCGACGATATCTTCCGGCAGATGGTCATTGACCTCGGCATAGGTCAGATAGCCTTGCTCCTTACCACGGGTAACAAGAAGCTTCAGCTGTGACTGCGGGTTTTGCTCCATAAGACGGTATCCACACTTAAATTCATGAGGTTGGTGTCGGTTAGCGAAATAAACCGCCAACATTTAACGCGAGGGTGTATTTATATTTTTGCCGCTGGCCCTCGTCGCGGCTGTCGGGATCAACCCGAACGATTATCGGCACTTAAGCCGTTGAATTTATTTTTTAGCCAGCTCCTGGTTCAACTGCCAGAGCTCCCGGCGTTCTTCGCTGCTTAGACCGTGCGTGCGATCGCGAGCTATCAACTCTTCTTGTCGCCGTTCAAGCATTGAATCAAACATATGATTGAGCGCGTCGGTAAAGGTTTTTTCAGCGATGTCCTTATCTGCTATATCGTCCCACATTGACAGTTTTTCAAGGGTTGCGGCCTCATTCGTGCCGCGATAATGTTCCAGTAACTGCCCAGTTGTCAGACCAGGTTGAGACAAACAAGTGTTGACCAGTTCTGCAAATAAGCCAAGTCCGGGCAGTCTGGATTGATCAAGACCGGCCAGCGAAGGCACTTTTGGTGCAAGCTCCGGATTCTGGATCAACAACCCTATCAGTATACGCATGGTTGTGCGTTTTAGCTGAGGGGCAGGGCGCGCCGCCGCGCTCTCCACCTGCTTTGGCATTAATCGATCGAGCTGTGCATCGTCGAAAATGCCAATCTTGTTGCCGAGGATCTGGCGTAACTGAATACGCAGCGTCTCGCCCGGCACCTGGTTGATCAACGGCAGTGCCAGCGCGGCAAGCTGCGTTGTCCCATCCGGCGTGGTGAGATCCGCCTTCGGCAACAGGCTGTTAAACAGAAACGTGGAGAGAGGCTGAGCCTGCTCCATCCGCGCTTCGAACGCCTCTTTGCCCTCTTTACGCACCAGCGTATCCGGATCTTCGCCATCCGGCAGAAACATAAAACGCAGCTGACGCCCATCGCTCATATAGGGCAGCGCGGTTTCCAGCGCCCGCCATGCGGCTTCGCGGCCGGCACGGTCGCCGTCGTAACAGCAGATGACGTTTTTGGTCACCCGGAACAGCAGCTGAATATGATCCGCCGTCGTGGAGGTGCCAAGCGATGCAACGGCATAGTTAATGCCATATTGCGCCAGCGCCACCACGTCCATGTACCCTTCGACAACTAACAGCCGCTGCGGTTCATCCTTATCCTGCTGCGCTTCATAGAGGCCATATAGCTGGCGGCCCTTATGAAAAATATCCGTTTCCGGGGAGTTCAGGTATTTGGGCGTATCGTTGCCCAGCACGCGTCCACCAAAACCAATCACCCGGCCGCGCTTGTCGCGAATCGGAAACATCACCCGCTCGCGGAAGCGATCGTAACTGCGTCCTTGATCGTTTGTGACCAGCATGCCTGCATCGATCAGCGACTTGCGGTTTTCGCTATTGTTGCCGAAACGCTTTAAAACGTTGTCCCAACCGGGCGGCGCGTAACCAATAGCGAATCGCGTAATGACTTCACTGCTCAAACCACGCCTGGAGAGGTACTGACGAGCAGGCTCTGCGGCGGATTGGGTCAGCGACTGCTGATAAAAAGCATTCAGCCCGTCCATCAATTGATAGAGTGTTTGCCGTTGATGGCGCTCTATCAGGCTCGGTCCGCTGCCTGCTTCGAACGGCACTTCGAGGTTGTGCATTGCCGCCAGCTCTTCGACGCTTTCGACGAACTCGAGCTTGTCGTAGTTCATTAAAAAGTCGAGGGCGTTGCCGTGCGCGCCACAACCAAAGCAGTGGTAAAACTGTTTTTCACCGTTTACGGTGAAAGAGGGGGTTTTCTCGTTATGGAATGGACAGCACGCGTGGTAGTTCTTGCCCTGCTTTTTTAGCTTTACGCGCGCGTCGATAAGATCGACGATGTCGGTACGTGCCAGCAGGTCATTGATAAAAACACGTGGGATTCGTCCAGCCATAGGCCCCGTTTTGATCTTATATAGTTTTCGTTATGCTCATCAGCGGTAAGTTGCTGAAAAGGCGAAAATTATATCAGGTTATAAACGAAAATAAGCCGCGCATTCCTTTCGGAAGCACGGCCTTACAACTACAACTCGGTCTAACACAGAGGGCGCTCGCCCTCAGTAATTAGTACAGACGAGTACGGCGTGCGTTTTCGCGAGCCAGTTTCTTCGCGTGACGTTTCACAGCGGATGCTTTAGCGCGTTTACGTTCGGTAGTCGGTTTTTCATAGAACTCACGACGACGAACTTCCGCCAGAACACCTGCTTTCTCGCAGGAACGCTTGAAGCGACGCAGAGCTACGTCGAACGGCTCGTTTTCACGTACTTTAATTACCGGCATGTGCCTCTCACCTTTGATTAAATCGGTTTGCCGCTGGCGTTCACGCCAGCTTATTTCAAAATGGTGCGGAATTTTACTGCAACTGGTGCTGCTTTGTAAAGCACCGCCGCCCTTTTTGAAAGGGGACTTTTGTAAGGGTGAGGAGTATACACGAACTCAGCTGCACAAGTGAGCAAAGTTTTACATCGCCCCCCATTCGCCCTACACTGCGCGCTATTGCAAAGAGGTAAACAGAGCCATGCGCGTACTGGGTATTGAAACATCCTGCGATGAAACCGGCATCGCTATCTATGACGACCAGAAAGGTCTTCTCGCTAACCAACTCTATAGTCAGGTAAAACTGCACGCCGATTACGGCGGCGTGGTGCCGGAGCTTGCCTCCCGCGACCACGTGCGCAAAACCGTGCCGCTGATTCAGGCCGCCATAAAAGAGGCCGGATTAACGGCCAAACAGATTGATGCAGTGGCCTATACCGCGGGGCCAGGCCTTGTCGGCGCGCTGCTGGTTGGTGCAACCATTGGTCGTTCGCTGGCCTTCGCCTGGGATGTTCCGGCGATTGCCGTACACCATATGGAAGGGCACCTGCTGGCACCGATGCTGGAAGAGAACCCGCCTGCGTTTCCGTTTGTCGCGCTGCTGGTTTCCGGCGGTCACACGCAGCTTATTAGCGTGACCGGCATCGGTCATTATGAACTGCTTGGCGAGTCTATAGATGATGCTGCCGGCGAAGCGTTCGACAAAACGGCCAAACTACTGGGTCTTGATTACCCGGGCGGGCCGATGCTGTCGAAGATGGCGGCGCAAGGCACAGAGGGGCGCTTTGTCTTCCCGCGTCCGATGACCGACCGACCGGGGCTTGATTTCAGCTTCTCCGGCCTGAAGACCTTTGCTGCTAACACCATTCGTAATAGTGGCAATGACGATCAGACCCGGGCAGATATCGCGCGCGCCTTTGAGGATGCGGTGGTCGATACGCTGATGATTAAGTGCAAGCGCGCGCTGGATCAAACTGGTTTTACCCGGCTGGTGATGGCGGGCGGCGTCAGCGCTAACCGTACGCTGCGTGCGAAACTGGGGCAGATGATGGAAAAACGTCGCGGTGAAGTGTTCTATGCGCGCCCGGAATTTTGTACCGATAACGGGGCGATGATCGCTTATGCGGGCATGGTGCGCCTGAAAGCGGGTCATGATGTCGGGCTTGGCGTGACGGTGCGTCCGCGCTGGCCGCTGGCGGAACTTCCCGCCGCGTAATTACTGTTGCCCGGTGTTTTCTAGCGCCGGGCAAATTTACGCTTTATCCTGCCGCTTCTTCCTTTTCAGCTTCGTCCAGATTTTGCTCTCCTGATGCCGCCACAAACGCTGAATATTGTCATGATGACGCAGCAGGATCAGGCATGAGAGCATCGCCACTGGAAAGGTGAACTGCGGTTTAAACCACCAGACATAGAATGGCGCAATCAGCGCGCTGACAATTGCGCCCAGCGACGAGTAGCCGCTTAGCAACACCGTCAGCAGCCAGGTACCTGCCATTACGCCCGTTAAATCCCAGCCAATCGGCGCAATCGCGCCAAACGCGGTGGCCACGCCTTTACCGCCTTTAAATTTAAAGAATACCGGCCAGATATGGCCCAGACAGGCGGCGATAGCGATAAGGCCCAGCCAGAAGGGCGTAACGCCAAGCGCATAGGCGCCCCAGACCGGCAGCATCCCTTTTAAAACATCAAAAATCAGTACCGCTGCGGCTGCGCCCTTGCCGCCAATACGTAATACGTTGGTAGCACCGGGATTACCGGAGCCACTCTCTCGCGGGTCAGGGAAACCTGCAAGGCGGCAGACCAGGATGGCGCTGGAGATTGAGCCACAAAGGTACGCAAGGAAGATCATCCCAGGCGCGATTGCACTCATAACGCTGTTCCGTTTTGAAAATGTCGTTTTATTCTCTGCATCCATGGATAATACGCATAAATTTTGCAAAGTGGTATCCGGGTTTAGTGCAAATTCTGAAAGATAACCACTCAATTAGCGGCCTGGCGGCAGTAGTCCAGGCGCAAATAAGCAGGCGGAGAAAAATGGACATTGTATTTATCGAACAGCTTTCTGTGATCACCACCATTGGTGTTTACGACTGGGAACAGACCATTGAACAGCAGTTGATGTTCGATATCGAAATGGCGTGGGATAACCGCCAGGCGGCAAAGAGTGATGATGTTCAAGACTGCCTGAGTTATGCGGATATTGCCGATACCGTCGTCGGGCATGTCGAAGGCGCGCGCTTTGCGCTGGTCGAACGCGTCGCGGAAGAGGTGGCAGATCTGCTGCTTGCGCGCTTTAACTCCCCCTGGGTGCGCATCAAATTGAGCAAACCTGGCGCGGTAGCACGAGCAAAAAATGTGGGTGTGATCATCGAGCGTGGCCTAAATCCGAAAAAAAGTTTTTAAATTCATCATCGTTAAACCAAACGCTAGTATTCAGGTCATAGATACGGCTTTTCGCGGCTTCTCCACTGGATGAGCCGTTTTTTATATCTTTTTAGGGGTTTATTTGATGAGCGATATGCACTCCCTGCTGGTGGCGGCCATTCTTGGTGTCGTTGAGGGGCTTACCGAGTTTCTTCCCGTCTCAAGTACGGGTCATATGATTATCGTCGGGCATCTGTTGGGCTTTGAAGGCGATACTGCAAAAACCTTCGAAGTGGTGATCCAGCTCGGCTCGATCCTCGCCGTGGTGGTAATGTTCTGGCGACGCCTTTTCGGCCTTATCGGCATCCATTTTGGCAAACCGCCGCGCCATGAAGGCACCGGCAGCGGGCGCTTGTCGCTGATCCATATTCTGCTCGGGATGATCCCGGCGGTGGTAATTGGCCTGGTGTTCCACGATGCGATCAAAACACTCTTCAACCCGAAAAATGTCGCCTATGCCTTAGTGGTTGGCGGCGTGCTGCTGATCGCCGCCGAGCTGCTAAAGCCGAAAGTGCCGCGCGCGCAGGGCGTTGATGATATGACCTACCGCCAGGCGTTTTTAATTGGCTGCTTCCAGTGTCTGGCGCTGTGGCCGGGCTTTTCCCGCTCTGGCGCGACCATCTCCGGCGGTATGCTGGTGGGTGTCAGCCGTTACGCGGCTTCGGAGTTCTCATTCCTGCTGGCGGTGCCGATGATGATGGGCGCGACGGCGCTGGATCTCTATAAGAGCATCGGTTTTCTCACCACTGGAGATATCCCGATGTTCGCCGTCGGTTTTGTGACGGCGTTTATCGTCGCGCTGATCGCGATCAAAACCTTCCTGGAGCTGATTAAACACATCTCCTTTATTCCGTTCGCGATCTACCGCTTTATCGTCGCCGCAGCGGTCTACGTCGTCTTCTTCTAAGCGTTATCGCCCTCAGGCTTCGGGCTGAGGGCAATGCTCCGCTTTCCACTGAGCAACCGCCGCAATACGTCGGCGGGTCAACTCTTCACGCACTGCCGCACCGGTAAAACCTGCTTCAATCACCGCTTTTGTCGGCACCGCGCGCGCCACTTCCCAGGCCGCACGCAGTAAGCGCCCCTGCGAGTAATCAATGGCTTCAAAGCCGGTACGCCCGCGCACATCCGCTTCGCTGGTCAGCGCGATTTGCTCGACCCGCTGCGGTTTGCGCCAGGCATCAATGGAGTCGAACAGCTTGACGATGGTTTTCGGCTGCAAAACAGGGAAGGTGTGGATCAGATCGTGGTACTCGGCCACCAGCTTCGCTAAATCGCGCAGCTCATTCGGCACGCGCAGGCGCTGGCACAACCCCTCAACCAGCCGGACACCCGCCGGGCCGTGGCCGTGATGGCGCGGCCAGAGCGCAGGGGGGGTCAGCCCTTTGCCGAGATCGTGGCACAGCGTGGCGAAACGCACATCCACCTCCGGGCTGAGCATCGCTGCCATTGATACCGTCATCAGCGTGTGAATACCGGTATCAATCTCCGGGTGCCATTTCGCCGGAGCCGGTACGCCAAACAGCGCATCGATCTCCGGGAAGAGTACCTTCAGCGCACCGCAGTCACGCAAAACCTGAAAGTAGACCTGCGGATTACGGGTGCGCAGCGCGCTCTCCGTCTCTTTCCATACTCGCTCAGGCGTCAGGTGCGCCAGCTCGCCTGCCTCGGTCATGTCACGCATCAGCGTCATGGTTTCATCGGCAATACGGAAGCTGAGATGGGCGTAACGGGCGGCGAAACGCGCCACGCGTAGCACGCGGAGCGGATCTTCATTAAACGCAGGGGAGACATGGCGCAGAATGCGCTGACGCAGATCCTGCTGACCATTAAACGGGTCGATAATCGTGCCGTTTTCATCCTGCGCCAGCGCGTTAACCGTTAAATCACGGCGCAGCAGATCCTGCTCAAGGGTGACATCGGGGGCGGCATAGCAGGTAAAACCGGTATAGCCGGAGCCGGACTTCCGCTCGGTGCGCGCCAGGGCGTACTCTTCGCGGCTTTGCGGATGGAGGAACACAGGAAAATCGCGGCCTACCTGCTGGTAGCCCGCGTCGAGCATCTCTTGCGGCGTGGCGCCGACCACTACCCAATCTCTGTCTTTGACCGGCAGACCCAACAATGTATCGCGTACTGCACCACCGACCAGATAACTCTTCACCCGCCACTCTCCTCTACACATTTGTCGTCAGATAATACGTAAGTGTAGAGAAGATGGCGAATCTGCTTAGTTCATCCAGCGATCTTTGCGTTTACGTGTCGGGATCATGTGCGGCAGTAACAGGCCGAGCAGCAGACCCGCGCCCAGCACGCCACCGCCATACATAAACCACTGCATAATGATGGTGCGCTGCTTGTCATCAAGCTGCAGGTTAGCGGCGTTGACCTTCTTCTGCGCGACGATCAGCTCATTTTTGAGCTTCTGGTTCTCATCTTTCAGACCGTTAATCACCCCGTCGCTGCGCGCCACTTTCTGCTGCATATCCGCGGTGCGCTGGTTCCAGGTGTTGTCGATATTGGTCAGTTTATCGGTCAACGTTTTCACCTGGTTTTCCAGTTCCGGCACGCGGGTGCGCAGACTTGGCTGGGTGTTAAGCTGCTTAAGCGGGATCCAGGCAGTACGGCCGCTGCTGTCACGCACCTGGCCATACTCATTATTTTGTTGCAGCAGGGCGACCTCTTCACCGGCGTTTACCGTGCCAACAAGGCGGTAATTATCGCCGGGACCGCTGCGGACCCAGGTGCTCAATTCGTCCGAAACATACCGCTTCTCTTCAGCGTGGGTGCCGACAGAGACGCTAAGCGCGAAAAGGGTTATTCCAATCAGGCGTAAATTTGGCATCAGGCAATCATTATTTTCTTTGAATGTGAATGGTAAACAGTGGCGACAGTCTGACGACACCCGGCAGGTACCATCAATCGGAATCTTCCAGATCAAACTGCGCACTGATGCGAACATTTGCACCCGCCAGATTGCGCATTCATGGCAATTTGGCAAAAAATACTATCTACTGACAAACCGAGGGCGCGTTAGTTCGCCAAAAATTTTCACTGATGTGACATAACCATAAGTGCAAGGCCATGGCTCAGGAAATTGAATTAAAGTTTATCGTGAAGAGCGACTGCGTGGAAACGCTTCGTCAACATCTTCATACGCTGACCGACGAACATATCGCGTCCAGCCAGTTACTCAACATCTATTACGAAACGCCTGACAACTGGCTACGCAGCCATGATATGGGTCTGCGTATTCGTGGTGTGAACGGCCAATATGAGATGACGATGAAAATCGCCGGTCACGTGATTGGCGGTTTACATCAGCGCCCGGAATACAATATTCCCCTTGATAAGGCCGAACTTGACCTTTCGCGCTTTCCCGCCGAAGTGTGGCCCGAAGGCGGCCTGCCGGACGACCTGCAATCGCGCGCGCAGCCGCTGTTCAGCACCGATTTTTACCGCGAAAAGTGGCTGGTTAACGTCGGCGACAGCCGCATTGAGATTGGCCTCGATTTAGGCGAAGTGAAAGCGGGCGAGTTCGCCGAGCCGATTTGCGAACTGGAGCTGGAGCTGCTGAGCGGCGATGCGGCGGATATTCTCAAGCTGGCGCGCCAACTGGCGACGCTCTCCTGCCTGCGTCAGGGCAGCCTGAGCAAAGCCGCGCGCGGGTATCATCTCGCGCAGGGCAACGCGCCGCGCGAACTTCGCCCGACCCCCTTTTTGCAGGCCGCGCCGAAAGCGACCGTTGAGCAGGCGTTTGCCAGCGCGCTGGAGCTGGCCCTCTCCCAGTGGCAGTACCATGAAGAGCTGTGGGTGCGCGGTAATGACGCGGCACGGCCTGAAGTGCTGCGCGCGATCGCGCTGCTGCGCCACGCCTTTACGCTGTTTGGCGGTATTGTGCCGCGTAAAGCGAGCGCTCACTTACGTGACCTGCTGACCCAGGCGGAAGCGACGCTGACCTCTGCCGTCTCCGCTGAAACGGCGGTGTGGGATGTGCCGTCGGCAATGGCGAAACTGCTGTTAACGGAGTGGCTGGTGACTGAGGGCTGGCGCGCGTTTCTTGATGAAAAAGCGCAGGCGAAATTTGCCGACTCCTTCAAGCGCTTTGCCGATATCCACCTCTCGCGCACCGCCTCTGAACTGAAAAAGACCTTTGCTCACCACCTTGGCGACAGCTATCGCGATCAGCTGCCGCGCCTGGCGCGTGATATTGACAGCACGCTGCTGCTGGCAGGCTATTACGACCGGGCGCTGGCGAATGCGTGGCTGGAGAACTGGCAGGGGCTCTACCACGCGATTGAAACGCGTCAGAAAATCGAGATTGAGCATTTCCGTAACACCGCCATTAACGAGGAGCCATTCTGGCTACACAGCGGGAAACGCTAACGTAAGGACGTTTTGAATGCAGCACGCATCCCTCTTATCGCAACAGTGGCAAACGGTGCTTTCCCGCTTGCCGGAGGCGCTGACCGCCCGGCCGCTTAGCGCGCAGGCGCAGTCAGTGCTCACGTTCAGTGATTTCGTCCAGCAGAGCCTGGCCGCTTATCCCGAGTGGCTGGCAGAGCTGGAGAGCGCGCCGCCCACGGCTGATGAGTGGCAGCACTATGCGACGTGGCTGGATGCGCTGCTGCAAACCGTCACCGATGAAGCATCGCTAATGCGCGCGCTGCGGCAGTTTCGCCGCCGCATCATGGTGCGTATCGCCTGGGCGCAGGCGCTGCGACTCATCAGCGACGAGGCGGTGCTGCAGCAGTTAAGCGTTTTGGCGGAAACCGTGATCGTTGCCGCGCGGGAGTGGCTCTACAGCGCCTGCTGCCGCGAATGGGGAACGCCGTGCAACGCGCAGGGCGTTCCGCAGCCGATGCTGGTGCTCGGCATGGGCAAGCTCGGCGGCGGCGAGCTTAACTTCTCTTCCGATATCGATCTGATCTTCGCCTGGCCGGAAAATGGCGTGACGCAGGGCGGCAGACGCGAGCTTGATAACGCCCAGTTTTTCACCCGCCTTGGGCAGCGGCTGATCAAAGTGCTGGATCAGCCGACGCAGGATGGGTTTGTCTACCGTGTCGACATGCGCCTGCGCCCGTTTGGTGAGAGCGGCCCGCTGGTGCTGAGCTTTGCCGCGCTGGAGGATTATTACCAGGAGCAGGGGCGCGATTGGGAGCGCTACGCAATGGTAAAAGCGCGCATCATGGGCGATGACGAGGGCGTGCACGCCAGCGAACTGCGCGCCATGCTGCGCCCGTTTGTTTTCCGCCGCTATATCGACTTCAGCGTCATCCAGTCCCTGCGCAATATGAAAGGGATGATTGCCCGTGAAGTTCGCCGCCGCGGCTTGAAAGACAACATCAAGCTCGGCGCGGGCGGTATTCGCGAAATCGAATTTATCGTGCAGGTGTTCCAGCTGATTCGCGGCGGGCGTGAACCGGCGCTGCAATCCCGCTCGCTGCTGCCGACCTTAGCGGCTATCGATCGGCTGCATCTGTTGCCGGAGGGCGATGCGGAGAAACTGCGCGCCGCCTATCTCTGGCTGCGGCGGCTGGAAAACCTGCTGCAAAGCATTAATGACGAGCAGACGCAGACGCTGCCGGGCGATGAGCTAAACCGCGCGCGCCTTGCCTGGGGTATGGGCGTGGAGAGCTGGGATGCGCTGAGCAGCCAGCTTGAGGCGCATATGGCCGCCGTGCGGCGCATCTTTAATGAACTGATTGGCGATGATGACGCGGAGTCCGCCGACGAGGCGCTCTCTGAGCAGTGGCGCGAACTGTGGCAGGACGCGTTGCAGGAGGAGGACAGCACGCCGGGGATTACGCATTTAAGCGATGAGGATCGCCGTCGCGTGGTGGCGCTGATCGCCGATTTCCGCCAGGAGCTTGATAAGCGCCCTATCGGCCAGCGCGGCCGCCAGGTGCTCGATCACCTGATGCCGCACCTGTTAAGCGATGTCTGCTCGCGCGAGGATGCGCCGGTGCCATTATCGCGCCTGACGCCGCTGCTTACCGGTATCGTGACCCGCACCACCTATCTTGAGTTATTGAGTGAATTTCCCGGCGCGCTAAAACACCTCATCTCGCTCTGTGCCGCTTCACCTATGGTGGCGAGCCAGCTGGCGCGCTACCCGATTCTGCTCGACGAACTGCTCGATCCCGCCACGCTCTACCAACCGACGGCAATGAACGCCTATCGCGATGAGCTGCGCCAGTATCTGCTGCGCGTGCCGGAAGAGGATGAAGAGCAGCAACTGGAAGCGCTGCGCCAGTTCAAGCAGGCACAGCTGCTACGCGTTGCGGCGGCGGATATCGCCGGCACGCTGCCGGTGATGAAAGTGAGCGATCACTTAACCTGGCTGGCAGAGGCGATTATCGATGCCGTAGTCCAGCAAGCCTGGGGGCAGATGGTGAAGCGTTACGGCCAGCCTGCGCATCTGCACGATCGCGAAGGGCGCGGCTTTGCGGTGGTCGGCTACGGCAAGCTGGGCGGCTGGGAGCTGGGTTACAGCTCCGATCTCGATCTGGTCTTTTTGCATGACTGCCCAATGGATGTGATGACTGACGGCGAGCGTGAGATCGATGGCCGTCAGTTCTACCTGCGGCTGGCGCAGCGCATTATGCACCTCTTCAGCACGCGCACCTCTTCCGGCATCCTCTATGAAGTGGATGCGCGCCTGCGCCCCTCCGGCGCGGCAGGCATGTTAGTGACGACCGCCGAGGCCTTTGCCGATTACCAGAAGAACGAAGCCTGGACCTGGGAACATCAGGCGCTGGCCCGTGCGCGCGTGGTCTACGGCGACCCGCAATTGACGGTGCAGTTCGACGCGATTCGCCGCGATATCCTGCTGACGCCGCGCGATGGCGCGACGCTGCAAACCGAAGTGCGCGAGATGCGCGAGAAGATGCGCGCCCACCTTGGTAATAAGCAGAAAGATCGCTTTGACCTGAAAACCGATGAGGGCGGTATTACCGACATTGAGTTTATCGCGCAATATCTGGTGCTGCGTTACGCCCACGGTAAGCCGAAGCTGACGCGCTGGTCAGACAATGTGCGCATTCTGGAAGGGCTTGCGCAGAACGGCATTATGGAGGAGCAGGAGGCGCTGGCGCTGACCCATGCTTACACCACGCTGCGCGATGAGTTGCACCATCTGGCGTTGCAGGAGCTGCCGGGAAATGTGCCGCTATCCTGCTTTGTCGCGGAACGAGAGCTGATTAAAACCAGCTGGGTGAAGTGGCTGGTGGAACCGTGCGCCCCGTCGTAAGTGTGATATCATCGCGCGCAAATTTTGTATCTCTCAGGAGACAGGAATGAAAGTTACGCTGCCAGAGTTTAAACAAGCCGGTGTGATGGTGGTGGGCGATGTGATGCTGGATCGTTACTGGTACGGTCCAACCAGCCGCATCTCCCCGGAAGCGCCGGTGCCGGTGGTCAAAGTCGACACCATTGAAGAGCGTCCGGGCGGCGCGGCGAACGTGGCGATGAACATTGCCTCGCTGGGTGCCTCCGCGCGCCTGGTCGGCCTGACCGGCATTGATGATGCGGCGCGCGCGCTGAGCAAAGCGCTGGCGGATGTTAACGTCAATTGCGACTTCGTTTCTGTTCCGACTCACCCAACCATCACCAAGCTGCGTGTGCTGTCACGCAACCAGCAGTTGATCCGCCTCGATTTTGAAGAGGGGTTTGATGGTGTCGATCCGCAGCCAATGCATGAGCGCATTAACCAGGCGCTGGGCTCGATTGGCGCGCTGGTGCTCTCCGATTACGCCAAAGGCGCGCTCAACAGCGTTCAGCAGATGATTGCGCTGGCGCGGAAAGCCGATGTGCCGGTGCTGATCGATCCGAAAGGGACCGATTTTGAGCGCTATCGCGGCGCAACGCTGCTGACGCCGAATCTCTCCGAGTTCGAAGCGGTGGCGGGCAAATGTAAGAGTGAAGAGGAGATCGTCGAACGCGGCATGAAAGTGATCGCCGATTACGATCTCTCAGCGCTGCTGGTGACCCGCTCCGAGCAGGGGATGACGCTGCTGCAGCCGGGCAAAGCGCCGCTGCATATGCCGACCCAGGCGCAGGAAGTGTATGACGTGACGGGCGCAGGCGACACGGTGATTGGCGTGCTGGCGGCAACGCTTGCGGCGGGTAATTCGCTGGAAGAAGCCTGCTTCTTTGCCAATGCTGCCGCCGGTGTGGTGGTTGGTAAACTCGGCACCTCAACCGTTTCGCCGATCGAGCTGGAGAATGCCGTGCGCGGTCGTGCGGAAACCGGCTTCGGTGTGATGAGCGAAGAGGAGCTGAAAGTGGCCGTTGCCGCCGCGCGTAAACGCGGTGAAAAAGTGGTGATGACCAACGGCGTCTTCGACATCCTCCACGCCGGGCATGTCTCTTACCTGGCGAACGCGCGCAAGCTCGGCGACCGCCTGATTGTTGCCGTCAACAGCGATGCTTCCACCAAACGCCTGAAAGGCGAAACGCGTCCGGTCAACCCGCTTGAGCAGCGCATGATTGTGCTGAGCGCGCTGGAAGCCGTGGACTGGGTGGTGTCGTTTGAAGAGGATACGCCGCAGCGTCTGATTGCCGGCGTTCTGCCGGATAAGCTGGTGAAAGGCGGGGATTATAAACCGGATCAAATCGCTGGCAGCGAAGAGGTGTGGGCGAACGGCGGTGAAGTGCTGGTGCTCAACTTCGAAGATGGTTGCTCGACGACGAATATCATCAAAAAGATCCAGAAAAACAGCCAGTAAGCGGCTGTTAACTCTGTAAAGCAGAACGGGCCTTGCGGCCCGTTTTTTATTACGGCGTATCGTCCACAGGCGGGATCGCCGGTGCCGGTTTTATCTCCGTCACCTCGGAGGCCACAACAGGCGCAGGAGCCGGTTGCGCGCTGGCAGCGGTGGAACCGCGGTTTTCCAGATCGTTCAGACGCTGCTCCAGCAGCGCCAGCTTTTCGCGGGTGCGCAGCAGAACCTGCGTCTGCACATCGAACTCTTCCCGGCTGACCAAATCAAGGCGGGTTAACTGCCCCTGCAAGGCCTGGCGAATCTTCTTCTCAACGTCTTCGCCAAGCTCACGGATCCCTTTCGGCATGGATTCGTGAACCTGTCGTGCAATCTGTTCAATTTTCTTCGGATCAATCATTTTCGGTTCCCTGCTCGGATGGGCTCAGCTAATTATTGTAGTGTGATAACCGCAGGTGATAAACCAGAATTGTTTGAAGCTTATGCATTGCCCGCCGTTATCATTGGCGTTATAGTTATCGCGCTTATTCTCAGGGCGGGGCGAAATTCCCCACCGGCGGTAAATCAGCGTACGCTGAAAGCCCGCGAGCGCTTCAGACTTCGGTTTGAAGGTCAGCAGATCCGGTGTAATTCCGGGGCCGACGGTTAAAGTCCGGATGGGAGAGAGTAACGATTCTGCCGGGCAAAGGTGCCCGCTCGCGTTATTTTTGGTCGTTTAATGACACTCCTAAGACTGCCCTGATTCTGGTAACCATAATCTTATTGAGGTCTTTTACCATGAATCAGACGCTACTTTCCTCTTTTGGCACCGCTTTCGATCGCGTTGAACAGGCGCTTGCCGCCCTGCGCGAAGGGCGTGGTGTGATGGTTCTCGATGATGAGAGCCGTGAGAACGAAGGCGATATGATCTTCGCCGCCGAAACCATGACCGTTGAGCAGATGGCGCTCACTATCCGTCACGGTAGCGGCATTGTTTGCCTCTGCCTGACCGACGAGCGTCGTAAACAGCTCGACCTGCCGATGATGGTGGAGAATAACACCAGCGCCTTCGGCACCGGTTTTACCGTCACCATCGAAGCGGCACACGGCGTTACCACCGGCGTTTCCGCCGCTGACCGCCTGACCACCGTGCGTGCTGCGATTGCTGACGATGCCAAACCGTCCGACCTGCACCGTCCTGGCCACGTCTTCCCGCTGCGCGCGCAGAAGGGCGGCGTATTGACCCGCGGCGGCCACACCGAAGCAACCATCGACTTAGTGTCGCTGGCGGGCTTTAAACCGGCCGGCGTACTGTGCGAATTAACCAATGATGATGGCTCAATGGCGCGCGCGCCGGAGTGCATCGCCTTTGCGAAGCAGCACAATATGGCTGTCGTAACGATTGAAGACCTGGTGGCTTATCGCCAGGATCTGGAGCGCAAAGCCAGCTAACGGCGAGCGTTCAGCAGAGAAAATCCGATGCCAGCGGCGTCGGATTTTTTTTTGCCTGCGCCAGGTCAAAGTTTGGTGTGCTTACAGGAGTTCCGCATTGCTATTAACCCTTCCTACTTATAAAGTGGTAGTCGCTGTGGCACGGAAATGCTGCGGCTAACCTATTATTTTTTCGAAGGTTTATTTGCGGAGGCGCCGTGTTTATTTCCTGGTATTGGTTACTGCTCGTGGTAGTGCTGGTGGTTGGTTATGTTCACGCCCTAAGACGCCGTTATAAGGCCTGCCGCCACGAGCGCGATGCCGTTTACGAGGGCTATCAGCGCGCGCAGGCGGAGCTGAAAAGATTTCAGCGCGCAGGCCAGACCAAATAGCGCAGCCGTTAACCGCCGAAGCCCATCGCCTGCAGGGCGACCAGGCTTAAGCCCATCACCGACATGCCGCACAGCACGCCGTAGCTTGGGTTGTTGTTGGGATCGATCTCCTTCGCCAGCGGCATTAACTCATCCACCGACAGTGCGACCATAATCCCCGCGACCGCCGCCATAATCGCTGCCATCACTATCGGCGAGACCAGGCTGCCGAGAATCAGCCACGCCAGCACGCCGCCCAGAATCTCCGCTAAGCCGGAAATACCGGCCCACATCACCGCGCTGCGCTTTGAACCCGTCGCCGCGTAGACCGGGCCTGCGACCGCCAGTCCTTCAGGAATATTGTGTAAAGCCACGGCAAAAGCGATGCCGAAGCCCAGCTCCAGATCGTTGCTGGCGGTGACATAAGTGGCGATCCCCTCCGGGAAGTTGTGCAAACTGATACCGAGGGTCAGCAGAATAGCGGTACGGCGGATGCCGCGCGGCAGCGCCTCCTGCGAACCCTGCATTAAATCCTGCGCATGGGCATGGGGCAGCAGGCGATCCAGCGCGAAGTAGCCGAGCAACCCCACGACAAACATGCCGTAACCGAGCATTGGCGGCATACTTTCGGTTGCCAGCGCGGCGGGTAGCATCTCCATTAACGAGATAAGCAGCATGATCCCGGCGGCAAAGCCGAGCGAAAACGCCAGTACGCGGTTGGAAGGTTTCTGGCCGATAACGCCCAGAATGGCGCCAATAAACGTGGCGGCGCCCGCCAGGATGGTCAGAATCAACGGGACTGACATACATCGCTCCTTTATGATAATCATTCTCATTAATTTAAGTTTTCGCCCGCGGAAAAGCGAGGCAGCCACGGCACTTTTACGTATTCCTTACATTCAAAATTACTGACGATCTTCATCATGCTTATCTGAGTTCATCGCCCTGAGAAAAAGCGTAACCTGCTTTCATCATATTGGCATCTTCTGTAAGGATATCCTCATGTCTGCACCTCGTATGCCCGCGCTGTTTCTGGGGCACGGCAACCCAATGAATGCGCTGCAGGATAATGTTTATACCCGCGCCTGGGGGAAACTGGGCGATACCTTGCCGCGTCCGAAAGCGATTGTGGCGATCTCCGCGCACTGGTTTACGCGCGGCACTGGCGTAACGGCGATGGAGACACCGCAAACGATCCATGATTTCGGCGGTTTCCCGCAGGCGCTGCACGACGTGCATTACCCCGCGCCCGGTTCGCCCGCGCTGGCACAGCGGCTGGTGGATCTGCTCTCACCGCTGCCGGTGACGCTGGATCATGAGGCCTGGGGCTTCGATCATGGCTCCTGGGGGGTGCTGATCAAGATGTACCCCAATGCGGATATTCCCATGGTGCAGCTCAGTATCGACAGCACCAAACCGGCGGCGTGGCATATGGAGATGGGGCGCAAACTCGCCGCGCTGCGCGATGAAGGGGTGATGATTGTCGCCAGCGGCAACGTGGTGCACAACCTGCGCACGGCGCGCTGGCACGGTGACACCACGCCTTTTCCGTGGGCAGTCGGCTTCAACGATTTTGTGAAGCAGAATCTGACGTGGCAGGGGCCGGTTGAGCAGCATCCGCTGGTCAACTACCTCGAACATGATAGCGGTTCGCTCGCCAATCCAACGCCGGAACACTTCCTGCCGCTGCTCTATGTGCTTGGCGCATGGGATGGCAACGAGCCGTTGTCGATTCCCGTTGAGGGGATGGAGATGGCTTCCATCAGCATGTTGTCGGTGCAGGTGGGGTAAAAACGATGGCGCGCAATGCGCCATTTTTTTTGCGCCAGGATCGCGGAAACCGGAGAAAGATCGCAAAAAAACGCCGCTGAACCGGGGTTTTTATGAAAATAAAAAGATCTGTTCTGCAAAAATGAAACGCTGTGCTGAATTTGGTGTTTTTTTGTGAACCCCATCGTCGCGCAAATTCTCACCAGTAACTACTCTTCTGATTGTCCTGTTCTCATACCCATAACCACTCTCGACTCCCAGCCACGTGCTTTCTGCTCGCGGCAGTTTTGACTGTGCCAAAAATTAAACCTCTGGAGATCCGGCAATATGAACGCTGCACAACGTTTTCTGACTCTTTCGATCGGTTCCGCTCTGCTCTTTATGTCGCATACCGCGCTCGCACAAACGTTTCGCGCCGCCGATGTCCACCCGGCGGATTACCCCAATGTCGTGGCGGTAAAACATATGGGCGAGAAATTAAGTAAAGCTACCGATGGCCGGCTGGAAATTAAAACCTTTCCCGGCGGCGTATTAGGCGATGAGAAACAGGTGATTGAGCAGGCGCAAATCGGCGCTATCGATATCATTCGCGTCTCGATGACGCCAGTGGCGGCGATATTGCCGGAGATTAACGTTTTCACGCTGCCCTATATCTTTCGCGATGAAGATCATATGCACAAAGTGCTCGACGGCATGATTGGCCAGGAGATTGGCAACCGGCTCTCTGCGAGCAGCAAATCGCGGCTAATTTTCCTCGGCTGGATGGATGCCGGCACGCGCAATCTCATCACCAAAGCGCCAGTTACTAAAGCTGAAGATTTAAAAGGGATGAAAATCCGCGTGCAGGGCAGCCCGATTGCCCTTGATACCCTGAAAGCGATGGGGGCGAACTCGGTGGCGATGGGCGTGAGCGAAGTTTTCAGCGGCATGCAGACCGGGGTGATTGACGGCACGGAGAACAACCCGCCGACCTTTGTGGCGCACAACTATTTGCCGGTGGTGAAGAACTATACCTGGAGCAAACACTTCATTATTCCCGAGCTGTTTCTCTTCTCAAAAGCCAAGTGGGACAAGCTAAAAAAAGAGGATCAGGAGTTGATCCTTAAGCTGGCGAAAGAGGCGCAGGCGGAGCAGCGCGAGCTGTGGAAAGCCTATAACGAGAAGTCGCTGCAGGCGATGAAAGCGGGCGGCGTGCAGTTCCACGATATCGACACCAAAGCCTTCTACGATGCCACGCAGTCGGTACGCGATAAGTACGGCAATGCGCACCAGGATCTGATTAAGCGTATTCAGGACGTGCAGTAAGCTGGCCGGGCAGGTTCGCCTGCCCGTTTGTGACTTCTACCGGGAAAACCGTTATGGCAGAACGCTATTCGTTGTTAATGGATATTCTCTATCGCCTCTCTATGTGGGTGGCCGGTCTTGCGCTGTTGGTGATGGTGGCGATTATCCCCGTGGGGATTTTCGCCCGCTATGTGATGAACAGCGCGCTCTCCTGGCCGGAGCCGGTGGCGATCATCTGTATGGTGACCTTTACCTTTATCGGCGCTGCTGTGAGCTACCGTGCCGGATCGCATATCGCCGTCACCATGATGACCGACCGTTTAAGCGAGCCGCTGCGTAAGGTCTGTTTCCTGCTGGCGGATCTGATGCTGATGGCGATCAGCCTCTTTATCCTCTGGTACAGCGCGACGCTGTGCGCCGAATTGTGGGAGCAGCCGGTGGCAGAGTTCCCGCTCTTTACCGCCGGAGAGAGCTATTTACCGCTGCCGATAGGCTCTGCGATCACCCTTCTGTTTATTGTCGAGAAGATGCTTTTTGGCGCGCAGTACCACCGTCCGGTGGTGATGCTCGGCTCGTCGAGCTGACTCCGGTAAGGAACCTTTATGGATGCATTTATTCTGGTCTTTACGCTCGCCATTATGTTGGCGATTGGCGTGCCGGTCGCCTATGCGGTCGGCATCAGCGCGGTACTCGGCGCGTGGTATATCGATATTCCGCTGGAAGCGGTGATGATCCAGCTGACCAACGGCGTGAATAAATTCTCACTGCTGGCGATCCCGTTTTTTATTCTGGCCGGGGCGATTATGGCGGAGGGCGGCATTGCCCGCAGGCTGGTCAACTTTGCCTATATCTTTGTCGGCTTTATCCGCGGCGGCCTGTCGCTGGTTAATATCGTCGCTTCGACCTTTTTCGGTGCCATTTCGGGATCGTCGGTGGCAGATACCGCCTCGATTGGCTCGGTGATGATCCCGGAGATGGATAAAAAGGGTTACCCGCGCGATTTCGCTGCCGCCGTCACCGCCAGCGGATCGGTGCAGGCGATCCTCACGCCGCCCAGCCACAACTCGGTGATCTACTCGCTGGCAACGGGCGGTACTGTCTCCATCGCGGCGCTGTTTATCGCCGGGATTTTGCCGGGCCTGCTGCTCAGTTTTACCCTGATGGTGATGTGCGTGGTCTTTGCCCATAAGCGCGGCTATCCGAAAGGGGAGCGCGTGCCGTTTCGCCAGGCGTTAAAGATCTTTGCCGATACGCTGTGGGGGCTGATGACGGTAGTGATCATCATGGGCGGCATCCTCTCCGGGATCTTCACCGCCACCGAATCAGCGGCGATCGCCTGTCTGTGGGCCTTTTTCGTCACCATGTTTATCTATCGTGACTACAAATGGTCCGAGCTGCCGAAGCTGATGTACCGCACGGTGAAAACCGTCACTATCGTGATGATCCTGATTGGCTTTGCCTCGGCTTTTGGCGCGGTGATGACCTATATGCAGTTGCCGGGCCGCATCACCGAGGCGTTTACCCAGCTCTCTGACAACAAGTATGTAATTCTGATGTGCATTAACATCATGCTGCTGCTGCTCGGCACGCTGATGGATATGGCACCGCTGATCCTGATCCTGACGCCGGTACTGCTGCCGGTGACCAATGCGCTGGGCATTGATCCGGTACACTTCGGTATGATCATGCTGGTCAACCTGGGGATTGGGTTGATTACGCCGCCGGTGGGATCGGTGCTGTTTGTCGCCAGCGCGGTGAGTAAACAGAAGATCGAACAAGTGGTAAAGGCGATGCTGCCTTTCTACGCCATCCTGTTCGTGGTGCTGATGCTGGTGACCTATATTCCGGCCATCTCGCTCTTCCTGCCGAAGCTGTTTGGCGTGATGTAAGCTGAGCCTGAGAGAATAAAAAACCCGGCGCTGATGGCCGGGTTTCTACTTATTCGACAAAGACATGCGGGTAGAAGCGGGAGAGATCCTGGGTGATCAGCGCCCGATCTTCGCGGATGCCGATACCGGCAGGCTGATCGTTAATAAGCCAGCTGCCAATCAGCGTATAGCTGTCGCCAAACTTCGGCAGCGGGTAGAACTCCTGCACGATCATCCCCTCTTCGCCGTACGGGCCCTCCACCGACTCGACAGTTTTGCCGTTCTCAACGATCGAGACGTTGGCACCTTCGCGGGAGAAGATCGGTTTCACCACATACTTCTCCATCGGCGGATGATCTTCATCGGCAAACCAGGCTGGCAGCAGATTGGGATGATCCGGGAACATCTGCCACAGCATCGGCAGCAGCGCCTTGTTGGAGATGATGCTCTTCCAGGCCGGCTCCAGCCAGCGCACGCCGGCATCTTCCAGCTTGGTGGAGAACATTTCCCGCAGCATGTATTCCCACGGATAGAGCTTGAAGAGGTTGCCAATCACCTGATCCTGCAGATCGGAAAACTGCCCCTTTTCACCAAGGCCAATATCTTCGATATAGAGAAACTCGGAGGCCAGCTCCGCTTCGGCCGCGCAATCCTGGAGATACTGTACCGTACCGCGATCTTCTACCGTATCGCGGCAGCAGGTGAAGTGCAGCAGCTGGAAGCCGTGCTGCTCGCGCAGCTCTGCAAAGCGTGCGATGAGCTTCTCCTGCAGGCTGTTGAACTGATCGCTGCCCTGCGGCAGGTTGCCGGCGTTGAGCTGATCTTCGAGCCAGATCCACTGAAAGAAGGCCGCTTCATACAGCGAGGTCGGCGTGTCGGCGTTATTTTCCAGCAGCTTAGGTTCACCGACGCCATCCCAGGCGAGATCGAGACGTGAATAGAGCGAAGGCTGACGCGTGGCCCACGACTGGCGCACAAAGCCCCAGGTGTGTTTTGGAATGCGGAATTTGGTCATCAGCTCATCGCTGGCAACGACCTTCTCTACCACCTGCAGGCACATCTGGTGCAGTTCGGCGGTGACATCCTCCAGCTTCTCAACCTGGGCAAGCGTCAGTTTGTAGTAGGCATCTTCACACCAGTAAGGCTCGCCATACATGGTGTGAAAATTAAAACCGTACTCCGCCGCTTTTTCGCGCCAGTCCGGGCGCTCGCTAATGCTGATTCTTTCCATCGACGTCAGCCACCCATTGAACGGCTGGAGGTGCCGGAGGCGCTGCTGCGCTGCATGGTGTTCTGTTTGGCGACCGATTCACCAAAGCCGCCGCGGGTTACGGTGGTAGTGGTGGCCGGTTTCGGCGCCATCGCGGTTTTAGGTACCGTTGCGGTACGGCCCGGCTGCGCTGCGCCATAACCTTTACCCGAGGCGTCGGTGTATTGACCGTAAGCCGGGCTTGCCGGGTTACGCGAGCTAAAGAGCGGCTGCTGAGCAAAGCCCGCGCCGCCGCCCATTAAGCGGCCCATCATGTAACCGGCCATCAACGGCATCCAGAAGCTGCCGCTGGACTGATTCTGCGCCTGGTTTTCTGTGCCCGCCGCACCTACGCCTGCCTGTGCTGGCGCCTGCTGGCACTGGCCTTCACCAAACTCCGCCACACAATCTTCGCGCGAGGCGTATTTCGGCGCGGTACGTTCAGCTTCTTTTAAGGCATTGTTGTACGCGGCTTTACACTCCGCGCTTTTACCCGGATTCGCCGAGGAGCAGTCGTCGGCGTTCTGGTACATGGAAACCGTTTCGTCATTTTGTTCACAGGCTGCCAGCATAAACACGGCGGAGACCGCCAGCGCGACAGGCGTTAAATGACGTGCGCTCCAGCTTTTGCGGAACGTCGCATGATTAATATTTTTTGTCCGTTTCATTGTTATCTTCCTGTGGACCCAAAGGCATGAATAAAACAATCAGGATAGAGGATGGGGGGGCGAAGTTAAAGCGAGGCGAGAAGGCCTTTACGTTGCCTTACGTAAAAACGGGGGCTGTGTGCCCCCGTGATGTATTGCGGGTGTTTAACGGGTCAGGCCGGTGCGTGCGGCGGCAGGTTGTGTACCCGCGCCGAATTTCTCAACCTTAGCCTGCTGCTCCGGGTTCTCCGGTGCCACGCTCTCTGGCGCAGTAGAGATGGATTTGCCCAGCGCACCGTTAAGCGCAACCAGATCCTGCTCATTCAGCGTACCGAGCGCCTGCTTAATATTAAGCTGGTTAATCAGGTAGTTATAACGAGCGCTTGAGAGCTGTTGCTTCGCGTTGTAGAGCGTCGTGGTGGCATCCAGCACGTCAACAATGGTGCGTGTACCGACCGAGTAGCCCGCTTCCATCGCATCAAGGGAGCTCTGCGCAGAGACCACCGCCTGTTTGTAGGCGTTGATGCTGCTGATCGAGGCGTTGACGTTATTAAAGGAGGAGCGAACGTTCTGCACTACGCTGCGGTGCGCGCTCTCCAGCTGCTCGCTGGCACCCACGAAGTTAAATTGCGCCTGTTTGACCTGCGAGTTTACCTGACCACCCTGGTAGAGTGGCAGTGAGAAGCTCAGGCCAACTTTGTTCTGACCGACGTCGGAGTCGCTGAACTGCGAGTTGTTACGCGTTCTGGAACCGCTGTAAGAGGAGTTAGACACGCCGGTAGAGGCAGTCAAATCCAGGGTCGGCAAGTGACCATCCTGCGCCTGGCGAATCTGCTCGCGTGCCAGATCCTGGCTCAAACGCGCCTGCAACAGCGTCAGGTTGCGGTTTTCCGCTTCTTTCAGCAGGTTGTTCACCGGCTGCGGTTTGTCGGTCTTAAAGCTCTGGACGTTCAGCGAGGCCAGTTCCGGGTAGTAATTGCCGGTCACCTGGCGCAGCGTCTCTACGGCGTTATCCAGCGCGTTACGCGCCGAAACTTCGTTCGCCAGCACGGTGTCATACTGTGAGCGTGCGTTCTGCACATCGGTAATGGCGACCAGGCCAACGTTAAAACGCTGGGTGGTTTGATCTAACTGGCGATAGATAGACTGCTTCTGCGCTTCGGTGTAGGAGAGCGTATCGATGGCGCTCAGCACGTTGAAATAGGCGGTAGCGGTGTTCAGCATCAGCGTCTGCTGGTCGGTCTGCCAGGTGACATCCTGAATCCCGGCACTTTTTTCCTGTAAAGTCAGCGCGCGCCATTTCGACATATCAAAAATGGTCTGCGTTAATTGCAGTGAACCGCTGGTCACGTTGGAATCGACGCCCTGGCTATCGCGGAAGCCGTTGGTATAGGTGTAGTCTGCCCCCAAACCAAGCTGAGGCAGTAACGGGCTACGCGCTTCATTGATCTTTTCGAAGGCGGCATCGCGGTCGGCGGCGGATTTACGCAGATCCGGGTTGCTTAAACGCGCCTGCTGATAAACCTGTAACAGGTTTTCTGCCTGGCTCATCGCACTGAAACCGGTCAGGCTCAGGCCGATAAAGAGGGGGAGCAATTTCTTCATTTGCATTCCTTGTTGTGAAGCAGTACTAGCGCTGATCTAAATTGGAAAAATAATCGCAGATTCTACCAGAAGTACGCACCGCGAAAGCTTGGCGTAACGTGCCATCGGCATAAATTTGCATCAATCTAACACATAGCGCTTGAAACACGCGTAAAACAGGCTTGAAAATCCACCGATTTATCATCACTTCATATGAGATGCCGCCAATGAATAAGCCAGACTCATCCATCGTTACTTTCACAAAAAATGATGTAGAAATTATTGCACGGGAAACGCTCTACACCGGTTTTTTTTCGCTTGTTCGCTATCGTTTTCGCCATCGTCTTTTTAATGGCGGAATGAGCGGCGAAGTGCAGCGTGAAATTTTTGAACGCGGTCACGCCGCAGTCTTGCTACCCTATGACCCTGTGCGCGACGAAGTCGTGCTGATCGAACAGATTCGCATTGCAGCTTTTGATACCAGCGACACGCCGTGGCTGCTGGAGATGGTTGCCGGCATGATCGAAGTGGGCGAGTCTGACGAAGAGGTCGCACGGCGTGAAGCGGATGAAGAGGCCGGTTTAGCGGTCGGACGCGTAAAAAGGATGCTGAGCTACCTGGCAAGCCCGGGCGGTACCAGCGAGCGCACTGCCGTACTGGTTGGTGAAGTGGATGCCACACAGGCCTCAGGTATTCATGGCCTTGTGGATGAAAACGAAGATATTCGTGTTCATGTGGTGAGCCGGGAACAGGCTTACCAGTGGGTAGAAGAGGGGACAATTGACAACGCAGCGTCTGTCATCGCCTTGCAATGGCTGCAGCTGCATTATGAGAGCTTACAAAACGAGTGGAAAAAATGAAGCGTTACACACCTGACTTCCCAGAAATGATGCGCCTGTGCGAAACCAATTTCGCCCAGCTGCGCCGCCTGCTACCGCGAAATGATGAGGCGGGCGAAGCGGTAAGTTATCAGGTGACCAATGCGCAGTACCGATTAACGATTGTTGAATCCACCCGCTACACTACGCTTGTGGAGATTGAACAGACCGCGCCTGCCGTCAGCTACTGGAGCCTGCCCTCAATGACAGTGCGCCTGTATCACGATGCGATGGTGGCCGAAGTGTGTTCGAGCCAGCAGATCTTTCGATTTAAAGCGCGGTATGATTACCCCAATAAAAAGTTGCATCAACGCGACGAAAAGCATCAAATTAATCAGTTTCTGGCCGACTGGCTGCGTTACTGTTTAGCACATGGAGCAATGGCGATTCCGGTTTGTTAGCGTCGTGAAACCTAAGGACACCATTTGGAAAGCCTGTTAAACCTCTCTCTGGGGAGTGAGTCCAGAGTCAGGGTATTACAAATAACCGATTCTCACCTGTTCGCCAAAAAGCATGAAACGCTGTTAGGAGTAAACACCTGGGAGAGCTATCAGGCGGTACTGAATGCGATCCGGGCTCAGCAGCGTTCGTGCGATCTGATCGTCGCCACCGGCGATTTGGCGCAGGATCATACCGCTGCGGCTTATCAGCACTTTGCTGAAGGTATCGCAAGCTTCGACGCACCCTGCGTCTGGCTGCCGGGCAATCACGATTTTCAACCTGCCATGTACAGCGCGCTGCAGGATGCGGGGATCTCCTCCGCGAAACGTGTTTTTGTCGGTGAGCAGTGGCAAATCCTGCTGCTCGACAGCCAGGTGTTTGGCGTTCCGCACGGTGAGCTAAGCGAATTTCAGCTCGACTGGCTGGAGAAAAAACTCGCCGACAGTCCGCAGCGTCATACGTTACTGCTTCTGCATCACCACCCGCTGCCGTCCGGCTGCAGCTGGCTCGATCAGCACAGCCTGCGCAATGCCGCGGAGCTTGATAACGTGCTGCAACGCTTTCCTCAGGTGCGCACGCTGCTCTGCGGGCATATCCATCAGGAACTCGATCTCGACTGGAATGGCCGCCGTCTGCTGGCGACGCCGTCGACCTGCGTGCAGTTTAAGCCGCACTGCGCTAGTTTCACGCTGGATACCATCGCGCCAGGCTGGCGCTGGCTGGATCTCTACCCTGACGGAACGCTGCACACCGAAGTGTGCCGCCTGGCGGGGAGTGAATTCAGGCCTGATACCGCTTCAGAAGGCTATTGATGTCAACGCTTCTTTATCTCCATGGTTTCAACAGTTCGCCCAGCTCCGGCAAAGCGACGCAGCTGGCGCAATGGGTCGCACAGCATCATCCACATATTGAAATGGTGGTGCCGCAACTGCCGCCCTATCCGGCCGAAGCCGCAGAGACGCTGGAGTCGCTGGTGCTTGCACGGGGCGGAAAAACGCTCGGTATTGTCGGCTCTTCGCTCGGCGGTTATCTGGCGACCTGGCTCTCGCAATGCTTTATGCTGCCGGCGGTGGTGGTCAATCCTGCGGTACGGCCGTTTGAATTGCTGGCGGATTATCTTGGCCCTAACGAGAACCCCTACACAGGGCAGCAATATGTGCTAGAGTCTCGCCATATTTACGAGCTCAAAGTGATGCAAGTTGACCCGCTTGAGGCGCCGGATCTGATCTGGCTGCTGCAACAAACCGGGGACGAAGTGCTCGATTACCGCCAGGCGGTGGCCTATTACGATGCCTGCCGCCAGACAGTTGAAGAGGGCGGAAATCACGCCTTCACGGGCTTTGAGAAACATTTCACACAGATTATCGATTTCCTTGGGCTTGAATAAGCCGCCGGAAACGATGCGATCACTATCTACGAATACACCATGACGCAATCCTATAACGCTGATGCCATAGAGGTACTCACCGGGCTTGAGCCGGTTCGCCGCCGTCCGGGGATGTATACCGATACCACGCGCCCTAACCATCTGGGGCAGGAAGTTATTGATAACAGCGTGGATGAAGCGCTGGCGGGCCACGCGAAGCGCGTAGAGGTCATTCTTCACGCCGATCAGTCGCTGGAAGTTATCGACGACGGGCGCGGCATGCCGGTGGATATCCACCCGGAAGAGGGCGTTCCTGCCGTTGAACTGATCCTCTGCCGCCTGCACGCGGGCGGTAAATTCTCCAACAAAAACTACCAGTTCTCAGGCGGCCTGCACGGCGTCGGCATTTCGGTGGTTAACGCCCTGTCACGCCGCGTAGAAGTGACCGTCAAACGCGACGGCCAGGTCTACAGCATCGCCTTCGAGAATGGCGACAAGGTGCAGGATCTGAAAGTGATCGGCACCTGCGGTAAGCGCAATACCGGCACCAGCGTGCACTTCTGGCCCGATGAATCCTTCTTCGACAGCCCGCGCTTCTCCGTCTCCCGCCTGATGCATCTGCTGAAAGCGAAAGCGGTGCTCTGCCCGGGCGTTGAGATTGTCTTTAAAGACAATGTGAATAATGCCGAGCAGCGCTGGTGCTATCAGGATGGTCTGAACGACTACCTGAGCGAAGCGGTAAATGGCCTGCCGACGCTGCCGGAAAAACCGTTTATCGGCAACTTCTCTGCCGAAACGGAAGCGGTGGACTGGGCGCTGCTCTGGCTGCCGGAAGGCGGCGAGCTGCTGACCGAAAGCTACGTCAACCTCATCCCGACCATGCAGGGCGGCACCCACGTTAACGGCCTGCGTCAGGGCCTGCTCGATGCGATGCGCGAATTCTGCGAATACCGCAATATCCTGCCGCGCGGTGTGAAGCTCTCGGCGGAAGATATCTGGGATCGCTGCGCTTACGTGCTGTCGGTCAAAATGCAGGATCCGCAGTTTGCCGGGCAGACCAAAGAGCGTCTCTCCTCGCGTCAATGCGCGGCGTTCGTGTCCGGCGTGGTGAAAGATGCCTTCAGCCTGTGGCTGAACCAGAATATTCAGACCGCGGAAATGCTGGCAGAGATGGCAATCTCCAGCGCTCAGCGCCGCATGCGCGCCGCCAAAAAGGTGGTGCGTAAAAAGCTCACCAGCGGCCCGGCGCTGCCCGGCAAGCTGGCGGATTGCACCGCGCAGGATCTCTCGCGCACCGAACTCTTCCTGGTGGAAGGGGACTCCGCGGGCGGATCGGCGAAACAGGCGCGCGATCGCGAGTTTCAGGCGATCATGCCGCTGAAGGGCAAGATCCTTAACACCTGGGAAGTCTCCTCCGATGAAGTGCTGGCCTCGCAGGAGGTGCATGATATTTCGGTGGCGATCGGTATCGATCCGGACAGCGAAGATCTCAGCCAGCTGCGCTACGGCAAGATCTGTATCCTGGCGGATGCGGATTCCGACGGGCTGCACATCGCCACGCTGCTCTGCGCGCTGTTTGTGAAACATTTCCGTACGCTTGTGAAAAACGGTCACGTCTACGTTGCGCTGCCCCCGCTCTACCGTATCGATCTCGGCAAAGAGGTCTATTACGCGTTAACGGAAGAGGAAAAAACCGGCGTGCTGGAGCAGCTGAAACGCAAAAAGGGCAAACCGAACGTACAGCGCTTTAAAGGGCTGGGCGAGATGAACCCGATGCAGCTGCGTGAAACCACGCTCGATCCGAATACGCGCCGCCTGGTGCAGCTCATCATCAGCGATGAAGATGACAAGCAGACCGACGCCATGATGGATATGTTGCTGGCTAAGAAGCGCTCGGAAGATCGACGCAACTGGCTGCAAGAGAAGGGCGATACGGCGGAGATCGAAGCCTGATCCCTGTGCCCGGTGGCGTCCGCTTACCGGGCCTGGTCAACGCTTTCAGGTTTTATGTAAACCGGATAAGGCGTAAGCCGCCATCCGGCACGCTGTGTTCAACCAGGCCCGGCAATCAGCTATAACTCTTCGGGTTTTATGTAGGCCGGATAAGGCGCAAGCCGCCATCCGGCATGTTGTGGTCAACCAGGCCAGGCAATCAGCTATAACTCTTCGGGTTTTATGTAGGCCGGATAAGGCGCAAGCCGCCATCCGGCACGCTGTGCTCAACCAGGCCCGGCAATCAGCTATAACTCTTCGGGTTTTATGTAGGCCGGACAAGGTGCAAGCCGCCATCCGGCATGTTGTGCATCTTATCTGAAGCGTGTGGCTGTGTAGATCTCATCGTTCTCGCGTTTGCCCACACCGATCACCGTCACGGTGATGATCTCCTCTTCGACTTTATAGACCAGCCGGTATCCCGCACCGCGTAGCTTAATTTTGTACTGATCTTTGCGCCCATGAAGCTGTGCTGCCGGGACGCGCGGGTTTTCGAGCCGCTCCTGAAGCTTCTTTTTGAACTGTTCGCGAACGGTGCTTCCCAGCTTCTTCCACTCCTTTAATGCCGATACGTTGAACGCCAGCTTATAGGTCATCAAGCTTGACCTCGATGGTGGGTTCATCAGCACGTTCGTCCGCAATGCGCCCCAGCTCTTCGTCTTCGAGCATCTCCATCAGGCGTGCATAGAGCGCGGGCGGGACGCAGTAGAACGCGGGTTCATTGCGATTAAGAATGGCAACCGGCGCGCCTTCACCGGCATTAAATGTTCCCATCGGGTCACGTTTCAGTTCGGTGATGCTGGCTGCGGTGGTCGTCAGAATCTGGAATGGCATGATCGTTCTCCTGTCAAAGAGAGGCCATTATGGTGCATTAAAAAGTGCTTTTAAAGGTGCTTTTTAAGGGCGTGTTCGTTGCGATGATTCTTCCTGTACTGCAACGGCGTTTCGCCGATGCCGCGTTTAAACGCGCTAATAAAGTAGGTCACATCGGAAAACCCGACATCAAGGGCGATCTCGCGGATGCTGAGCGGCGTGTGAAGCAGCGAGTCGCACGCTTTGCGCAGACGCAGGGTGTTTAAATATTGATGGATCGGCTCGCCGGTCTCGAAGTGAAAGCGGCGCGAGACATAGCTGCGCGACTTACCCAGATCCCCGGCGAGGCGTTGCAGGCTAAACTTCTGCCGGTAATTCTCTTGTAGCCAGAACATTACTGGCGTGGCGATCCCGCTCTGCTCTTCCGGTAATTTCTCAATATCTTCCGGCAACATACTTAACAGATTCAGCAGCAGGCAGGCGACCTGCTCCACATTCAGGCTGCGGTTCTCCGCCAGCTTCCCATAACAGCTAAACAGATGATCGATATGGGGATGGATATCGGCCGCGTCCATCACCACCGCCGCGCCGCCGCGTAAGGAGAGGCGCTGTAAACGCTGGTGATTATGTGGAAAATCGCGCAGGTGTTTCAGCACCACATGGTGATCGACATGGATAATGGTGCGGCGATAACAATCCTGCGCCTGCTCATCCACCATCACCCGGTGCAGCGTAAAAGGCGGAAAGAAAAAGAGCCTGCCGGGCCGCATGGTGTAGTGGCGATTATCAACAATCACCACGCCAAAACCCTCTTCGACATAAAGCACTTCCAGGCATTGATGCCAGTGGTGGTACCGCACGGTATTGGCGTAAAGGCGACTAAACGACACGATCGCGTCGTTGAGGGTAATCAGTTCCAGCCGCTCTGCCTGCAAGCCCGAAGTCATGGTGCAATCAATCTCAATTTTTACTTCCCTGTAGCCATTTATAAACCACGGTTTTAAATTTTCTTAATAACGGGTTCAGAGAAGTTACGGCGGTGTGACAGAGGTAACATTTCCCCGCGCTGTTCATTAACTATTCTTCTGCCACACATCAGGGGAGGAAAGGTTATGCAGGCGGCGCACGAGAAAAAATCAAATCCATTGTCATCCCGCGACGAGGTAGTAAGCGCGCTGACTACCATGCTCGACGCGCTGGATAAACAGTTTCCGGCCGGTGCGGCGCAATTCTCCCTCGGTGCTACCAGCGCCCACTACAGCGATGAGATTGCTGAAATGGAGGGGCTCTCCCGCGCGCTGTGGGGGCTCTTCCCGCTGATGGCGGGCGGCGATGCACAAACCTTCAGCGAGAAATATCTGGCGGCGATCAAGCGCGGCACTGATCCGCAGGATAGCGGCTACTGGGGCGACACCGTGGCATACGATCAGCGGCTGGTGGAGATGGCGGTCTACGGTCTCGGGCTGGCACTGCTGGGTGATAAATTCACACTGAACTTCAGTGCGCAGGAAACCGAAAACCTCTACCGCTGGCTTAACCAGATCACCGAAGCGGAAATGCCCGACAGCAACTGGAACTTCTTCGCCATCATGGTGCAACTGGGCTTCAAACGCGCCGGTTTGCCGTGGGATGCGCGGGCGATTGAACGCCGCTTTGCGATGATGGATGCCTACTATCTTGGCGACGGTTGGTACTCCGACGGCCTCGGCCGGCCAAAAGATTACTACATCTCGATGGCGTTTCATTTTTACGGCCTGATCTACGCCACGCTGAACGGTGAAGAGGATGCGCCGCGCGCGGCAACCATTCGCGAGCGCGCCAGCCTGTTTGCCGAGGACTTTATCTATATGTCAGCGGCAGAAGGGGAGTCAGTGCCGTTTGGCCGCAGCCTCACCTATCGCTTTGCGATGGTCGCCTTCTGGAGCGCCGTCGCCTTTGCTGACCTGCCGGTCTTGACGCCGGGCGTGGTAAAAGGCGTGATCCTGCGCCACCTGCGCTGGTGGCTTAAACAACCCATCTTCGATCGCGACGGCATTCTGACGCTCGGTTTTGCCTACCCGAACCTGGCGATGTGCGAGGATTACAACTCACCCGGCTCGCCCTACTGGGCGCTGAAGGTCTTCTTGATCCTCGCGCTGCCCGACTCTCACCCCTTCTGGTGTGCCGAAGAGCAGCCGTTACCGCGGCTCGACGCGCAGCGCGTAATTGCCCCTGCCGGGCAGCTTATCGTGCACAGCGAAGAGTCAAAGCACGTCTGGATGCTGACCGCAGGACAGCTGGAGCTGAATAACTACGTCAATACCGAAGCGAAATACACCAAATTTGCCTACTCCAGCCGCTTTGGTTTCACCATAGAGCGCGGGCGCTACGGCATCAAGCATGCCGCCTGCGACTCAATGCTGCTGCTGAGTGAAGGGGATAACTACTTTCGTGGCCGCCGCGAGTGCGACGAAGTGGTGATAAGCGAGCAGGCGATCTTCTCCCGCTGGTCGCCGTGGCATGACGTACAGATCGCCACCTGGCTGATCCCCTGCGGCGAGTGGCATCTTCGCGTTCACCGCATCAACACCGCTCGCGCGCTGACCAGCGTGGAAGGGGGCTTTGCGGTGCTGAAAGCGCCCCATCGCTCTGAGCAGCACGGCAGCCTGGTGGTCGCTGAAAACGGCGTCAGCGGCATTTTCAACCTGCTCGCCGATGAGGTGCGCGAGGCGGACAGCATCGTCACACCGCCCAACAGCAGCATCATGTTTTCGCCCTGCGCCTCCATTCCGGTGCTACGCACCGAGATTGCTGCAGGCCAGCAGTGGCTGGCGTGTGCCGTGCAGGCGGCAACCTGCGAACTGGCCTTCAACCCGCTCTTACCGGAACTGCTTATCAACAATAACGCGCTGGTGATCCATCAACCGGGGCAGAAAAACCGTATCGAGATTGCACTTTGATGCCCGGCGCTGGCCGGGAAATAACGCTGAACCCTACATGCTTTCGTCGAGGATAGTATGGAAAAAATCACCATAAATAATAAAACTGAATATTACAAAATCAGCACCTTTATCTTTCTCTACTTTTTTACCTGGTCGGCGAGCATTGGTTTGCTGGCGATCTGGCTGGGACAAAAAGCCAATTTAAGCGGGACGGTTATCGGCACGGTCTTTGCCGTTAACGGTATCTTCTCCGTTATTCTGAAACCGATTTATGGCTATATCCTGGATAAAATCGGCATGAGCAAATACCTGCTCTATTTTGTCGTGCTGATGTCAGCCTTAATGGCACCGTTCTTTATCTATGTCTATCAGCCGCTGTTAATGTCCAACACCCTGGTCGGGATTATTGTTGGCGCTATCTATTTAAGCTTCGCGTGGTATGCGGGCGTGGCGGCGTGCGAATCCTATACCGACCGTTACAGCCGCTTAAACGGCATGGAGTTTGGGCAGATCCGCATGTGGGGATCCCTTGGCTGGGCGGTGGCTTCCTCTTTCTCCGGCCTGCTGTTTAACCTCTCTCCGGCCTATAACTTCATCATGGGTTCTGTGGCGTCGCTGATTATGCTGGCAGTGCTGCTGAGCCTGAAAGTGAATGTCCACTCCGCCCATGCGGGTGAAGTGCTGACGAAAGAGAAGATCGCGCCTGCCGATGTCTATGCGCTGCTGCGTAACCGCAAATTCTGGGCCTTCTGCCTCTATGTCGCCGGTGTCGCGTGGATGATGTTTATCGCCGAACAGCAGTTCTCACGCTACTTCGTCACCTTCTTTGACGATGTGCATGAAGGCAATGCGGTGTTTGGTTATCTGGGCACGGTGCAGTCGGGCATGGAATTTGTCATGTATATGGTCATCCCGCTGTTTGTGAACTTTATTGGGGCCAAGCGCGGGTTATTAATTGTCGGCCTGATTGTCGGCGCGCGGTTAATTATCTCCGGGCTGTGCGAATCGCATCTGCTTATTTCGATCCTCAAACCGCTCTACGGTCTCGAAATCTGTTTGCTGCTGGTGTCGGTATTTAAATATATCGCCGAGCATTTCGATAAACGCGTTAATGCCACCATGTATCTGCTGGGCTACCAGGCGATGCTCTACGTCGGCAATGTGGTGGTCTCGTCGCCCGCCGGGATTTTGTATGACCGCATCGGCTTTGAACACACCTACATCATCATGGGCGCGATTGCGCTGACCTTTACCTTTATCTCCCTGTTTACCCTGTCTGCCTGCCAGAGCAAATGGCGGCAAGCCCGCACGCTGGATGCGAAAACGGCAGGGTAATGGCTATCCGATTATCGAACAGAGAAGGAACCGAACAATGTTAAGTAAAATCAACGAGGAAACGTTACGCCCATGCCCGGCTGCGCCCGATGCGCAGACCTTTAAAGATGAGCTGGACTCTGCGCGTAGCCACACCCTTGAACTGATTCGCCGTCATTTAACCGAGTTCGGTGAGCAGTTCCCGGCGGAGACCTGCGTCGACGGCTTTTATCCGCTGACCGGCAACGTCGAGTGGACCACCAGCTTCTGGACCGGGCAGCTGTGGCTGGCCTGGGAGATGAGCGGCGATGAGGCGTTTCGCGCGCTGGCTGAGCGTCACGTGCGCTCCTTTGGCCTGCGCATCGCCGGACGCGAAGACACCAACACGCACGATCTCGGCTTTTTATACACGCTCTCCTGCGTGGCGGCCTGGCGCTTAACCGGCAATCGCGATGCGCGCGGCTTTGGGCTACTGGCGGCCGAGGCACTGCTGGAGCGCTTTCATGAAAAAGCGCAGATCATCCAGGCGTGGGGCGATCTTAACGATCCTGCCCAGGCCGGGCGGATGATCATCGACTGCAATATGAACCTGCCGCTGCTCTACTGGGCGACGGAGCAAACCGGCGACCGGCGCTTTGCCGATGCCGCCGAAGCCCACGTGCGCCAGGCGGCGAAATACCTTATCCGCGAAGATGCTTCCACCTTTCACACCTACTATATGGATGTGCAGACTGGCGCGCCGCGTTATGGCAATACCCAGCAGGGCTACGCCGATGATTCCTGCTGGTCGCGCGGCCAGGCGTGGGGCATTTACGGCTTCCTGCTGAGCTATATCTACACCGGCGATAAAGAGATGGTGGCGCTGTCAAAACGGCTGGCGAACTACTTCCTCAACCGCCTGCCGGAAGATGCGGTCTGCCACTGGGATCTGGCGCTGGTGGGTACCGACGCGCTGCGCGACTCCTCGTCGGCGGCGATTGCGGTCTGCGGCTTGCTGGAGCTGGTTAAGCAGTTACCGGTGACCGACCCGGATCGCGCCCATTACCAGCAGTGGGCAATGCGCATTATGTCATCGCTGAGTAAGCACTATCTGGCGGGCAAGCAGGAGGCGACCAACGGCCTGCTTAAGCACTCGGTCTACCATCTGTCGAGCAATAAAGGGGTGGATGAGTGTGCAAGCTGGGGGGATTACTTCTATGTCGAAGCGCTGGCGCGTTTCTCGCTGAGCTGGAAGTTGTACTGGTAAACAAAGGGCCGGCAAGCGCCGGCCTGAGTATTCTCCCCCCGCCTGGCGGTGAGGGGAAGGCTGTTACAGACCCGATTCGAGAATACGGATATGGGTCTCGAGGACATCGCCTTTTACTGCTTCGCTCCACGCTTTCATGTGGGGCGTTTGCAGGTGCGCTTCAAGATGCGCCACGCTTTCCCAACGCTCAACCATCGTGATGGAATCCGGCGCGGTCGTCTGGAAGCTGACGCCAGCGGCGTGGTCGATCAGCGGCTCATAGCCGTGGCAACCTGCTTCTTGCAGCACAACCGGTACAATTTTCGCGAATTCATCAAGCACGGCCTGGCGATGGTGCTGCCCTGGGCGAGTGCGGATCTCTGCTACTACTGTCAACATGGTTTACTCCTTTTAAGTCCAGCTACAGTTAAGCAAAAATCTCCGCCAGATGCTTGCGATATTCTGCAATATAACGCGGGACGTCCGGCATTTTGATCACGTCATTAGCGATAAATGTCGGCAATGCGTCCATGCCGAGGAACTGGTTCGCTTTATGGAACGGCAGGTAAACACCGTCAACACCGACGCCGTGGAAGAACTGCTCTTTATCGGTAAAGGCGTCGATTGGCGCGTTCCAGGTGAGCGACAGCATGTAGGTTTTGCCCTGGATTAATCCGCCGGAGCCATACTTCTTCGCCGCGTCGGAGCGGGTACGACCATCGCTGGCATACAGTGAACCGTGGCCTTCGGTAAAGACATCATCCATATACTTTTTCACCGTCCACGGTGCGCCCATCCACCAGCCCGGCATCTGCCAGATCACCGTGTCGGCCCACAGGAAATTCTCCACTTCCGCTTTAACGTCGTACTCGCCGTCGGTACGCACGGTTTTCACTTCGTGCCCGGCATCGCGCAGGAAGCTGGCCGCAACGTCGGTCAGGGTATCGTTCAGTTCGCCATTGGAGTGCGCGAATTTCTTCGCGCCGTTGATAATCAGAATGTTGCTCATTTTTTGTTCCCGGATAAATACGTTTGTCGGCGATTCTATCCGTATCAACGGGGCGATTAAATTGGCAATAATGGCAAAGACTTTTGCGCAATAAGCAATAATCCCTCTACCAGCGCAGAGTAACGATAAAACCGCCCTCCGGATGATTAGCAAAGGTGGCCTGCATCTGATGCAGAGCGGCAATACGCTGCACAATCGATAACCCCAGCCCGCTGCCGGTTTCACTCTGCCCCGGCGGGCGATAGAAGCGCTCGCCAATGCGCGCCAGCGCCTCGTCGCTGACGCCTGGGCCATTATCCCGCACGCTCAGGCTGTTGGCTTCAAGGGTGACATCCACCACGCTGCCCGGCGGGCTGTAGCGGATGGCGTTATCCAGCAGGTTGCGCACCAGCAGGCTGAGCAGCAGCGGCTGGCCCTGGCGGCGCACGTCGTGGGCATTCAGATGCAGGCGGATATCCATTCCCGCCTGCTGCGCGCTGTGGTAGGTCTCCATCACTGCCGATTGCAGCAGCGCATCCAGCTCCAGCGTCTCGACATCCTCCATATGCTCCAGCGAATCGAGGCGCGAAAGGGTTAATAGCTGATCGACCAGCCGGGTCGCGCGATCGATCCCAAGATGTAACTGGCTCAGCGCTCTGGCGCGCGCAGTGGGATCGTCATCGGAGAGCTGTGCGACTTCCGTCTGCACTTTCAGCGCCGCCAGCGGGCTGCGCAGCTCATGGGCGGCGTCGGAGGTAAAGCGCCGCTCGCGCAGCATCATGGTATGCGTGCGGGCAAAGAGTTGGTTGAGGGCATCCAGCAGCGGGCGCACTTCGCCGGGCACGCCGCGGGTTTCCAGCGCATCGGCGCGATCCGGAGCGCGCGTACGCAGCGCCAGCGCCACCTTTTTCAAAGGGCGCAGCTCACGGGTCAGCAGGGCGATTAACAGTAACAACATTAATGGCAGCGCCACCAGCCACGGCGTCAGCTGTGAGGTGATGATCTCCAGCGCCATCTCCTGGCGATACTCCCACTCCTGACCAACCACAATGCGGTACTCGCCGCCGGGGGCGGTCAGCCACAAAAAGCGCCACTTATCGTCATCATCGCGCAGTTGCCCATCATCAAAGCCATCGCGACGCCAGGCGTAGGGGATATCGCGCCCGTTGTCGCCATCGTGCAGCAGCAGTTTGCCGTCGGTGGAGTAGATGGCGAAGGCCAGCACGTCATCATCAAGATGGCCATGCTTAATCTTCTTTTTAGTGACCTGCGGCGCGGCGCTTTGCAACTGGTCGAGCTTCATCACGCTCAGGCGTTTGGCAAACAGCATCTGCTGGGTATCAAACAGCTTGTCGAGTTTGTCGCGCGTCTGCTGCCAGGCGACGACGCTGGCGCAGAGCCACGCCGCCAGCGAGAGCAGCAAAAAGAGCAGCGTCAGACGCAGCCGCAGGCTATGGGGAAACGTAAATTTCATGCCTCTCCTAAGGTGTAGCCGATGCCGTGCACAGTGCGGATAAAGTCGCTGCCGAGCTTGCGGCGCAGATGGTGCACATGCACCTCCACCGCGTTGCTGGAGACATCCCCATCCCAGCTGTAGAGCTTCTCTTCAATCGCTTTGCGCGGCAGCACGCGCCCAACGTTGCGCAGCAGAAGTTCCAGCAGGGCGAACTCTTTCGGTTTCAGCACCAGTGTTTCGTTATGAAAGGTGGCGACCAGGCTTACCGGGTCGAGGGTGACCTGGCCGTGGCGCAGCAGGCTTTGCGCCTGGCCGTGGGTGCGGCGAATCAGCGCCTCCAGCCGGGCGGCCACTTCCACCAGCGCAAAGGGTTTGCAGAGATAGTCATCAGCGCCGAGCCGCAGCCCTTCGACCCGCTGCTCAATGGCGTCGCGCGCGGTAAGGATCAGCACCGGCTCGCTGCGCTTCTGCTCGCGCCAGTCGCGCAGGATGGTTAACCCATCAAGTCCCGGCAGCGTTAAGTCGAGGATCACCGCGTCATAAGGTGCGGCAAACAGCGCCGCTTTGCCGAGCTTGCCGTCGGTAAACCAGTCGACGGTGAAGCCTTTTTTGCCAAGGCCAGCCTTCAGACCATCACCAATCAGCGCATCATCTTCTATCAGCAGAATTCGCATACTCTCTCCGTGTACTCAGGCTTCGAGGCAGTTAACCCGCTTGCAGCGGGCGTTGTACAGCGAAAAATAATCTTTTTACGCCTTAAGAAGTTGTTAAGAAGTGGCTGGCTTAATGGAGCCTTACCAACAAAAAGGGAGAGATAAGATGAAAAAGTTTGCTGCTATCACCGCTGTTCTCGCACTCTGCGCCGCGCCGGCATTTGCTGCTAATCAGGGCGGTTTTACCGGCCCGGGGGCGGCACAACAACAAACCACCTCTCAGCAGGGCGGCGGCTTTACCGGGCCAAACGGCAGTAAAGCGACCGTTGAGAGCGCAAAATCCCTGCGCGATGATGCCTGGGTTACGCTTAGCGGGAACATCGTTGAGCGCATCTCGGATGATACCTACTCCTTCAAAGATGCCACCGGCACCATCAATGTCGATATTGACCAGAAACGCTGGAAAGGGCTGAGCGTTGGACCGCAGGATAAGGTCGAAATCCAGGGTGAAGTGGACAAAGACTGGAACTCCGTTGAGATCGACGTAAAAGAGATCCGC
The DNA here is from genome assembly GCF_001975225.1 of Kosakonia cowanii JCM 10956 = DSM 18146. Lineage (NCBI taxonomy): Bacteria > Pseudomonadati > Pseudomonadota > Gammaproteobacteria > Enterobacterales > Enterobacteriaceae > Kosakonia > Kosakonia cowanii. The sequence continues at coordinate 1,453,645 of NZ_CP019445.1, read as the reverse complement.
AAAGTCGGTCAGTAAGCGCTGACCGCGCGTGAAAAAATCGCTCATCGCTATGACTCCTCGCCGCAGATAGGGTAGTATCTGCGGCAATATTGCCGCCGAAAAGGTGGGCGCATACGTTGAGGAATCACGATTAATGAGCGATATGGCAGAGCGCCTTGCGCTGCATGAATTTACGGAAAACGCATACCTGAACTACTCCATGTACGTCATCATGGATCGTGCGTTGCCGTTTATCGGTGATGGCCTGAAACCCGTTCAGCGTCGCATCGTCTACGCAATGTCTGAACTGGGGCTGAGCGCCAGCGCGAAGTTCAAGAAATCCGCCCGTACCGTGGGCGACGTTCTGGGTAAATACCACCCGCACGGCGACAGCGCCTGCTATGAAGCGATGGTGCTGATGGCGCAGCCCTTCTCCTATCGCTACCCGCTGGTCGACGGCCAGGGGAACTGGGGGGCACCGGACGATCCGAAATCCTTTGCCGCCATGCGTTATACCGAATCCCGCCTGTCGAAATATGCCGAGCTGCTGCTGAGCGAGCTGGGGCAGGGCACCGTTGAGTGGGTGCCGAACTTCGACGGTACGCTGCAGGAGCCGAAAATGCTGCCTGCCCGCCTGCCGAACATTTTGCTGAACGGCACCACCGGGATTGCAGTCGGTATGGCGACGGACATTCCGCCGCACAACCTGCGCGAAGTCGCCAACGCGGCGATGGCGCTGATTGACCAGCCAAAAACCACCCTCGATGAGCTGCTGGATATTGTCCAGGGGCCGGACTACCCGACCGAAGCAGAGATCATCACTTCACGTGCTGAAATCCGCAAAATCTACCAGAACGGTCGCGGCTCCGTGCGTATGCGCGCGGTGTGGAAAAAAGAGGATGGCGCCGTGGTGATCACCGCGCTGCCGCACCAGGTCTCCGGCGCGCGCGTGCTGGAGCAGATCGCAAGCCAGATGCGCAATAAAAAATTGCCGATGGTCGATGACCTGCGCGATGAGTCGGACCACGAAAACCCGACCCGCCTGGTGGTGGTGCCGCGCTCCAACCGCGTCGATATGGATCAGGTGATGAACCACCTCTTCGCCACCACCGATCTGGAGAAGAGCTACCGCATCAACCTCAATATGATTGGCCTCGATGGTCGTCCGGCGGTGAAAAACCTGCTGGAGATCCTCACCGAATGGCTGACCTTCCGCCGCGATACGGTGCGCCGCCGCCTGAATCACCGCCTGGAGAAAGTGCTCAAGCGCCTGCATATCCTTGAAGGTTTGCTGGTGGCGTTCCTCAATATCGACGAAGTGATTGAGATTATCCGCGGCGAAGATGAGCCGAAGCCGGTGCTGATGTCGCGTTTCGGCATCAGTGAAACCCAGGCGGAAGCCATTCTTGAGTTAAAACTGCGCCATCTCGCCAAACTGGAAGAGATGAAGATCCGCGGCGAGCAGAGCGAGCTGGAAAAAGAGCGCGATCAGCTGCAGGCGATCCTCGCTTCCGAGCGCAAGATGAACACCCTGCTGAAAAAAGAGCTGCAGGCCGATGCCACTGCTTTCGGCGATGATCGCCGCTCACCGCTGCACGAGCGCGAAGAGGCCAAAGCGATGAGCGAGCACGATATGTTGCCGTCAGAGCCGGTGACGATTGTGCTGTCGCAGATGGGCTGGGTACGCAGCGCCAAAGGGCATGACATTGACGCGCAGGGTTTGAGCTACAAAGCGGGCGACAGCTGGAAAGCGTCGGCGAAGGGCAAGAGCAACCAGCCGGTGGTCTTTATCGATACCACCGGGCGCAGCTATGCTGTCGACCCGATTTCGCTGCCGTCGGCGCGCGGGCAGGGCGAGCCGATCACTGGCAAGCTGACGCTGCCGCCGGGCGCGACGGTTGAGCATATGATGATGAGCAATGAAGATCAGAAGCTGCTGATGGCATCCGATGCCGGTTACGGTTTCGTCTGTACCTTCAATGACTTAATTGCCCGTAACCGTGCCGGTAAAGCGCTGATCAACCTGCCGGAGAACGCGCGTGTAATGGCACCGATTGCCATCGAGCACGACGACGATATGCTGCTGGCGATCACCGCCGCCGGCCGCATGCTGATGTTCCCGGTCAGCGATCTGCCGCAGCTCTCGAAAGGCAAAGGCAACAAAATCATCGGCATACCTTCCGCTGAAGCGGCGAAAGGCAGCGACGCGCTGGCGCACCTCTACCTGCTGCCTCCGCAGAGCACGCTGACGCTCCACGTCGGCAAACGCAAGATCAAACTGCGTCCGGAAGAGCTGCAAAAAGTGCATGGCGAGCGCGGACGTCGCGGTACGCTGATGCGCGGTTTGCAGAAGATTGACCGCATAGAGATCGACTCGCCGACCCGTCCGGGCGCGGGCGATAGCGAAGAGTAATCTTCATCATCCTCTCCCCGCCGCGCGCGGGGAGATATTTCTTAGAAATTTCCCGTAAAGACGTTGTTTATTCGCAGATTGCGATTAACAATACGTTCTTTTTAAAGGCCGCATAACACAAGCCCGGACCGCATGGCGGTCAGCGAGGCGCAGCCAGCATCAGCGGATTTACGCTGGCGTGTATATAATGCTCAGGGTATGGGCTTCAGAGGTCGCTATGTTATTTATTTTTCGTGTCATCATCATCGTTATCTACTCCATTCTTGTCTCGATATTCGGCTCGATTTACTGCCTGCTCAGTCCAAGAAACCCAAAACATGTTGCCACCTTCGGCCATCTTTTTGGTCGCCTTGCGCCAGTGTGCGGGCTGAAAGTGGAAAGACGCCTGCCGCCGGGCGCGGATAAGTTCGGCAACGCCATCTATATCGCTAACCACCAAAACAACTACGATATGGTCACCGCCTCCAGCATTGTGCTGCCGCCGACGGTTACCGTGGGTAAAAAGAGCCTGCTGTGGATCCCGTTTTTTGGTCAACTCTACTGGCTGACCGGCAACCTGCTGATTGACCGTGATAACCGCGCCAAAGCGCACGGCACCATCGCGCAGGTGGTGAAGCAGATCCAGAAACGTAACATCTCGGTCTGGATGTTCCCGGAAGGGACGCGTAGCCGTGGTCGCGGCCTGCTGCCATTTAAAACCGGTGCGTTCCACGCCGCGATTGCAGCCGGTGTGCCGATTATTCCGGTCTGCGTCTCCACCACCTCGAATAAAGTGAATCTCAACCGCCTGAAGAATGGGCTGGTGATTGTTGAAATGCTGCCGCCGGTGGATGTTACGCAGTTCGGTAAAGATCAGGTTCGCCAGTTAGCGACCCACTGCCGCGAACTGATGGCGGCAAAAATCGAAGAGCTCGATAAAGAAGTGGCAGAACGCGAAGCCGCCGGTCGGGTATAAACGTCAGTTGTGAGCAAACCCGGAGGCACCCAGCCTCTGGCGTATTAAGTCAGTGTTACTCGGAGCAAATATGTCACTCAGTCGGCGTCAGTTTCTTCAGGCTTCCGGCCTTGCGCTATGTACCAGCGCAGTGCCGCTGAGGGCGAATGCTGCCGGGCAGCAACCGCCGCTGCCCGTTCCGCCGCTGCTCGAATCGCGGCGCGGACAGCCGCTTTTTATGACGCTCCAGCGCGCGCACTGGTCCTTTGTTAAAGGCACCCGCGCGCCGGTTTCCGGCATCAACGGTCGCTATCTCGGGCCGACCATCCGCGTGTGGAATGGCGATGACGTAAAGCTGATTTACAGCAACCGGCTGACGGAAAGCGTGGCGATGACCGTGAGCGGCCTGCAGGTGCCAGGCCCGCTGATGGGCGGCGCCGCGCGCATGATGAGCGCCAGCAATGACTGGGCACCGGTGCTGCCAATTCGCCAGAGCGCCGCGACATTGTGGTATCACGCCAACACGCCGAACCGCACCGCTGAGCAGGTCTATAGCGGTCTGGCGGGGATGTGGCTGGTGGAAGATGAGATCAGCAAAGCGCTGCCGATCCCCAATCACTACGGCGTGGATGACTTTCCGATCATCATTCAGGATAAGCGGCTGGATAACTTCGGTACCCCGGAGTACAGCGAGCCGGGCAGCGGTGGGTTTGTCGGCGATACGCTGATGGTCAACGGCGCGCAAAGCCCCTTTGTCGAAGTCTCCCGCGGCTGGGTGCGCCTGCGTCTGCTCAATGCCTCCAACTCCCGGCGCTATCTGCTACAGATGAGCGACGGCCGCGCCCTGCATGTAATCGCCGGTGATCAGGGCTTCCTGCCTGCGCCGGTGTCGGTCAAACAGCTGTCGCTGGCACCCGGTGAGCGGCGCGAAGTGCTGGTCGATATGACCAACGGTGATGAAGTTTCGATTACCTGCGGCGAAGCGGCGGGGATCATGGATCGGCTGCGCGGCCTGTTTGAGCCGTCGAGCATCCTTATCTCCACGCTGGTACTGACGTTGCGTCCTACCGGTCTGCTGCCGCTGGTGACGGATACCCTGCCGATGCGTCTGCTGCCTGCGGATCTGATGGCCGGTTCGCCGTCGCGCAGCCGGGACATGACCCTCGGTAGCGATCCGGGTATCAATGGCCAGCTGTGGGATCCACAGCGCATCGATGTGACCGCCCAGCAGGGCACCTGGGAGCGCTGGACGGTGCGCGCAGAGATGCCGCAGTCGTTCCATATTGAAGGCGCGATGTTTATGCTGCGCAGCGTCAACGGCGCGCTGCCGTTCCCGGAAGATCGCGGCTGGAAAGATACCGTCTGGATCGACGGCCAGGTGGAACTGCTGGTGTGGTTTGGTCAACCTTCGTGGCCGCACTTCCCGTTCCAGTTCCAGAGCCAGACGCTGGAGATGGCCGATCGCGGCTCAGTCGGCCAGCTGCTGGTCAACCCCGCGCCGTAATTTCCTCCAACCCGGCGGCGCTCTGCCTGCCGGGTGCTGAAAAAACCTCCTTCTATTCCCCTACAAAGAGGGCGTATAATCGCCGCCCTTTGACTCCCTTTTTACCTTTTCTGGAAGCACGATGAGCGCACTCTCCCTGATCCAGCCGGATCGCGATCTTTTCTCCTGGCCGCAGTACTGGGCGGCCTGCTTCGGCCCCGCGCCTTTTCTGCCGATGTCGCGCGAAGAGATGGATGAACTCGGCTGGGACAGCTGCGACATCATCCTCGTGACCGGCGACGCCTATGTCGATCACCCGAGCTTCGGCATGGCGATCTGCGGAAGAATGCTGGAAGCGCAGGGCTTTCGCGTCGGCATCATCGCCCAGCCGGACTGGAGCAGCAAAACGGACTTTATGCGCCTCGGCAAACCGAACCTCTTTTTCGGCGTCACCGCCGGCAATATGGATTCGATGATCAACCGGTATACCGCCGATCGTAAGCTGCGCCATGACGATGCTTATACGCCAGATAACGTGGCCGGCAAGCGCCCGGACCGCGCGACGCTAGTTTATACCCAGCGCTGCAAAGAGGCGTGGAGAGAGGTGCCGGTGATCCTCGGCGGGATTGAGGCCAGCTTGCGCCGCACCGCCCATTATGACTACTGGTCTGATACCGTGCGCCGCTCGGTGCTGGTCGATTCGAAGGCGGATATGCTGATGTTCGGCAATGGCGAGCGCCCGCTGGTGGAAGTCGCGCACCGCCTTGCCGCCGGGGAGCCGATAGGCCAGATCCGCGATGTGCGCAATACGGCGATTATGGTCAAAGAGGCGCTGCCAGGCTGGAGCGGGGTGGATTCCACCCGCCTCGACACGCCGGGGAAGATCGATCCGATCCCCCATCCGTACGGCGAAGATCTGCCCTGTGCCGATAATAAACCCGTTGAGCCGCAGGCCGCGAAACGCGTGATCGTGCAGCCGCCGCGCCCGAAGCCGTGGGAAAAAACCTATGTGCTGCTCCCCTCTTACGAGAAGGTGAAAGCGGACAAAGTGCTCTATGCCCATGCGTCGCGCATTCTGCACCACGAAACTAACCCCGGCTGTGCCCGCGCGCTGCTGCAAAAGCATGGCGATCGCTATATCTGGATCAACCCGCCGGCCATTCCGCTCTCCACCGAAGAGATGGACAGCGTCTTTGCGCTGCCTTACCAGCGCGTGCCGCACCCGGCCTATGGCGAGAGCCGCATTCCGGCCTACGACATGATCCGCTTCTCGATTAACATTATGCGCGGCTGTTTCGGCGGCTGCTCCTTCTGCTCCATCACCGAGCATGAAGGGCGCATTATTCAGAGCCGCTCCGAGGATTCGATCATCAATGAGATCGAAGCGATTCGCGACACGGTGCCCGGTTTTACCGGGGTGATCTCCGATCTGGGCGGGCCAACGGCCAATATGTATATGCTGCGCTGTACCTCGCCGCGCGCCGAGCAAACCTGTCGACGCCTCTCCTGTGTCTATCCGGAGATCTGCCCGCATATGGACACCAACCATCAGCCGACCATCGATCTCTACCGGCGTGCCCGCGATCTGCGCGGCATCAAGAAGATCCTGATCGCCTCCGGCGTGCGGTACGATCTGGCGGTGGAAGATCCGCGCTATGTCAAAGAGCTGGCGACGCACCACGTTGGCGGCTATCTGAAGATAGCGCCGGAACATACTGAAGCGGGGCCGCTGTCGAAGATGATGAAGCCGGGCATGGGCAGCTATGACCGCTTTAAGCAGCTTTTCGACACCTACTCGAAGCAGGCGGGCAAAGAGCAGTATCTGATCCCCTACTTTATCTCTGCGCACCCCGGCACGCGTGATGAGGATATGGTGAACCTGGCGCTGTGGCTGAAGCGCCACCGATTCCGTCTCGACCAGGTGCAGAACTTCTACCCGTCGCCGCTGGCCAACTCGACAACCATGTATTACACCGGCAAAAACCCGCTGTCGAAGATCGATTACAAAAGTGAAGAGGTGGTGGTGCCGAGAGGGGAGAAGCAGCGCCGCCTGCATAAAGCGCTGCTGCGCTACCACGATCCGGCCAACTGGCCGCTGCTGCGCCAGGCGCTTGAGGCGATGGGGAAAAAGCACCTGATTGGTTCCCGCCGCGAGTGCCTGGTGCCTGAGCCAACGATGGAGGAGATGCGCGAAGCGCGCCGCCAGAGCCGCAGCGCGCGACCGGCATTAACCAAACATACGCCGATTGCGCACCAGAGAAAAAAAGCGACGCGCTAAGTTGATTTGTAGGCCGGATTACCTTGTAGGCCGGATAAGCGCCAGCGCCATCCGGCAAGGCATGGCGCTGGCATTATGCCGGATGGCGGCTTCGCCTTATCCGGCCTACGTTTAAGTCCGGCCTATACTCTTTAACCGCCGAACTGATCCGGGTCTGGCCCGAGGCGTTTGCCCTCGTCCAGTTTGGCAATTTCGCTTAGCTCATCTTTATCGAGGCGGAAATCCCAGACGTCGAAGTTCTCAACGATGCGCGCAGGGGTGACCGATTTCGGGATCACCACCAGACCGCTGTCGAGATGCCAGCGAATAACGATCTGCGCCGGGGTTTTGCCATATTTATCCGCCAGATCGCGAATGATCTTCTGATCGAAAACGCCTTCACCACCCTGTGCCAGCGGGCTCCAGGACTCAGTCTGGATCTTGTGCGTCGCGTTCCAGGCATGCAGCTGGCGCTGTTGCAGCAGCGGATGGAGTTCAATCTGGTTAATCACCGGAATGACGCTGGTTTCATCGATGAGCTTTTGCAGATGGTGGGTCTGGAAGTTACAGACGCCGATACTCTTAATCAGCCCCTGCTGTTGCAGCTCGATCATCCCTTTCCAGGCCTCGACATAGTGATCGATTGCCGGAACCGGCCAGTGCATCAGATAGAGATCGACATAGTCGAGTTGAAGCTTCTCCAGGCTCTCTTTAAAGGCCTCGGCCGGGCGTTTCTGATCGTCATTCCACAGCTTGGTGGTGATGAACAGCTCTTCACGCGGCACGCCCGCGCTGGCTAAGGCTTTACCAACACCCTCTTCGTTCTTGTAAGCCGCGGCGGTATCGATAGAGCGATAACCCACTTCCAGAGCTTTATGGATGGCGGTAACCACTTCCTCGTTGCTCGCTTTCCACACGCCAAGACCCAGTTGCGGCATCAGATTGCCGTCAGCGAGTTTAATCACCGTTGGATGTGTCATGCATTTCTCCTTTCGCTAGGCTTACCGGGACAGGCCGGGTAAGCTGGTTTGCATTAAGTGTGGTCGAAAAACCCAAAAACGAAAGCCGGGGGTGGAGAAGCGCTTAGCGCGCGGCTTCGTAGATGCGGCGGCTCACATCCAGCGTAATATCCTGATGCTCGCCCAGCGCCGTCATGCCGTGCTCTTCCAGTTTAGCCAACAGCGCCGGAATGGAGCTGCCATCAAGGCCGTAGCCGGAAAGACGCGTCGGCACGCCCATACGCTCGAAGAAGTCGCGCGTGGCGGTAATTGCCGCGTCAATGCGCTCATCGTCGCTGCCTTCGGTGATATTCCATACGCGTGCGGCGTATTGCAGCAGTTTTTCGCGTTTGGTGTCGCGCTTCTCATTCCACAGCGCAGGCAGTACCACCGCCAGCGTTTGTGCGTGATCCAGCCCGTGCATCGCTGTCAACTCATGGCCCAGCATATGGGTAGCCCAATCCTGCGGCACGCCCGCGCCAATCAGGCCGTTCAGCGCCTGGGTCGCCGCCCACATAACGTTGGCGCGCACGTTGTAATTCTCCGGCTCCTGCAACGCTTTCGGGCCATCTTCAACCAGCGTCAGCAGAATGCCTTCGGCGAAGCGATCCTGAATTTTGCCATCTACCGGATAAGTGACGTACTGCTCTACAGTATGGACAAAGGCGTCAACTACGCCATTCGCCACCTGACGCGGGGGCAGGGTGTAGGTGTAAACCGGATCGAGCACCGCGAAGACCGGCTGCACGAACGGAGAGTGGAACGCCTGCTTATCGCCGGTCGCTTTACGGGAAACCACCGCACCGGCGTTGGATTCAGAGCCGGTAGCCGGCAGCGTCAGCACGGAGCCCATCGGAATGGCGCTTTTGATCTCGCTGCCGCGGGTTTGCAGGATATGCCATGGATCGACGCCCTCGGCGTAGTGGGCAGCGGCTGCGATAAATTTGGTGCCATCCAGCACTGAACCGCCACCGACTGCCAGCAGGAAGGTGATCTGCTCATCGCGTACCACCTGCACCGCTTTCATCAGCGTTTCGTAGGTCGGGTTTGGTTCGATACCGCTGAACTCGCGCACGTCCATTCCGTCCAGCGCGCTGTAAACCTGGTCAAGTACGCCGTTTTTCTTCACGCTGCCGCCGCCATAAGTGATCAGCACGCGGGCGTTGTCAGGGAGCTGCGCGCGCAGTTCGGCAATTGCGCCTTTGCCAAAAAGAATGCGGGTTGGGGTATGCAGATTAAAGTTATTCATTGCTCGTTCCCTTCTGATGAGGTGAAAAATCTGAGGCGGCAGGCCGCCCGATGCCGATCATTGTGGGCGCGGGGCTGCACAGGCTCAATGCACATTCCTGCCGATGTCTTGCCTGTTTCTCTATCCGGCTGGAGAAATGTCACAAAAGTTTGCACACTAGAGCCGTTGAAACTGGCCGCCGGAGTGGCAAACCATGAACCGTGAAGCGATCTGCCTGCATCTGACTGAAAAAGTTAAGAGACTGAAAAATAATGAAAATAGATTGACCGCGCTGCTGCCGGATATCCGCCTGCTCTATGGCACGCAGCCCGGCACCCGGACGCCGGTGATGTACCAGCCGGGGATCGTGTTTCTCTTTTCCGGCCATAAAATCGGGTATATCAACGAGCGCGTCTTTCGCTATGACACCAACGAATATCTGCTGTTAACGGTGCCGCTGCCCTTCGAGTGTGAAACCTTTGCCACGCCGGAGGTACCGCTGGCGGGCATTCGTCTTAATGTCGACATCTTGCAGTTGCAGGAGCTGCTGATGGATATCGGTGAAGATGAGCATTTTCGCCCGGAGAACGCCGCCAGCGGTATTAACTCGGCGGTGTTATCAGAGGAGATCCTCTGCGCGGCGGAGCGCCTGCTGGATGTGATGGAGCGCCCGCTGGACGCGCGCATTCTGGGCAAACAGATTATCCGCGAGATGCTTTACCACGTGCTGACCGGGCCGCGCGGCGGTGCGCTGCTGGCGCTGGTGAGCCGTCAGACCCACTTCAGCCTGATTAGCCGCGTCTTAAAGCGCATTGAGAGCCAGTACACCGAAAACCTCAGCGTCGACCAGTTAGCGGCAGAAGCGAACATGAGCGTCTCGGCGTTTCACCATAACTTCAAATCGGTGACCAGCACCTCGCCGCTGCAATACCTGAAAACCTACCGCCTGCACAAAGCGCGGATGTTGATGGTGCACGATGGCATGAAAGCGAGCGCGGCGGCGATGCGTGTCGGCTATGAGAGCCCATCGCAGTTTAGCCGCGAATTTAAGCGTTACTTCGGCGTGACGCCGGGAGAGGATTTGGCGCGCATTCGCACCATGCAGGGGGCATAACGGAGGCCCTCTTCGCGCGAAGAGGGCAGTAACTCAGGCGTTGCTGAACTTCTTCTTTAGCACGACAGTAACGGCACCAATCAGGCCCACCACCAGCAGGAACAGCGGCAGCACCATTAAAAAGGTCATCACCTGGTCTTCGTGGCGTTTCACAAACGGGATCATGCTAATCGCGTAGCCGAGCGAGATCACCACGCCGACCCACAGCAGCGCGCTCAGCCAGTTGAAGAGCTGAAAACGGCGGTTCGACAAGCCAGAGATACCGGCCATCGTTGGCAACAGGGTGCGGATAAAAGCCAGAAAACGCCCGGCCAGCAGCGCCAGCAGGCCGTGACGGTCAAACATGCAGGTGGCGCGCTCGTGATACTTCACCGGCAGCTGCGCCAGCCAGCTTTTCACAATACGCGTATTGCCCAGCCAGCGCCCCTGAACATAGCTCAGCCAGCAGCCGAGACTGGCGGCGGAGGTAAGGATCAGCAGCGTTGAGACAAAGTCCATGCAGCCGCGCGCAATCAGCGCCCCGGCGAGCAGCAGTAAGCTGTCGCCCGGTAAAAACGAGGCAGGAAGCAAGCCGTTCTCTAAAAAGAGCGTGGCAAACATCACGAGATAGACAACGCCGACAACGTGCGGATCGGCCAGCGCAGCAAAGTCGTGATGCCAGAGCGCAGCAATAATATCTTGAATAACAGCCATGGGCTTTCCTGTGGAACCGCGTAGAGGAGGCTATTGTACTCCACTTCGCCAAAAAGACCTCGATCCGGGGCGCAACAAAGGGAGAATAATCTTACTTTTTGCCCCGTTAATCATGGTTTACACGATGCGCTGAAAGCCTGCCACTAAATCACCGATAAGATCATCAACGTTTTCTAAACCAATGTGCAATCGGATCAGCGTGCCGTCGAAGTCGACACGGCCTTCCGGGCGAATAGCGGCGATGTGCTCAGGCTGGTTGGCGAGGATCAGTGATTCAAACCCGCCCCACGAATAGGCCATGCTGAAGAGCGAAAAATTATCGAGATAGTTGGCCAATTCTTCATTGTTCAAACGCTTGTTGAGCACAAAGGAGAAGAGGCCGCTGCTGCCGCTGAAATCCCGCTTCCAGTACTCATGCCCTTTACTGCCTGGCAGCGCCGGATGATTGACCTGCGCCACCTGCGGATGCGCCGCCAGCCACTCGGCAATCTTCAGGCTGCTTTCGTGATGCTGGCGTAAACGCACCCCCAGTGTGCGCAGGCCGCGGCTGGTCATATAGGCGGTATCCGCATCCAGCATCTGCCCCATCAGATAGGCGTTTTCCCGCAGTTGCTCCCAACAGCGGGCGTTTGCTACGGCGGTGCCGACCATCGCATCGGAGTGACCAATCAGATATTTGGTGCCCGCCTGAATGGAGATATCGATATCAAAATCCAGCGCCTTAAACAGCACGCCCGCCGCCCAGGTGTTGTCGATCATAATGATGGCCTCCGGCGCGACGCTACGCACCGCCTGCACGATGGCGGGAACATCATGCACTTCCATGGTGATGGAGCCGGGCGATTCGAGGAACACCACTTTGGTATTGGGTTGCACCAGTTGCACGATGCTTGAGCCAATCAGCGGATCAAACCAGCTGGTGGTAACGCCCAGTTTAGCGAGGATTTTGGTGCTGAAATCTTGCGTCGGTTCGTAGGCGGTATTGGTCATCAATACATGATCGCCCTGTTCGACAAAGGCCAGGATGGTGTTTGCCACCGCCGCCGCGCCGCAGGGGAAGAGCGCACAACCGGCACCACCTTCCAGTTCGCACATCGCCTCTTGCAGTGAGAAGTGGGTCAGCGTCCCGCGCCGTCCATAGAAAAGCTCGCCGTTGGCGCGGTTGCGCGTGGCGTGCTTTTTCGCTTCCACCGTTTCGAACACCAGGGAGGAGGCGCGCTGAATCACCGTATTCACCGAACCCTGAGTATACTTTTTGCTCCGCCCGGCGTTTACCAGCGCGGTATCAAGATGTTTCGCCGTCATGTCTGCTCAACCTGTTTTTATACGTCTGGATGTCCAGACTACCATGATTGCGAAATGATGCATCAGAGGCGGTGAATTTTTCTATAAAACCAGCAGACGCGCCGGTTTACTGCGTCAACGCAAGGAAATAGCGGGTTGTGTTGTGCACTATGTAAATACTAATGAGAACTACTATCAATTCGACGACTTTTTGCTATTATGGCGCAGTGTTTTTTGTGATTTGCGTCCCGGAGAAACAGAGTGGGTAATAATTTGATGCAGACGGATCTTTCCGTATGGGGTATGTATCAGCACGCCGATATCGTGGTGAAAATCGTGATGATCGGTCTGATTCTGGCGTCAGTCGTCACCTGGGCGCTTTTCTTCAGTAAAAGCGTTGAGATCCTCGGGCAAAAGCGCCGTCTCAAGCGTGAACAGCAGCAGCTGGCCGATGCCCGCTCGCTGGATCAGGCGACTGAGATCGCTTCGACATTCCACGCCCGCAGCCTGAGCGCGATGTTGATCAACGAAGCGCAGAACGAGCTGGAGCTCTCCGCAGGCAGCGAAGATAACGAAGGCATTAAAGAGCGCACCGGTTTCCGCCTTGAGCGACGCGTAGCGGCAACGGGCCGTCATATGGGTCGCGGCAACGGTTTCCTCGCCACCATCGGCGCGATTTCGCCCTTTATTGGTCTGTTTGGTACCGTCTGGGGCATCATGAACAGCTTTATCGGCATTGCGCAGACGCAAACCACTAACCTCGCGGTTGTCGCGCCGGGCATCGCTGAAGCGCTGCTGGCAACGGCTATCGGCCTGGTCGCCGCTATCCCGGCGGTAGTGATCTACAACATCTTTGCGCGCATGATCGGTAACTATAAAGCTAACCTCGGCGATGTTGCTGCTCAGGTGCTGCTGCTGCAAAGCCGCGATCTGGATCTGGCCGCCAGCAACGCGCAGCCGGTTCGTACCACCCAGAAATTACGCGTAGGTTGATTGGCTATGGCAATGCGTCTTAATGAAAACCTCGACGATAACGGCGAAATGCACGAAATCAACGTCACGCCGTTTATCGACGTGATGCTGGTGCTGCTGATTATCTTTATGGTGGCCGCGCCGCTTGCTACCGTTGACGTTAAGGTCAATCTGCCTGCCTCTTCCAGCCAGCCGCAGCCGCGCCCGGAAAAACCGATTTATCTCTCCGTGAAGGCAGATAACAGCATGTTTATCGGCAACGATCCGGTGACGGAAGAGACGATGATCAACCAGCTGAACGCGGTGACCGAAGGGAAAAAGGATACCACCATCTTCTTCCGCGCTGATAAGACCGTTGATTACGAGACGATGATGAAAGTGATGGACAGCCTGCATCAGGCGGGCTATCTGAAGATCGGTCTGGTAGGGGAAGAGGTCGCGAAAGCGAAGTAACCCGCGAACGAGATAAAAAAAAGCTGGCCGGAGCCAGCTTTTTTTATGCCTGCTTAACTCAGGTGCTCACCACCCGTCACGCCATGCACTTCAGCGGTGACATAGCTCGACTCCTGGCTTGCCAGATAGACATAAACAGGTGCCAGCTCGGCTGGCTGACCGGCGCGTTTAAGCGGCGTCTGCTGGCCGAACTCCGGCAGTTTCTCCTGCGGCTGACCGCCGGAAATCTGCAGCGCGGTCCAGATTGGCCCTGGCGCAACACTGTTGACGCGAATGCCTTTCTCAGCGACCTGTTTCGCCAGCCCGCGGGTGTAGTTGAGAATAGCCGCTTTGGTTGAGGCGTAATCAAGCAGGTGCGTGCTTGGCTGATAAGCCTGAATCGACGAGGTAGTAATAATGCTACCCCCGCGCGGCATCAGCGGAATCGCCTCCTGGGTGATCCAGAAGAGCGCGAAAACGTTGACCTTATAGGTATAGATAAACTGCTCGCTGCTGAGGTCTGCAATATCCTCAATCGCGGTTTGCGTACCCGCTACCAGCGTCAGCACATCCAGGCCGCCAAGCTGCTCTTTCGCTGTATGCGGCAGAGAACGGGCAAATTCTTCATCGCTCAAATCGCCCGGGATCAGCACGGCTTTGCGCCCGGCTGCTTCAATCTGCTCTTTCACCTGCTGCGCATCTTCCTCTTCGGCAGGAAGATAGTTGATAGCGACATCAGCGCCTTCGCGGGCATAGGCAATCGCCGCCGCGCGACCAATACCGGAGTCGCCGCCGGTCACTAACGCTTTACGACCTTTCAGCCGCCCGCTGCCGACATAGCTCTTTTCACCGCAATCGGGAACCGGTTCCATTTTCGCCTGCACGCCGGGGAAGGGCTGCTTCTGCTTAGGATATTCACCGGTGTAGTACTGGGTGGTCGGATCCTGGATTTTTGTCTGGTCAGTTGCCATTAAGTATCCTCCATATCGGTTGCTTAGACCTTAAGGATAGAAGTTCACGCTGACTTCGCAGGCAAATTCAGGATTTTCTTTATCGCGGAGGGTTACTTCCCTTTGCTGCTCGCTTTGGCTGGCTTTTCTTTCACCGCTACTGCCACCGCCTGCACCGTCGAGGTGCGGTATATGCCTTCGCTCAGTTTGCGGCTCCAGCGCAGTGTCGCGCTCTCACGGCTCACCAGGTGCTGATAGTTCGCCTCCAGCCGGCCCATGATCTTTTCGCGCAGCTCAGGGTTCTGTTCGATAATGGCGGCAATCGCAGCGCCGTAAATCTCCTCTTTCACCTGCAGGGGGTAGATTTCACGGCGGTTTTGCCACTTCAACCGCACCAGTGCCGCCGGAATAGAAACTAAATCCTGGGCAATGCGTTGAATCGTCTCGTTTTTACTCTGCACCAGCGCATCGATATTTTGCTTTAAGATAAATTCGTCGCTTTTGCTTTCGCTGTAATTGATATAGACGTTATTATTTTCAATTTCAGCCACGTTATTCATCCCCAAGTTTATAAAAGATTGGCTCATCTTTTTCGCGGGTAATCAGATTAAGCCAAATCTCATTACCAGCGTCGTTAATAGTTTGCGTCTTATCGGAAATTATTTTGCTCAGAGTCTGAGCATCAATCTCACCTTCGGCTTGCAAATCATTAAGTAAACGCGCAAAGGTTTCAATCTTCACGACCCGGAATAGGCGCTCTTTAATATGACGATCGTGCTCTTCAAGCAGCATATTACGCGATTGGCCGCTGCGGCTGGCGTTGGCTAATATATTTTGCGCATGCTCAGAAAGTGGGCCAATATCCTGAGTAAAATCAGGCTCTTTTCCCTCTGGTGCTGCCCCGGTTTCAACGGCAGAAAGATGAAAGCGTGCCGGGACAAGGTTCTCGGGAAGCATTTCTATTATCCTTTACTATTTAACAGGGGAGAGAATATTAAGGGGCGAGGTTCGTTGACAATATCATGAGGCAATTTTAAAATCAAAAAAAAGGAGTCTGCCGATGGACAGTATTTTGTATTCTGTTATTACTTTATTGCTGCTAACGGGCGGCGTTTTATTATTGATGCATGAGTACAATAAAAAGACTCCCCTTAGTGAAATTAATGAGCAAGCACCACAGTTAACGCCGCTATCAAAAGAAGAGGGCGAAGATCATTTTTCGACGTTAATGAACGCGATTACCCCAGAGTGGTACTGGCGCGTTAACCATGAATATATCGATTTTTTGCAAGCGACGATTAAGCGCATGAAGATGGCGGAGATAAATAACACGCCCGGTTTATTTGAAGCGCAGCGTCGTTGCAGCGATCTCAATTCCGCCGTGTATAAGTATTACGACAACATTAAAAAACGCTGCGTCAATGGCGAAAAAGTCTCGCCGAGCGATCTGGATGTGCTCAACCTGCGCCAGTGTTTCCATGAGTTCAGCACCGAAGCTTACCCTGCGCTGGTTGTGCTGATTTGGCCGGAGAACCAGCGTCCGTGGGTAAACCCCGCCGAGGTGTAGTTAAGTCAGCCGGAGTGTTGCAAAAGGCTGACGGTGTCAGGCTATACTGAGCGCCGGTTTAGCTATCTGACGAGACACTACGGAACATGGAACGCTTTCTGGAAAACGCAATGTACGCTTCGCGCTGGTTGCTCGCCCCGGTCTACTTTGGCCTCTCTCTTGCTCTCCTGGCGCTGGCCATCAAATTCTTCCAGGAGATTATTCACGTTATCCCTAACATCTTCTCGCTGGCAGAAGCGGATCTGATCCTCACGCTGCTGTCGCTGGTGGATATGACGCTGGTCGGCGGTCTGCTGGTGATGGTGATGTTCTCCGGCTATGAAAACTTTGTTTCGCAGCTGGATATTGGCCCGCATAAAGAGAAGCTGAGCTGGCTGGGGAAAATGGATGCCACCTCGTTAAAAAACAAAGTGGCGGCGTCGATTGTCGCCATCTCGTCGATTCACCTGCTGCGCGTCTTTATGGATGCGAGGAACGTACCGGATAACAAACTGATGTGGTATGTGATTATCCACCTGACGTTTGTGCTCTCCGCGTTTGTGATGGGCTATCTGGATCGTTTAACCCGCGGCAAGCATTGATTTTTGGTGGGGCCTGGGCCGGATAAGCGCAGCGCCCTCCGGCAAACTGCGCCTCCGGCACGTCACTTCTATTTATCCGATGATGCCTGCCACAGGTTCAGCTCCCCGTCGGCCACATGCTTATCAATTTGCGCCAGCTCATCGGCGCTAAAGCTCAGGTTGTTTAACGCCTGCACATTCTCCTCCAGCTGCTCCGGGCGGCTGGCACCAATCAATACCGATGTCACTCGGCTATCTTTCAACAGCCAGCTTAACGCCATCTGCGCCATTGACTGCCCACGGCGGTCGGCCATCTCATTAAGCAGACGCAGGCTGGCGAGATTGCTCTCGGTGAGCATCTTCTCCGTCAGGCCGCGCACCTTTTTGCCTTCGCGCTGCATGCGCGACCCTTCAGGAATACCGTTGAGATATTTGCCCGTCAGCAAACCCTGTGCCAGCGGCGTAAAGGCGATACAGCCGACGCCGTTCTCCTCAAGCGCGTCTAAAAGCCCAGTGTTATCGACCCAGCGATTGAGGATGTTGTAGGAGGGTTGATGGATAAGCAGCGGCACTTTCCACTCGCGCAGTAGCGCGGCCATCTGCTGCGTACGCTCCGTCGAATAGGAGGAGATGCCAACGTAGAGCGCTTTGCCACTCTGCACCGCCTGCGCGAGCGCGGCAGCGGTCTCCTCCATCGGTGTCTTCTCATCCACGCGGTGGGAATAGAAGATATCGACATAGTCGACGCCCAGACGCTTAAGGCTCTGATCGAGGCTGGCGAGCAGATACTTGCGCGAGCCGCCGGAGCCATACGGGCCGGGCCACATATCGTAGCCCGCTTTGGTGGAGATAATCAGTTCATCGCGGTAAGGGGCAAAATCGTCGCGCAGCAGGCGACCAAAATTCTCCTCCGCGCTGCCGGCAGGCGGCCCATAGTTATTGGCTAAATCGAAGTGGGTGATTCCCAGGTCGAACGCTTTACGCAGCAGCGCGCGCTGCGCATCCAGTGCGTTGACGTGACCAAAACTGTGCCATAAACCGAGCGACAGGGCGGGCAGTTGCAGACCGCTCTTGCCGCAGTAACGATACTGCATCTCTTCATAACGCTGAGGGTTGGCGAAGCCGGGCATGATCTCTCCTCTCGTATCTGGCGGTGCCTGATGGTTTTGAAACGACGTTTCTATCTTACGTGCGATAGCCTGTCAGCAAAAGCTCCGCTGAGCGGAAGGTAAACAGAGGCCACAAATAATGTTCTGTGTAAGCCTTACACTGCTGCTTAATTCTCTTCATGCGTGGCTTAAATCTGCGAAAATTCCTGGAGAGCGAGGGTAAAAAGCCGCAACCCTTTTTCCTGCCAGCATCGCCAAAAGGCGGTGAAATATAAGAAGAAGCGATGGCATTACGCGTAATAAAAATGAGCTTAGTATCACGACGGTCAGCCCGCGTGACGGCAGGGCGCATGGTTATTAGGTTTTTGCGTTGATAACGGCGCGTAAAGTCTTGCGGGCAGGGTTCTCAAATAAGCACCTCAAAACGCACTTTTATTAATTGTTGAGTGCTTTTATGAGGCGAGTTAAATAAATTAAATTCGTCGAGAGTTGTTGGTTTTTCGTTATTGTTAATTTTATAAAATTCTTGTTTTTAATATTTTAAGCAAACAAATTCTTATTTTTATACCGATAAATTCAAATTGTGCCAGCTATCCACTTTATTCTTATTTTTAATATTATCCTTTCTTAATCAATAACTTACATTCTTTGTGCAAGCGCGTTTGCGCAACAAAAAGTTAGCAGAATAACCATTTAATAGGTGACAAAATTTGTGATGGCCATAAAAAAAAGAGGCCTCTTTTTTACATAAATATTTTAAACCGACCATACAACTTCCCAAACGCGTGCCGATAAAAGTGATAACTCTCGCCCGCAGGCGAGGGTCTACCTTCACCGCAAGGATTAAAATTATGAATATGCTTCGTAACTTCACTATACGCGCCGTGTTGCTTGTGATCCTCGGGATCTTCAGCGTGCTGTGGTCTGGCGTCGGTCTGTATAGCGTTTCTTCTTTGTCAAAAGTTGCCGACGGTAATGAAGTCGACCGCCAGTTGGTGACGCAAATGACGCTTCTGAGCCAGGGCAATGATCAATACTTTCGCTTTGTGACACGGCTCAGCCGCGTGATGGAGGCCAAAGCGGCGGGGGCAACGCCAGACATGGCACCCGCGCAGCAGGCGCTGGATAACATGGCAAAACGCCTTGCCGACTTCAAAGCCGTTTCGCCAGGGCCGATGGATCCGAAAGTCTCCGAACAGGTGATCGCTGGCTGGCAGGCGCTACTGGAGCAGGGCATCAACCCGCAGATGCAGCTGGCGCAGCAGGGCTCACCGGAAGCCTACCGTGCGCAGGCCAATAACGTTACGCCTGGTCTGAGCCGCAACTTTGGCGTCGCGACCGAGAGCTTCAATAAAGCCGCTGGCGTAATGCTGGATGAGACCCGCGTTATGGTCGATCACCAGACCAGCACCAC
Organism: Kosakonia cowanii JCM 10956 = DSM 18146; assembly: GCF_001975225.1. Lineage (NCBI taxonomy): Bacteria > Pseudomonadati > Pseudomonadota > Gammaproteobacteria > Enterobacterales > Enterobacteriaceae > Kosakonia > Kosakonia cowanii. The sequence continues at coordinate 1,434,258 of NZ_CP019445.1, read as the reverse complement.
CCGCGCAGCAATCATCGTTGCGATGGTACTGGGCCTGCTGATCCTGCTGTTTACGGATCGCTACCTGGTGACCATGCTGGTCAAACCGCTGAACCGTATTCGCGCGCACTTCAAACTGATGGCGCAGGGCGATCTCAGCCAGCCGCTGGAAGATATGGGGCGCAACTGCGTAGGCCAGGTGATCCCACTGCTGTTAGCGATGCAGGATAGCCTGCGCGAAGCGGTAAGCAGTATCCGCCACGGCAGTGAAAACATCTGGCGTGGCGCGACCGAGATCTCCACCGGCAATAACGACCTCTCCTCGCGTACCGAAGAGCAGGCCGCCGCGCTGGAAGAGACCGCCGCCAGTATGGAAGAGTTGACCGCCACGGTGAAACTGAACGCCGATAACGCCAGCCAGGCGAGCGAGCTGGCGGAAGTCGCCTCGGTCACCGCCAGCAAAGGCGGCGCGCTGGTGAAAGAGGTGATCAGCACGATGGATGGTATCTCCGGCAGTTCGAAGAAGATTGCCGAAATCACCACCGTGATTAACAGCATCGCTTTCCAGACCAATATTCTCGCCCTTAACGCGGCGGTAGAAGCGGCACGTGCCGGTGAACAGGGCCGTGGTTTTGCGGTGGTGGCTGGCGAAGTGCGTAATCTCGCCAGCCGCAGTGCGGGCGCGGCAAAAGAGATCGAAACCCTGATTGCCGACTCCGTCTCGCGCGTTGAGAAAGGGGCGAAGCTGGTTAACGACACCGGTACCACGATGGAAGGCATTCTGCGCGCCGTGCGTGAAGTGACCACCATTATGAAAGAGATTGCCGCCGCCTCTGCCGAGCAGAGCAAAGGGATCTCGCAGGTGGGCGTTGCCATCACGCAGATGGATAACGTTACCCAGCAGAACGCCTCGCTGGTTGAGCAGGTATCGGCTGCCGCCGCTGCGCTGGAGCGTCAGACCGAAGAGTTGCAGCGTTCCGTGCAGCAGTTCCGTTTGACCCGTGAAGAGGAGCATAAACCCACCGCTGCCAAACTGGTGAAACCCGATATGAGCCGTGGAACTGCCCGCAAACCCGGCGCATCGTCCGATGAGTGGGTCGCGTTCTAATCCTGTAACAGCGCGCCTCAGGGATGGGGCGCGTCGGTGATCATCTGCGTCACCTGGGAAAGGTTACCGATGCTGGCTTCGCTGGCACGGTAAAACTTACTCTTATCAATCAGTAACAGCGACTGCTGCGCCCGGCGCAGCAGTGCCGATTTAAACGCCGCGTTATGGCGTGTGGAATCCCACATCTCACCGTTGCCATCAATCCCCTCGCAGGAAAAGATAAACAGATCGATCTCCAGCGATTTAAGCAGGCTGGCGAGCGCCGGATTGACGTAGCAGCGCTCACCGCGTGCCAGCCGACCGCCGGAGCAGATAAGCTCGCTGTGCTGGCGACGGGCCATCACTTCGCATACCGGCAAACTGTTGGTAAACACCGTCAGCGGAATATCCGGAAGTTGTCGCGCCAGGTGAAAGCAGGTTGAGCTGGCATCCAGTGCCAGTGTCATGCCAGCTTCCACCCAGTTCAGCGCATGACGGGCGATATCGGCTTTATCCGCATAGTGGCTTTTTAAGCGAGCACGAAAGGGTTCGCTGCCGTCCGCCAGCGTGCGTGCGCGACCGTGTCGGCGAATGATTTTGCCCTGCATCTGCAGGGCGTTGAGATCGCGGCGAATGGTCTCCACGCTGACGGCAAGCTCAGCGGCGAGCGCGGCGGTAGTGACCGACTGCTGGCTCTTCAGAAGCTGCACAATTGCCTGCTGGCGTGCCGTCTTTATCATTCCCTTACGCGCCGCGTTTATCTTCGGTTTGCGTATCAAAGTCGCTGGCGTCGTGGCGCTCATGCAACTGCTCATTCGCCGGGCCGAAGGTGCGGTTAACCATGCGGCCGCGCTTCACTGCCGGGCGTTCAGCGATCGCTTTCGCCCAGCGCTGGACGTTTTTGTAGCTGCCCGCGTCAAGGAACTCCGCCGCATCATAGACATTGCCCAGCACCACGTTGCCGTACCATGGCCAGATCGCCATATCGGCAATGGTGTACTCATCGCCTGCGACAAATTGATGTTCCGCCAGCTGCTTATCCAGCACGTCGAGCTGGCGCTTGGCCTCCATGGTGAAGCGGTTGATAGCGTATTCGATCTTCACCGGCGCATAGCTATAGAAGTGACCAAAGCCGCCGCCGAGGAACGGCGCGGAGCCCTGCAACCAAAAGAGCCAGTTCAGCGTTTCGGTGCGCGCGGCGAGATCGCGCGGCAGAAAATGACCAAACTTCTCTGCCAGATAGAGCAGGATATTGCCCGACTCAAACACGCGGGTCGGCGGGGTGGTGCTGTGGTCGCGCAGCGCCGGGATTTTCGAGTTCGGGTTCACCTCGACGAAACCGCTGGAGAATTGATCCCCTTCACCGATGCGGATCAGCCACGCGTCATACTCCGCTTCAGAGACGCCTTTCGCCAGCAGCTCTTCGAGCATAATCGTCACTTTCTGGCCGTTCGGCGTACCGAGGGAGTAGAGCTGCAACGGATGTTTGCCCGTCGGCAGCGCCTTTTCATGGGTGGCACCGGAAACCGGGCGGTTGATATTGGCAAACGCGCCGCCGCCGGATTGATCCCATGTCCACACCTTCGGGGGTTGATAGTTGTCTGACATAGCGTTTCCCTCTCTGTGATGTTTGATGTTGTCGGGCTACATGCCTTGCAGTGTAGCAGTCGCCTTTCGCGAGGATACACCACAATCCGGGCGGAAAAGAGTGGCCATTATTGTGGTTATCGGCCGCGCTATCTTTCACTGGTTGTCTGCAAAAGTTTTATTTAAATGCACTGACTTAAAATCGATTCATTATTATTTCGTCTCTTTAAGTAAAATTCTTATTGTATTAAATAAGTCTTTTCTTATTTTTAAAATGTCTATAATTAAGCTACTGTTACCATTATTTCTTATTAATTTGTTTTCTCAGGCTGACGATAAACGTTATAGGGATATTTTTTTCGACTCATCCTGGAAGAGTCATCAGCTAATTATCTGTTAACTACACGCGGAGAGAATTATGCAGGAAATTCAGGCTATTCAGGCAAGCCCTCCGCTTGCCAACACACATGAGCACGCCACCCATAAAGCGGCGATGACCACCTCTACAGAGAGTGTCAAAGAGGCTCATACCTATCAGGATGAGAGCATAAAAGTGACCCTTTCCAGCAAAGCGGAGAGCCATAAAGAGAGTAAAGAGGTAAAAGCCGAAGAGCCGGTGCGTCAAAAGAAACGAGTGGAAAATCAAGAGATTGATTATGCCCTTGAGATGTCCGGCATTCCCCAATTCGGCGGGCGACTGGTAACCGTAGTGAAATATCCCGATGGGCGAACCGAAATGGTTGATGCCTTTACCGGGAGAAAAGTGACGCAGGAGCAGCTAGCGCGTGCCCAGGAGCTTGAGGCACTTAACAAAACGGCCCAGCAGAGCAAAATAAAACAGGCGCAGCAGATTGCACCCGGCGAATCTACCCCGACGGATATGCAATAACGCTTCGCCGTTTTAGTTAATATATTTTATATTCTCAGTGAGTTAATTAAGAAATAACTCAAAAAAAATTATTCTATTTGGCTTAAGGTAAGGCAAGCAAGATTGATTATAAGCAGGCATTCGGCTGAGAATTACTGCCGCCTGTTTTCCAGGCGGCAGTAGATATCAGAAGAGAACCGAATAATTTACGCCGAATGTCCGACCACGTCCTTTGTAGGTATATAACCCCGGCGCGCCATAGGTTGGGCTATATAATCCCGGTGCACGCTGGCCCCAGGTGGTGGTGTACTCCTCATCCAGCAGGTTTTCCACACTAAAGCTCACTTTGCCCACCGGCAGGGCATAACTGCCAAGCATATCAATCGTGTTATAGCCATCGATGCGCTTACCGTCGGCATCGGAGAGGTCGAAACTCTGCGTGCTCTGCAGGCGCAGTGTCCAGTCGCCCGGCGCCCAGTTGATCCACGCGCTCACTTTCGACGGGCTGGCGCTGTCGATGCTTAGTTTCTCCCACTTACCGTTCGCCTGCGTCTCGGATTTGATGGCGTTGAAGTTGGCACCGGTGCTCCACTCGCTGTCGGTAAAGAAGTAATCCACCTGACCCTCGACGCCATAAATGCGGCGCTTACCCTCATCAACAACGATAGACATGTCGCTCTTGTTGATCTTGATAGTCTTATCAGAGAGTGAATAGTAGCCTGCAATCTGCGTGCGCAGGTTGTCGCCGGTGTAGCGCCAGCCCAGTTCGTAGGCGTTAACTTTTACGCCATCCAGCTTCAACTCGTTCATGTTGACGCTGTTCAGCAGACGGTAGTGACCATCAACTAACTGATAGGTGCCCGCGCCGTAATACTTAGCAGGGTCAGGGATCTCAAAACCCTGCGAGAAGTTGAACCACAGCTGCTGGCGGTCGCTCAGATGACCGAGGATTCCGGCGTTAAACAGCAGATTGTTGTAATCCGTTTTCCCGCCTGGCACGGCGTCCGCTGAGGTCGCTTTACCACTGGCAATCGCCTGCTGCTGGGAATAACCGACAAAATCGTCGATGCGGTTTTCCATGTACTGGTAACGCACGCCGCCGCTCAGGGTGATGGCGTCAATGTCGTAGCTGCTTTGCAGGAACGGCGCGATATTGGTGATGCTGTAGCCCGGATAGCGCTCAACCTTAAAGGTTTTATCGAGCTGCATGCCTCCGCTGGCGGCGGCGCTGTTCAGATTGAAGAACTGCTGGTTGGCGTCGAAGGTTTCATGTTCAGCATCGATCCCCCAGGTCAGCGTCAGGGCATCAACCGGTTTGCTGTTGATGGTCAACTTGCCGCCATAAAAGTCGGTCTTCTGCTGCGAAGCACCAATGCTGGTGACCCGGCCGCTTGAGAGGGTTGGGAAGGGGTAAAACGCCAGGCTCTCATCGCGGTAGTAGATCTGCGCTACCACATCCTGGCCCCAGAAATCGGTGTTCGAGTATTGCAGATTGATCAGGTGGCGCTCGGTGCCCGGGATACGGTCGGCATCAAGGTTGCCTTTGTTGTAGGCCGTAGCGGAGCCGGTGACTGCCGAGAAGTTTTCGCCTAAGAAGAGGCCATGTTTCCCGTCAGACTCGCTCTTAAAGTACTGAGTGGTAAGTTGCAGTTGCTGGTGCTCGTCGATATTGAGCGTGCCGGTGCCCATCACGTCCAGCCGGTCAGAGTATTGCAGGCCGGTCTGGGTGTTATCAATGAGTACCTCATCGCCTTTGCCATCATACCAGCCGCCGTAGCGCTGATAAGCAACCGACAGCCGCCCGGAGGCCTTATCATTACCGCCACTCACCGAGGCCGCAACGTTGTCATCATGATCGTTATGGCTGTTAAAACCGCTTTTGGTACCGGTCTGGAACTCGACTTCCGTCTCCGGCTGCCCCTTTTTAGTGACGATATTGATCAGGCCGCCGGTGCTGCCGCCGCCATAGAGCGAGGTCGCGCCGGAGATAATCTCAATGCGCGCGATATTAAAGGGATCGATAGAGTCGAGCTGGCGGCTGTCGGTGCGCGATGAGTTGAGACGCACGCCGTCGACCATCACCATCATTGAGCGCCCGCGCATATTCATGCCGTAGTTGGTGCGCCCCTGGCTGCTGACATCCATTCCCGGAATAAGCTGCGCCAGCACCTCTTTTAACTCTTTACCACCCTGAACCTGCTGCTCAATTTCAGCCTGCTCAATGACCCAGGTGGTTTGCGCCATATCGGCGACGCTGTGATTGGCACGGCTGGCGGCCACCACCAGCGTCTCCTCTTTTGCGTCTTGTGCCGCGGCCTGCGCGGATAACATCATCAACAAACAGGGGTTAATAGCCCAAAGGTAACGATTTTTCATTCTTATAACGTTCCTGATTATGCAGGTGAAGACGACCTTAACCGGTCGGGGTAAACACCGCTCTCAAGTTGAGAGTAATTATCAAGATGATATGAATTATCGTTACCAAGTAAACAACTTGTGTAAAAAAATTATGCCTAAGCTTGTGATTTAACTACTAATTTTAAGAGGTTGTTTCTTTGAGGAATTAATGACGTGCGCGAAGAGACCGGCGCGAACGGTAATGTCGCCCGGTATTATGTGTGCTCTAAGATTTAATTACAGGAGTAAACGCGGGGCATAAAAGCGTATTTGCAGGTTTATCAGCGCCTGTTTTTGTTATTTTTTTCTTTAAAATCCGCAATCGCCTGGTTGATGTTTTCCGTAGCGAAGGTGTCAACTTTTTCACCGTCCAAAAAGACTTCGTAATGTCCGGAAACATATTTAAAGGTAAACATCTTATCCTGGTAGCGAAGACGTTTTTCCTTTACTGATAAGCCCCTGATGCGCATAGCGACGCGGGCCATCGTGTCTATCTTTTTATTTTTCATGATTATTTTACTTACCGTTGCAGGTTGAGTCCGCGTTCAAATATTAAAACCACGTCGGGCAATGTTAATTTTTTACCCACTCAAAGGGAAGCAAAGGTTGCCAGAAAAGCACTCCTGAGGCCAGGTAAAATAGCTTCTTATGATTTAAGGCGTTTTTAGTCAATTAATCAACCTGCTGCCATATATAGCTGCGTTCAGAAACAACCTATGTCAGCGGGAATAATTTCTCTTTTTTATCGTGATAATAGTTTTGATTCTCGTTTGAGTAATGGACGTCATAAGTTTGAGTTTGATCTCAAAACAGCGTTTTAAAATGCGCAAAGGCTTTTTACTGGCCTATGCTCTCGTAAAAAAATAAAAGCATTACAGCCCGTTAAGCCGACTCTCCTTACTGACTTTGGACAGAGGCCGCTATTTGCCAGTAGCAGATCCCGATGGAACCGGCGCGCAGCGCTGGCAACGCGTCATATCTGGCGGATCTGCGCCCTGCTGCATGAACTGCCTTTGCCCAAAAAACGACCAAGGAGAGAACAATGAAAACCCTGCACTGCTCCGCACTGCTGCTGATCTGCCTGAGCGCCAGCGCGCAGGCAGCCGAGTGGAACGCCGTGGTATCGCCGACGCCGCAGGCTGGTGAATTTTCCACTATCGGCCAGGCGCTCGACGCCGCGCCTCAGAGCGGCACGCCGTGGCGCATTCTGATTAAAGAGGGGCGCTGGCATGAGCGGCTGGTCATTGAAAAGCCCGTCACACTGATTGGGGAATCGACGGCAGGCACGGTGATTGAGGCCAATACCCCCGCAGGTGCGCTGGATGAGCAGGGAGAGAAGCTCGGCACCGGGCGCACCAGCACGGTAGAGATCCGCGCCAGCGGCGTGACGCTGGAGAACCTCACCATTCGTAATACTTTTGATTTCCCCGCCAACGCCGCGCTGCCGGAAGGCGATGCGAAGAAGCTGAAAGATACCCAGGCGGTGGCGCTGATGGTGGCAGACGGGGCAGACAGAGCGCGCTTTCGTCACGTTCGCCTTGAGGGTTATCAGGACACTTTTTACAGCAAGCAGGGCAGCCGCAGCTACTTCACCGACTGCGCCATCAGCGGCCACGTCGATTTTATCTTCGGCCCCGGTATCGCGGTGTTCGATCGCTGCGAAATCATTGCCCGCAACCGTGATGACACCGCTCCGCCATACGGTTATCTCACCGCGCCTGCCACCCAGGCCGGGGAGCGGTTTGGCCTGTTTATTATCAACAGTAAGCTGAGCAAAGAGCCGGGCGTACCGGCGAAAAGCTTTGCGCTGGGCCGCCCGTGGCACCCGACCACCCAGTTTAGCGACGGGCGCTATGCCGACCCGAACGCCATTGGCCTGGCGGCGATTATCAATAGCGAGATTGATGACCATATCTACGGCTGGGACAAGATGTCCGGCAAAGATAAGCACGGCGATAAAATTTGGTTTTACCCACAGGACAGCCGTTTTTATGAGGTCAATAACCGTGGGCCAGGCGCCGGGCAGGGCGGTGAGCGCTATCAGCTCAGCGAGGCGGACGCCGCGCAGTATAACGTGGCAGCCATTTTCGACGGCTGGGAGAGCACCCTTCTGCAATAAGTGATGTTGCCCCCGCGCCGGGGGCCTTTATTTAGCGTTGCCGAATAAATAATTTCATTTTTTATCGATAGGTTTTCATTTTTATCGCGCTTTTGATTTTTATTAATATGATCCTTTCGGAGTATAAAAAGTAGCACGAAATAGGTTTGTGAAGATTTATCTTATCAACTTTAAATAACATTTATAAAAAATAGTCGATATTTTTTAAAACAGGTATATGCTATGCAACATATGCTTTTCCCCCTCCCGGCGACAACAGTGGCTGAGATAAAAAGAGGATGAAATATGCAACGCATTACTATACCCGCGAATTATGTCCACACCCGCACCACGCCGTTCTGGACAAAAGAGACCGCGCCAGCCTCCATCTGGAAACGCCATCTTGATGCCGGTACGCGTCAGGGTGTTTACCCGCGTTTAAGCGTGCAGCGCGGCGCGATCCGCTATTACGGCTATGCCGATGAGACCAGCCCAGAGCCGGCGGAAACCCTGACCATCCACGCCGGTGAGTTCGGCGTCTTCCCGCCTGAAAAATGGCACAACATTGAGGCGCTCAGTGACGACACAGTATTCAGCGTCGATTTCTATGTTGATCCCCAAATTCTGATTGAAGGTTGAGGTAGCAATTATGGATACAGAAAACAGAGGTTACTCACTCTCAGTTTCCCATCGGGAAAGCGGTAAAGCAGAGCAGAAAGTTTATTTAAAGCCGATGTCGCTCTACCTTCCTGATATTGCGAACCAGGCCGTTTCTGAACTGGTTGCGAAATTAAAATTGCCTCTCGATAATGACGGAGAATATGCGCTGACTGTCACCAATAATAATAATGGCGTCTCGGTCGATAAAGATTTTACCCGCCTCAGTGAACTGACCGATCCCCTTATTGCCGCCGACGCGGTAAAAGATCTGATTAATATCGTCCGCGGCTACGAATCGGATGAAGAGACCAACGTATGCGGCTGGTAACCGGAGGCTAACAATGACGCAGCTTATTCCACTCCATTTTCGCCACACCCGCTCGACGCCCTTCTGGACCAAAGAGACGGTGCCGCCGGCGCTTTTGACGCACCACAACACCAAAAAGGGGGTCTATGGCCGCCTGTCGGTGATGCAGGGCGCGGTGAAATATCTCGGTTTCGCCAGTGAGCATGACACCACTCCTGAGCGAGAAGTGGTGATCGAAGCAGGGCAGTTTGGCATCAGCCCGCCGGAGTACTGGCACCGGGTTGAACTGCTGACCGATGACACTTACTTCAACCTCGATTTTTTCGCCGATCCTGATGCCGCCCTTGATGGCAAAGGCATCGGACAAGTGGTCAATACCCACCGCCGTTAAACGCTTAGCGCCCGATCCTCCGGGCGCTTAAAAGTGATCGATAAACCGCCTGACCGCCGGTGAGCGCTCGAACTTGCGCCACGCCAGCGCCACATCGGTTTTCAAGGTGTTTCCCGCCACCGAATGAAACGTCACCATCGGATGCCCAAAGCAGGCCATCGACTGCGGAATGATGGCAAAGCCGAAACCGGCCGCCACCATGCTCAGGGATGAAGAGAACTGCGAGGCCTGATGGGCGTTATCCATCTCCACACCGGCACGCAGGCAGGCGTTGTAGATCAGCTCATACAGCCCTGGCGACACCGCTTGCGGAAAGATAATCAGCGGCGTGTTCTGCAATTCGCTGAGCGCGATATCCGCCTTCGCCGACAGCGGATGGGTGCGGTGCAGGGCAATCAGCATCGGCTCCTCATCCACCAGTTTCAGGCTAAAGGTTTTGCTGCTTTCGCACGGCAGGCGCACGAACGCCACGTCAATCAGCCCCTCATCCAGGCCGTGGATCAGCGTCGCCATATTGTCCTCTTTCTGATAGAGCGCCACCTTCGGGTAGTCACGCTGAAACTGGCGCAGCACCGAGAAGAAGTGGGTATGGAAAGCGTTGGAGCTGGTCACGCCAAGGTTGAGCTTGCCGTTAATCCCCCGGGCGATGCCCTTCGCTTTTTCCAGCGCCGCATCGCTCATGGCGAGGATATGGCAGGCATCTTCATAGAAGGCCTCGCCGGCCTCGGTGAGCGTGACGCCACGCGTCAGGCGATGGAACAGCGGGGTGCCCACTTCCTGCTCAAGTCGGCGGATCTGTTGGCTTAATGGCGGCTGCGACATACCGAGCATTTCGGCTGCCCGCGTGAAGTGTTGCGTCTGGGCAACGGCGACAAAATAACGTAAATAACGAAGTTCCATATCTAAAACATCTTAAACCCTCATGTTTTCTATATTGGAATCCCCCGCTGAAACGAGTCAATATTTAATCAGCTTTTCTAATCGTCTCTACAGTGGGGGAAAAGATGATGGGTAACGCAACTGATTGTTCTTGCGAAGAAAATCTACGAAACACAATTCGTGCTTTTTCTGAAAGCAAGCCAAACGGCGTGATATATCAAACATCGCTAATGAGTGCGCTACTTAGCGGAGTTTATGAAGGAAATACCACGATTAAGGATCTACTTAATCATGGCGATTTTGGTCTGGGTACATTTAATGAGCTTGATGGCGAATTAATTGCCTTTAACAGCGAAGTGTACCAATTACGTTCCGATGGCAGTGCCCGCGCCGCGAAGCCGGAGCAGAAAACCCCCTTTGCGGTGATGACCTGGTTTAAACCGCAATACCGGCACGTGTTTGAGGAGCCGATCAGCCGCCAGGCGCTGCATGAGGTAATTGACCGGCAGATCCCGTCCGACAACCTGTTTTGCGCCCTGCGCATCGACGGCCATTTCCGCCATGCGCACACCCGCACCGTGCCGCGCCAGACGCCGCCCTATCGCGCCATGACCGATGTGCTCGACGATCAGCCCGTCTTCCGTTTTAACGGTCGCGACGGCGTGCTGGTCGGTTTCCGCACCCCGCAATATATGCAGGGGATCAATGTGGCGGGTTACCACGAGCATTTTATTACCGACGATCGCCACGGTGGCGGTCATCTCCTCGACTACCAGCTGGATCACGGCACGCTGACCTTTGGTGAAATCCATCAACTGATGATCGATCTGCCTGCCGATGAAGCCTTCCTGAAAGCGGATCTGCACCCGGATAATCTGGACGCCGCCATCCGTTCGGTTGAGAACTAAGTGATGTAAAGGAGTAGTGTATGAGCAACGAACGCCATACCCAGATGTGGGCCCACGGTGCCGACATGGTGGTGGGGCAACTGGAAGCGCAGGGTGTCAAACATGTCTTCGGCATCCCCGGCGCGAAAATCGATAAAGTGTTTGATTCTCTTCTCGATTCCTCAATTGAACTTATTCCGGTACGCCACGAAGCGAACGCCGCGTTTATGGCGGCAGCGGTCGGGCGTATCACCGGCAAAGCGGGCGTAGCGCTGGTGACCTCGGGTCCTGGCTGCTCCAACCTGATTACCGGCATGGCGACCGCCAACAGCGAAGGTGACCCGGTGGTCGCACTCGGTGGGGCAGTAAAACGCGCCGATAAAGCCAAGCTGGTGCACCAGAGCATGGACACGGTCGCCATGTTCCAGCCGGTGACCAAATATTCCGTTGAGATCTCCTCCCCGGATGCTATCTCTGAAGTGGTTTCGAACGCCTTCCGCGCCGCCGAACAGGGCCGCCCGGGCAGTGCGTTTGTCAGCATTCCGCAGGATATCTCTGACCAGCCGGCCAGCGGCAATATTCTGCCCTCTAACGCCGTGCCGCAGTTAGGCTCCGCGCCCGACAAGATGATTGATGAGGTCGCGAAGCTGATTGCCGGGGCGAAAAATCCCGTCTTCCTGCTCGGCCTGATGGCCAGCCGGGAAGAGAATATCGCCGCGCTGCATCACCTGCTGGAGAAAACCCATATTCCGGTGACCAGCACCTACCAGGCGGCGGGCGCGGTTAACCAGGAGCACTTCACCCGCTTTGCCGGGCGTGTGGGCCTCTTCAATAACCAGGCGGGCGACCGACTGCTGCACCTGGCGGACCTGGTCATCTGTATCGGCTACAGCCCGGTGGAGTACGAACCGGCCATGTGGAACACCGGTGATGCGAAGCTGGTACATATTGATGTGCTGCCCGCGTATGAAGAGCGCAACTACTCGCCGAGCGTTGAGCTGATTGGCGATATCGGCAGTACGCTCGATAAGCTGGCACATAAGATTGCCGAACCGCTGGTGCTCTCGCCGCGCGCGTCGGAAATCCTTATCGATCGTCGCAACCAGCGCGAACTGCTCAGCCGTAAAGGCGCGCAGCTTAATCAGTTTGCTATTCACCCGCTGCGCATTGTCCGCGCGATGCAGGATATCGTGAATAACGACGTCACCCTGACGGTGGATATGGGCAGCTTCCATATCTGGATTGCCCGCTACCTCTATAGCTTCCGCGCGCGTCAGGTGATGATCTCCAATGGCCAGCAGACGATGGGCGTTGCCCTGCCGTGGGCGATTGGCGCATGGCTGGTCAATCCGGGGCGCAAAGTAGTCTCCGTCTCCGGCGATGGCGGATTTTTACAATCCAGCATGGAGCTGGAAACCGCGGTGCGTCTGGGTGCCAATATCCTGCACATCATCTGGGTGGACAACGCCTACAACATGGTGGCGATTCAGGAAGAGAAGAAATATCAGCGCCTCTCCGGAGTCAACTTCGGCCCCGTCGATTTTAAAGCCTATGCCGAATCCTTCGGCGCGAAAGGGTTTGCCGTTGAAAGCACCGCCGCGCTCGAGCCGACGCTGCGCGCAGCGATGGACACGCAAGGCCCGGCGGTGGTCGCCATTCCGGTGGACTACAGCGATAACCCGCTGTTGATGGGCCAGCTGCACCTCAGCCAGATTCTGTAAAAACTAAGGAGTCGTTATGAAAAAAGTCGCATTTGTTACCGGTGCCGGCCAGGGTATTGGTCGCGCCATCGCCCTGCGTCTGGCCAAAGATGGTTTTGCCATCGCCGTTGCCGACTACAACAGTGAGACCGCAAAAGCGGTGGCCGAGGAGATCAACGCCAGCAACGGCAGCGCGATTGCCGTCACCGTTGACGTTTCCAACCGCGAGCAGGTGTTTGCTGCGGTCGAAGAGACGCGCAAAAAACTGAACGGCTTTGACGTGATCGTCAACAACGCCGGGGTTGCGCCTTCAACACCGATTGAGTCCATCACCGAAGAGGTGATCGACAAGGTCTATAACATCAACGTGAAAGGCGTGATTTGGGGCATGCAGGCGGCGATTCAGGCCTTCAAAGCGGAAAAACACGGCGGCAAAATTATCAATGCCTGTTCACAGGCCGGTCACGTCGGTAACCCGGAACTGGCGGTTTACAGCTCAAGCAAATTCGCGGTACGCGGCTTAACCCAGACCGCCGCACGCGATCTGGCCCCGCTGGGCATTACCGTTAACGGCTTCTGCCCGGGGATCGTTAAAACCCCAATGTGGGCCGAGATTGACCGCCAGGTCTCTGAAGCGGCGGGAAAACCGATCGGTTACGGCACCGAAGAGTTCGCGAAACGCATTACGCTTGGCCGCCTGTCAGAGCCGGAAGATGTCGCCGCATGCGTCTCTTACCTCGCTGGCCCGGATTCGGACTACATGACCGGGCAATCTCTGCTGATTGATGGCGGTATGGTATTTAACTAGTTTTACGGCTCGGACATGGCCTTGCCTCTGCCTTCGCGCAGGGGCTTTTTTTTATCTACACCTTTTGCGTTTTTCGGTAAACGAGCGAAGAAATTGTCGTTTTGGTTGCGCAACAAAGTGCGTTTTACTGACAGCATCAACCCTCTGCTGGAGTACGTGCTGATGAAACAACGGCTGCAACAATGGCTTTCACGCCTCACCCCACCGCTGAGTGTGCCGGTAGAGGAGGGGGAGTTTGATTCCGGGCGCCATGTCGCGCTGCTTATCCCTTTTGGCCTGCTCTACGGTCTCGACTACCACCCCTCAATGTGGATTTACGATGAAAAGTGAGCGCTTCCACCTCGTCATGCGCTACAGCTACTGGAATGAACTGTGCGCGCTAACGCACGGCCCGTCAGCGGCGGGTCTTCTCTTATTGATTGATGAACAGGTTCACCCCCTCTTTTTCCGCACCGCTTGAGGTCATCAGTGCAGATGCACGTCAGGCGCAATAAACTCAGCGCTGCCTCGCATTTTTTGACTTTTTAATCCCCTCAACGCGTTATTTTTCCCGGCTTATAACGAAGCTCACAATTTCATCACTTCATCTTGTATGGTAGTAGACTTGAAATCATCAGCAGAGATAACGTGGGTGCCGTGAAGCATGCGTCCTCAATCTGGCTGCGTAAAACAGCGGCCAGCGGTTAACGCGATAATCCTTATATGGGGTTTTTATGTCTCTGATAACTAAAATGATTAATCAAAATGCGGGAGGGGATGATGAGTCGTAAACAGCGTAAAGTCACCATCCCTGTCAGCATTGGCTACGGCATGACGGATATTATGGGCGGCGGTGCCTTTACGGTGATCGGTGCCTGGCTGCTCTTCTACTACACCACCTTTGTCGGCCTGTCACCGCTGCAAGCCGCCTCTATTGTGGCCATTGCCCGCATCGTTGACGCCATCGTCAGCCTGTTTATGGGCAGCTTTACCGACCACTTCTATAAAAATGCCTTAGGCAAAAAGTTTGGCCGCCGCCGCTTCTTTCTGTTGATTGGCGCGCCGTTAATGCTGGTCTATGTCCTGCTCTGGCTCAACGGCATGAACTTCTGGTTCTATCTCGCCGTCTATCTCGCTTTTGAGATCATCGCCGCGATGGTGCTGATCCCGTGGGAGACGCTGCCATCAGAGATGACGAAAGATTTTAACGATCGCACCAAGCTCTCAACCTGCCGCATGTTTCTTTCCGCGTCCGGCACCTTTCTCGCCACCTTTATCCCGGGCTTGCTGATTGGCTGGCTGGGCGAGAAGAATGCTGATGCGTATCTCATCAACGGCATTGTCTTCGCGGTGCTCTTTATGGTCTGCGTCTTTATCTCCTGGCGCGTCACCTGGGAGCGCGAGTTAACGCCGGAGATGCTGGCCGAGATGGAGAAAGCGGCGCAGAAGCGCAGCATGGCGCAGACGCTCTACGGCATTGGCGCGCTGTTTAAAGATTATGCCTCTACGCTTAAAATCCGTGCCTTTCGTAAACATCTGGCGATCTACCTCTTCTCCTTTACCGCAAAAGATGTCTACAACACGGTGTTCGTTTTCTTCTGCGTCTACTGCCTGAATGTCTCGTCATCACTGGCGGGCACGCTGCTGTCGATGAGCATTGTCGGCCTGCCGGTGACGCTGGCGGCAGGGGTGGCGATCATCAAATTTGGCCCTTCGCGCCTCTATGTGTTCGCCTATAGCCTGATGATGATCTGCCTGGCGGGCTTCTTCCTGGTCTATCAATTCCCGACTGAGCACAAAGTGCTGATGCTGGTGATCCTCGCCGGGGTCTATCAGGTGGGGCGCTGCGTGCTGGAGTTCACGCCGTGGAACGTCTTCCCGTTTATTCCTGATATTGACGAAATGGTGACGCGCCAGCGCCGCGAAGGGCTGTTCGCCGCGGTGATGACCTTCTCACGCAAAACCACGGTGGCCATCGCAACCTTTGCGGTGGGGCTGCTGCTGCAAAGCGGTGGTTTCGTAAAAGGCAGCCAGGTGCAGCCGCAGGAAGCGATCAACACCATTGTGATGCTGCTGTTTGTCGGCACCGTTGGTCTGCTGCTGGTGGCGCTATGGCAGGCACTGACCTTCCATCTCAATAAGCGCACGCACCGCATCTTCGTCGAAGAGCTCGATCGCCTGAAGGCGGGCGGCCTGAAGCAAAACGTGACGCCACAAGCGCGCCATATTGTTGAGGATCTCACCGGCCACGCTTACGACACCCTGTGGAGCGACGTACCGCAACCCGCATTAAAATCAGCCACACCCACCTCCTCGCTGAGCTAACGTTACCGCTCATCAAGGCCATGCTTGTCAGCGTGGCCTTTTTTATTTCCTGCTCCCAACGTAATCAAATAATTTAATCCTAAAAGCACTAAGGGAAGAATATTATTGTTTCGTCTTTTATAACGAATAAGTAATAACTTCTTAATATTATTAGAGAGCGATCACATCAGTCGATTTTTTTAAATGAAACTGCAGTGGTGGAGAATTATATTGGCTCTGCGCGCACTGCTATTTTATTTATTTGCAGAGTTTTCTCGTTATTAATGTAATTAACGGTGTCGATCTTTCTGTTTTCGGATAATTATTTACAGGGAGTTGCTATGACCACTATAGAAAATAGATCGCTGTTTTCACGAATGATGTTATGGGTAAATGAACGTTTTCCATTAACCAATACCCCGCTCTTTTTTATTCTCTGGTTTTTATCTTTTTCAGTCGCAATACCCGCACAAGAGAGTATTAGCCCGGTAAAAATTGCTCTCGGTTGCCTGCTGTCACTCTCCTTTTTTCTGCTGCTCCGCGTGCTGGATGAACATAAAGATTATACGGATGACTGCCTTCACCACCCGCAGAGAGTATTGCAGCAGGGCATTATCAGCCTCACTCACCTGAAGTGCCTCGGCGCGCTCTGCGTGCTGATCCAGCTGGGCGGCATCGCGCTGCTCAGCGAGGGCGAGCCGCAGATATGGCTAAGTTGGGGGCTGCTGCTCTGCTGGACTATCCTGATGACAAAAGAGTTTTTCGCCGCCGAGTGGCTTAAACAGCACTTCTCCCTCTATGCGCTCTCCCACACGCTGGTGATGCCGTTTGTTATCGGCTGGCTGGCAACCCTCGCCTCGCCTGCGGCAACGCTTAATCTGCCGCTTATTTTGCTGATGCTGCTCGCCTTCTTATGCGGATTAAGTTTTGAAATTACCCGGAAATGTAAAGGGCCGGACGAGGATCGCGAAGAGCTCACTAGCTGGTCGCAATTATATGGTCGGCCCCTGTCGGTATTGATGATTATCGGCCTGCTGATATTGATGGTTATCGTGCAGTATTTTCTTATTTTGTGCAAAACCGGTGCGGTATCAATCTGGTTTTATGCGGCAAGTGCTTTTATTAATTTCTTCACCATAAGCCAGTTGCTGATTTTTCTGATTAATGCCAATCAACAGAACAGAAAAAGAAATGAAACGATGGTCGGCATGGCAATGCTGACAGGATATTTGCTGTGTATTGTTGAAATATATTTGTAGCGCAAGGGAAGGGAATAATGATGATGGAATCGTTAATTACGGCGACAATTGTCGATATACGCCCGGCTGAGTTTACACTCTTATTTGAAAGCGAAGATCGCTGTAATGCCTTTATCACGGACCCGCAGCGCGCGTTATCTCTCTACGATCGGGCGGTGCAGCTCCCGGCGCTAAAAATCCTGCATAAAGAGCGTCAGCAGAGCGGGCAGTGGCTGGCGACATTAACCTGCCGCTCGCCGCAGGAGAATAAACAGTGCTACTGGCAGCTCAAGCTGTGCCGCCCGCACGAAGAAACCCCTGAAAGTGCCGCCACCTTACCCCGCCGCCATCTCTACGACTGGAGCGAGAAGGCGCGGCAAACGAGGCTGACCTGGCTGCGTCAGCACACCGGCCACACTTTAAACCAGATCGCTACCACCCGCCTGCAGGCGGAAAAGCTGCAAAGCCATCTTGAGGGGTTTATCGGCTCGGTTGAAGTTCCCGTCGGCATTGCCGGTCCGCTGCTGATCAACGGCTGGCGCGCGAAAGGGATCTTTTACGCGCCGCTGGCGACCAGCGAAGGGGCGCTGGTGGCCTCCGTTTCGCGCGGTGCCAGCGCCATCACCCACAGCGGCGGGGCGACAGCGCGCGTCACCGGTCAACGGATGATGCGTTCGCCGCGCTTCGAATTTCCCTCAGTGCGCGACGCGCTCGCGTTCTGTGCCTGGGCCGAAGACTATTTCACCGACATCAGCGACATTGTGCGCCAGCACTCGCGTTTTGCGCGCCTCACCAGCCTGACGCCGCGCATCATCGGTAATGCCGTGCATCTGACCTTTACCTATCACACCGCCGATGCCGCCGGGCAGAATATGACCACCACCTGCACCTGGCAGGCGTGCCGCTGGATCCTCGCGCACCTTCCGCTGGCGTTAACTCCCCAGCGCTACATTCTGGAAAGCAACCTCTCCAGCGATAAGAAAAGCTCGTGGAGCAGCTTTGCGCAGGGCAGGGGAACCCAGGTTATCGCCGAGGCAACGCTCACCGCTGCCGCCTGCCGCAGCCGTCTGCGCATTGAGCCAGCGCAACTGGTCGGGGCGTTTCAGGGCTTTTGTGAAGGCTCCGTCGCTGCCGGCATGACCGGGGTAAATATTAATACCGCCAACGTCATCGCGGCGATGTTTACCGCGCTCGGCCAGGATATCGCCTGTAGCCATGAATCCTCCCTCTCGCAGCTGCAAATGCGCCTCACGCCCGAGGGCAACGTCTATTGCAGCATGACGCTTCCGGCGCTGGTGATTGGCACCGTCGGCGGCGGGACCACGCTTCCCGACCAGGCTGAGTGCCTGCAAATGCTGGGCTGCCAGGGTGCCAACGGCAGCGAAAGGCTGGCGGAGATCATCGCCTCATTTTGCCTGGCGCTCGATATCTCAACCCTCAGCGCGCTGGCGAGCGACGAATTTGCCAAATCCCACGAACGGCTTGGGCGGCAGCGGCGTACCGCGCCGCCGGGCAGGAGGGGAGGCGATCCGCTTCACCGCTGCTTTCAGCACGCCCGCTATACCGCTGCGTGGGGCGAACAACCACCTGCACACATCGCTCCGATGCGCTGGCAGGGAAACCAGGACAGTATTTTGACGGCGCTCAGTTCGCATAGCGCGACGCTGCCCGTCGGCCTGTTTGCCTATCGACTTCAGCGTGAAGATGGCACACAGGTGGCGGCGCTACTGAAGCACAAACCGCCAACCGATGCGATAACCCAACTGCTGCACTCGCTGGCGGCAGGCTGCACGCCCGAGCTTGCCGAACTGCTTGCACGTCTGCTCCCTGCCAGCGAGTTCAGCCACGCGCGGGAAAGGGAGATGGCGCTTATCACGCAAAGCGATCCCGCCTTTACCCGCCATGTGCCGACGCTCTACGGCACCTACGAAGAGGGACAACAGAGCGTCATCATTGAGGAACTGCTCGGGGAAGAAGTGCTGCTTAACAGCCTCTCCAGCGGCGTGCGCTGGCAGCAGCCGCAGATCGATGCCGCGCTGCGGGGCATCGCCGATATCCATGCGCTCTGGTATCGCCGCCATGATGACCTGCAAACCACCTTTTGCCATATCGATTTCCCCTCGGTCGACACCATCAACAGCATGGTGCCGCTGTGGCAGGCCATCGCCGCCTTCAGCCATCGCACTGCGCCACAGCTTTTCACCACATCGCTGCTGCATCACTGGCTGGACTGCGCCGAAAACAGCGCGGCGCAGTGGCGCGAGCTGGCGACGCTGCCGAGAACGCTGGTGCATAACGACTTCAGCCCGCGCAACATCGCGCTGCGCCGGGAGGATTCGCGGCTGTGCTGCTGGGACTGGGAGCTGGCGACGCTGCATGTCCCGCAACGCGATCTGGCTGAGCTATTAACGTGGACGCTCGATGAGCGCACCACGCTGCAAACGCTGTTACATCACGTGGCGTTTCACCGCAGCCAGCTGGCGACGCGGCTGGGCACCGCTATCGATGCCGGGGAGTGGTATCGCGGTTTCTGCCTCGCCCTGCGCGACTTCGGCCTGCGCCGGTTGTCGTTTTACCTGATGCTTCATCACGTCAAGCCACGGCCCTGGTTCCCCGCCCTTTTGCGCACCTGGGGGCATCTGGTCGAGCTTAGCCAACAACGGATCTAAAAGGAGTTACCGTGAACTATCTCTACTCTGCCGCAGAGGCGGCTACCCTCGATGAGCAGCAACTGGGCGGCAAGGCAGCCAACCTGTTGTGGCTCACTGCCCACGGCTATCCGGTACCGAACTGGTGGGTGATCCCCGCCAGCGCGATGGATGAGATGCTGCGCTGCGATGCAAAAGCCGCGCAGTTGATAGCGCAACTCTCACCACTGATGCCCGCCGATCAGGTTGAAACCCTTGCCGGGAAAATCAGCGCGCGCCTTGCCCGGCTACCGCTGCCGGAACCGCTGATGCAGGCGCTCGACGCCCTTGATGGCGAGATGCTCTGGGCGGTGCGATCTTCCTGCAGCGATGAAGATGCCCGCCAGGCCTCGTTTGCCGGGCAGATGGACAGCTTTCTGTTTCAGCGCGGCAAGCAGCAGCTGGTGGATGCGGTAAAAGGGGTGATGATGTCGACATGGAGCGCGCGCGCCATGGCCTACCGCCTGCGCAAAGGGCTGGCGCTAAGCGCGATCCACTGTTCGGTCATTATTCAGGAGATGGTCGAAGGCGAGGTGTCAGGCGTGCTGTTTACCGCGCACCCGGTCAGCGGGTCGCGCCGGACGATGCTTATCTCCGCCGCCTGGGGCAGCGGGGAGGGGATCGTCTCCGGGCAGTGCAGCACCGACGAATTTAGCGTGCCGCTAGAGGGCAATAGCTTCACGCAATCCCTCAGCGAGAAAACCACCGCCGTGGTCTTTGACCGCAAGCGCGGCAACGGCACCCGCGAGGTGGAGCTTGCTGCCGACCAGGCGGCGGCATCCTCACTGACGGCGGCGCAGATCCTCGCCCTGCGCGATATGGGCGCCGCCATCGCCCGGGCGCTGCGCGCGCCGCAGGACATTGAGTGGACGCTCAAAGATAACCATCTCTACCTGCTGCAAACCCGCCCCATCACCCATCTGCCGAAAGATAGCAGCTGCGTGAGCGAGACGCTGATCTGTGACAATGCCAATATTCAGGAGTCTTACTGCGGGGTGACGACGCCGCTCACCTTCTCCTTTGCCCGCGCCGCTTACGCCACCGTATATGAGCAGACCCTGCAACTGGTGGGTTGCTCTGCCAGGGAGCGCGACCAGCGCCGGGCCATCACCGACAATATGCTCAGCCTGGTGCGCGGGCGGGTCTACTACAACATCCAGAACTGGTATCGCGCCCTGCTGCTGCTGCCGTCGTTCAGGATGAATAAGCGTGATATGGAAGCGATGATGGGGCTGGAGGAGCCGGTCGACACCATCAGGGATAAGCAGCTCTCCACCTGTGAAAAGGTCGCCGCGCTGCCAGCAATGCTAAAGATGGGGGCACGGGTTGGCTGGGCGCTCTTCACCCTTGAACCGCGCATCCGTGACTTTTTGCATAACTACACCCTTGCGCAGAGTTATATCGATCGCGACGCTCTCCACACCCTCTCCCCGGCGGAGCTTATCGCCCGGCTTAAATACCTTGATCAACACCTGCTGGCGCGCTGGACTGCGCCAATTGTGAATGACTTTTATGTGGCCCGTTACAACGGCAACGTGCAGGCGCTGCTGCGCGAACTCTGGCCCGATGAACATCAGCAGATGAGTGGCGATCTGCTGGCGGACGAGGGGCAACTTATCAGCACGGAGCCGACCCGGCACCTGCTGGCGCTGAGCCAGTATGCCCGCCAACGCCCGCAGCTGGCGGCGCTGATTCAGAGCGATGCCAGCGCCCATCTGCTTATTCGCCTGAAAGCGCTGGACCAGCACTTTTACCAGCAGTGTCTCGACTACATCGAACGCTACGGCGATCGCACCATTGGCGAACTCAAGCTGGAAACTATCACGCTACGCCAGGATCCCCGTTTTCTGTTTGACGTACTGCGTAACTACCTCAACAGCGAAACCGTGCACGCAAAGCCGACGGGCACGCTGCGGGCCGCAGCGGAAGAGAGAGTCTTTTCCCGTTTGCAGCAGACGCGTGGCAAACGCGCGCTGGCGCGCTTCAAGCGCGATCTCAGCAGGCTGAGGCATGCGATCCACCACCGCGAAACGATGCGCTTCACCCGCACAAAAATGTTTGCCCTCTACCGCGATATCTATCTTCAACTGGGGCACCAGTTGGCACTTGAAGGTGTGCTGGAGAGCGATCGGGATATCTTCTGGCTGACACGGGAGGAGATTTACCAGGGGCTTGAGGGAACGGCGGTGCAAACGGGCTTAACCACTCTTATCGCCCAGCGCCGCGCCGAATATGCGGGCTATCAGCAGGAGGAGGAGCCGGCTAACCGCCTCTCTCTTACCCAGACGCTGTACCAGCAGCAAACCTTACACGCCGCACCGCAGCCGACGGCAGAGATTACGCAGCTGCAAGGCACCGGCTGCTACCCCGGCATGGTGGAAGCGCCGGTGAGCCTGGTGCTCTCGCCGGAGGAGGCAGCCAGGCTGGACGGCACCATCCTCTGCACCGTGCGCACCGATCCGGGCTGGGCACCGCTCTTTCCGGGTCTTAGCGGATTGATTGTCGAGCGCGGATCGACGCTATCGCACTCCGCCATCGTCGCCCGCGAGATGGGCATTCCGGCGATTGTTGGCGTACCCGGCGTGACCCGCCAGCTTCAGCAGGGCGAGGTGATCCGCATGGATGGCGCGAGCGGGCAGATTACGCGCGGCACAGAGAGAGGGAGAGGAGAAAATGAACCGACCGTTGATTGAACAGGAGTGGCAGGCAGGCGATACGCTGGATAAGGGCTTTCTGGCGATTGCACCCCACATCTATGCCCATGATCCTTACTGGCCGGGCGAAGATGAGGCTGAGATGGCGCGTCAGTTCAGCGCCGCCAACCCCTTTATGCAGCAGGGCCGTGTCTGGACCGGCTACATTCGCGACTGCGCGCGCTTAACGGGCTTCGCCACCCTCAACGCCGCCGGGGAAACGGTGGTCAACTTCGGTTTCTGGGAGACCATCAATAACCGCATTCCCAACCATCGCCTGTTTCGCGCCCTGATGCGCTGGGCAAAAGCGCAGGGGGCCTCACGGCTTATCGGCCCGATTAATTTCAGCACGTTAGGGAAATTTCGCCTGCGGCTGGATACGCCGACCTGCGCGCCGTTTGCCGGTGAGCCCTATAACCCACCCTGGTATCAACACCTGCTGGGGCAGATGGGGTTTCAGCCGCTGGCGCGCTACTTCTCGCTGTTTGAAGATGCGGACGTGGTGCGCCAGCTATCCCTTCCCGCAGAGGATATCGGGCGCTGGCGCACCGCTGACTTTTCCCTCCAGCCGCTGACGCCCGCGCTGTGGCAGGCGCACCGGCAGGCGCTGTATGCGCTCATCACCCGGCACTTTGCTAACAATATCGGCTGGAGCATCAGCAGCGAGGCGCTCTTCGACTGGCACTTTAACGCCGATACGCTGCAACCCTATTGCCAGGCGTCCGGCTCCTGTCTCGCCTTTGGCCCGCAGGGCGATGTCGCCGGGCTGCTGTTTACGCTGGCGGATAAGCGCCAGCGGGCGGGGATCTTCAAAACCATCATGATTGTGCCGCGCTACCGCCGCTCTCTGCTGTACGCCACGCTGGTGCGCCGCTTTCTCTTCAGCTTCGATGCCCAGTGGCCGCGCCTCGGTGCGGCACTGCTTAACTGGAAAGGGCCGACAACCGCCACCGCGCTGCGCGCCTGTTGCAGCCCGAACAAGGTTTTTCACCACTATGGACTCTACTACAGGGATGTGCGCCATGAACTTCTGTGACTTTTTGCTGCAACAGCCCCCTTCGCTGCCCGCGCTCTGTGCCGGGCCTGAAACTGTCACCTATGCCGAGCTTCTCTCCCGTGCGGCGGTGTATCAACGCAGGCTGGAGCGCAGCGGGCTGCATACGGGCCAGCGCGTGCTGCTGCTGATGCGCCCGGGCATCGAGTTTTACCTGCTGCTCTACGCGATGCTGGGAGCCGGGCTGATTCCGGTGCTGGTGCAAAAAGAGATGGCGCGCCAACAGCTGCGCAGCTGTCTGAAGCAGGCGCGTCTGAGCGCCATGATCGTGGCGCAGAGCGCCGGAAAAGGGTGGTGTCTGCTGCCGGAGCTGTGGATGATTCGCCGCTTTACGATCGATACGCCGCGGATCTTTACCGCCCCTTTAGTGCAGGTAGAGCCGGAGGGCGTTAACACCGCTTTTCGCGTAGAGGCCCTTGATGACGAGGCGACCGCGCTGCTGACCTTTACCAGCGGATCGACGGGCACGCCAAAAGGCGTGGTGCGCTCCCACCACTCGCTGCGGGCGCAGTGTCAGGCGATGAGCCACTTCTTTCCACACCGCCAGCAGCGGGATGTGACCTCTTTTCCGATCCTGACGCTGTTCAGCCATTTTCACGCGGGCTGCTGCTCTCTGCTGCCCGGTTTTGATGAGCAGGGCCGCCTGCCGGTGCAGATGATTGCCGACGCGATTAATGCCCAACAGATCACGCGCCTGAGCGTCTCGCCCGCCTGGCTAAGAGAGCTTGTCGCCTATGCCGAAGTTCAGCCGTGTACCTTTGCGTCGGTAAGAGAGGTGATTATTGGCGGCGCGCCGGTAACGCGGGCGCTGTTACTGGCTGCCCGCAGCTATTTCCCCAAAGCCGCCTGCGCGGTTAACTATGGCGCGTCGGAAGCCGATCCCATCAGCAATGTTAGCGTCGACGAGCTTCTTGACGCCTGGGATCGGCAGCCTGGCTACCTTGTCGGGCGACCGGGGCCGCAAACCGCGATCCTGATTGCGCGCGAGCGGGTTCCTCAGCCCGTGGGGGAGGAGGGGGAGATTCTGGTCTGCGGGCCGCAGGTGCTGATCCGCTATCTCGATAACCCGCAGGCGGAGCAGCGCACGAAAATCCGCGATCCCGAGGGGCGCGTCTGGCACCGCACCGGAGACAGCGGCTTTCTCGACGCGCAGCAGCGCCTCTGGTTGACGGGCAGGATCGCCGACCAACTGCGCACGCCGTCGGGCTTAACGCTCTCGCCCTATCCGGTGGAAAAGCAGCTTAATGGGCTGCCGGGGATCGCCGACAGCGCGGTGGTGCAGGGGCCGCAGGGGGAGATTTGCGTGGTGCTGCAACAGGCGGCGCAATGCCGCACCGCTGCGCCATTGCTGGCAACCCTCTTTCCCGACGAGACGGTCCGCTTCTGGCTCTGCGCGAAGCTACCCGTCGATGCCCGCCATCACAGCCGTATCGACCGCGCGCGGCTGCGTTGCCTGATAGCACGGCGAAAGCTAAAAGCGTTTTTGCCGGAGGTGCAAGGATGAACTATCCCTTTATCTGCCGTCTGTCGCTGCCAGATTGCCTGACGCTGACGGGCATGGTTATCGCCCTTGGCGGGATCGGTGCCGCCTTGTCCGGCGCTCTCTGGCTCAGTCTCAGCCTGCTTTACCTTGCGATGCTGGCCGATGCGCTGGATGGCAAACTGGCCCGCTGGCTCGGCTGTGAACGCCCCTTTGGCCGCTACCTTGACGGCTTTTGCGATCTGCTGCTCTACCTGGTGGCACCCGCGCTGATTTTTTACCTCAGCGGCTATCGCGGCGGCAGCGCCTTTTTTCTCGCCCTGATGGTGGTGTGCGGCGCGCTTCGTCTCTCCCGATTTAACGAAAGCGGCAATATCACCCACAATGCCGCGCTGGCGTATCTGGGCATGCCGGTCTTCTGGAGCCTCTTTATCCTTAGCGGCTGGGCGCTGCTGGCCCTCGTTTTACCGCCGCTGATCTGCGCCCGGCTGCTGAGCGTGGCATTAACGCTCTTCAGCCTGGCGATGCTTCTCAACCGCCCCTTCCCGAAGTTCTCCTCACTGATGACGCTGGTTACGCTCTGCCTTAGCGGCGCGGCGCTGTTTGGCTTGCTGCATTTCGGAGGCGTGCATGGATAATCCCACCCTGTGGGCGCTCTGGCAGCTGCTGCTGCCGGTGTTTATTGCTGGCTGCGTGCATATGGCGGTGGTGACCTGCAATGCGCTGCCCAGGCTTGCGGTGCCGCTCAATGCACGTCTGTTTGGCGGCAACAAAACCTGGCGAGGGATGGTGATTGTGCCGTTTATCAGCATGCTGGTGGCACCCCTCTGCCTGGCAAATGAGATGGAGAACCCGTGGCTGCTGGGCGCATCGACGGGGCTGGGCTATATGCTTGGCGAGCTGCCGAACTCGGCGCTGAAACGGGCGCTGGGGATTGCGCCGGGCACGCTGCCCGCGCGCGGCCGGTGGCTGTTTCTCTTTCTCGATCAGGCGGACTCCGGCCTCGGTGTGGCGCTGGCATGCGGCTGGCTGCTGGCGCTGGATGCATGCCAGATTCTGCTTCTGCTGGCGCTCTTTATCCTCAGCGTGCCGGCCATCAAGTTAACGCTCTTTTCGCTCGGCCTTAAAAAGAGCCGCTTCTGACGCAGAGATAAAAAAAACCGCCCTGCAGGCGGTTTTTTTACTCCACGGAAATTACTTCTCTTTGGCTATCCAGTCGCGGATCAGCGGCCCGGCCTGCTGCAACGCCTGCGGGCTGAACATACCGTCATGAGTGCAGGGCAGGGTGTGGATAGCGATTCTCCCCTCGACAAAGGGTGCCCACAGCTGCGCATCGAAACCCTCTTCGCCGTCGCGCCGCGTTGCCGCGCGCAGGAAGAGGATATCCCCCTGAAAGCGCGACGGCGTGAAGGCTGCCAGCAGGCGCGGCGCCTCGCGAAACTCCGCAAGGATACGCTCAAATACCACCGGCTCCATTACCGCCAGCGGATGCTCCTGCGCCACTAAACGGCGGCGCAGCGCCTCGACGGTAAGCTCACTCTCTGCGGGCACGCTGCCGGTTAAGGCTTCAAACAGCGCCGAGAGGCTCTCGCTGTCTTGCCGCTCCTTGTCGCGGTAGCGCTCGCCCAGCGGGTAGCCATCGAGCAGGATTAACGTGCTGACAGCCTGCCCGGCCTGCTGCAACAGGGTGGCGATTTCATGGGCCAGATGGCAGCCAAACGACCAGCCGAGCAGGGCATAGGGGCCGTGTGGCTGCACCTTCACTATCTCCGCGAGGTAACTTTTTGCCAGCGCGTTAACCGAGGGTAACGACACCCCGCTGCTCAGCCGGTGCGATTGCAGGCCAAACAGCGGTTGCGCGTCGCCAAGCCAGGGAATAAGCCCGGCGTAGGACCAGCTCAACCCGCCGCCGGGCGGCAGGCAGAAGAGGGGCGTTTTCTCCCCGTGCGGTTGCAGAGGCAGCATCACATCCAGCACGTTGCTGCGGTGGTTGCTCTGAAGCCGCTGCGCCAGCAGCGCCACCGTCGGGTACTCAAACAGATCGCGCAGCGTCAGTTTCACCTGCCACGTTTTGTCGATAGCGTTAATCAGCCGGGCCGCCAGTAATGAGTGGCCGCCAAGGGCAAAAAAGCTGCTGTCGACGGTGATGGTTTCCACATTGAGCAGTTCGCAAAACCGCGCAGCCAGCCAGCTTTCCCGCTCGTTTTGCGGCGCGCGCCCTGGCCCGGTATGGAAATCGGGCTTCGGTAAATCTGCAAGTGCCAGCTTACCGTTGGCGTTAAGCGGCAGCGCCGCCAGCAGCACAATCGCCGCGGGCACCATAAAGTCCGGCAGGCACTCGCGCGCAAACTGTTGCAGCGCTGCGCTGAGATCGGTCTCCGGCACAGAGGGCACCACATAGGCGACAAGCTGCTTATTGCCGCTGCGATCCTCAAGGGCCACCACCGCCGCCTGCTGAACCGCAGCGTGCTGTTTCAGCACCATCTCCACTTCACCGGGTTCAATGCGGAAACCGCGAATCTTCACCTGCTGATCGCGGCGGCTGACAAAACAGAGCGCGCCATCGCGCCGCCATTTGACGATATCGCCGGTGTGGTACATCCGGCTTCCCGCCGGGCCAAAGGGATCGGCGACAAAGTGTGCCGCGCTCAGCGTTGGGTGGTTGATATAGCCGCGTGCCACCCCGCGTCCGGCGATATAGAGCTCTGCCGCCACGCCCGGTGGCACCGGCTGCAGATGGCTATCAAGCACGTAGAGGCGGGTGTTATCGAACGCTCTGCCAATCGGCACGTCAAGGTAGGGCGCATCGGCCTGAGTGATGGGGTAGTCCGTCGCATAGGTGGTGATCTCCGTCGGGCCATAAATATTCAGTAGTTCGAGATGCGGCCAGCGCTCGCGCACCGCCTGAACCGCGCTGGCGGAGATCTTCTCCCCGCCGGTATAAACCCGGCGTAAGCCTGCAAGGCAGTCGCTCGCCTCCTCGGCGATCAGGCGGAACAGCCCGGAGGTTAAAAAGGCGGTCGTGACCTCACCCGCCACAAGCGTGTCGGCAAGCAGGGGCAGATCCAGCGTCTCACCGGGGACGATCACAGCATGGTGACCATTAAGCAGCGTTCCCCACAGCTCCCAGGTGGAGGCGTCAAACGCATAGGCCGAGTGCAGCAGAATGCGCTGGCAGGCCTCCGCTCGCCAGCGGCGATCGCGTGCCAACGCCAGCACGTTATCCTGAGTGGTGGCAATGCCCTTCGGTTTGCCTGTCGAGCCGGAGGTGAACATCACATAAGCCAGATGGTGCGGCATTACTGTTGTTGCAACGCCCGCCGCCGTGGCGCGGGTTGCCGCCTCATCGACGATAAGCCGCGCAATGCCCGGTGGCAGCGCCGCCTGGCGGTGGATCTCATCCAGCAGCACGATGCGCAGATCCAGCTCATCAATACAATGTTGCCAGCGCTCTGCGGGATCGCTCGCCCGCAGCGGCACATAGAAACCGCCCGCTTTCACCACCGCGAGAAGGGCAATCACCAGCGAAAGTGAGCGTGTCATCAGCACCGCCACGCCCTGCTCGCTGTTTACGCCCTGCTGTTGCAGGTGCTGCGCGAGGGCATTGGCGCAGGCATCCAGTTGCTGGTAGCTCAGCTGCTCCTGCCCGCAGCTGACGGCGATACGCTGCGGTGTGGCGGCGACCTGGCGGGCAAACTGCGCGGCCAGGGTGGCGGGCGGCACGTCACAACGGGTCTCATTCCATACTTCGAGCATCTCGTTACGCTGCCGGTCAGTGAGCAGCGGCAGCGTCATCACCGCACTCTCCGGCTCCTTCACCATGGCCTGCAACAGGTGTATGAAGTAGTCCGCCAGCGCAGTGATGGTCTGCCCATCAAAGCGATCGACCGGGTAGTCAATTTGCACCTCCAGCGCGCTGACGTCGCCGCGCTCGCCGTAAACCTGCTCAACGTTGAAGGTCAAATCAAATTTGGTGGTCACCAGTCCGACAGGCTGCGGCAAAAGCGTCAGATCCGCGAACTCCGGGGGCGTGGCGTCGTTATTTTGCAGCACCATCATCACCTGGAAGAGCGGATGCCTGCCAGAGACGCGCTCGGGGTTAAGGCTTTTCACCACCCAGTCGAAGGGAACCTCCTGGTTAACCCAGGCGGAGAGCATAAACTCGCGCACCTGGGCCAGCGCCTTAGCCACCGTGGGTTTCGCCGCCAGATCAACGCGAAGTACCAGGGTATTGACGAAGAAGCCGACCAGATCGCGCATCGCCTCATCTGATCGCCCGGCGACGGCGGTGCCGAGCGTAATATCCTCCCCGGCCCCCATGCGGCCAAAGAGGATCGCGGCGGCGGTTTGCAGCACCATAAAGGGCGTCGCCCCCTCATGGCGCGCCAACTGTGTAATTTGCTGATAAAGCTTCTCATCAATGCGCAGCCTGACCTGCCCGCCAACGTAACTCATCTCGGTCGTCGGGTGACGATCGACGGGCAACGTCATCGCTTCCGGTACGCCGGAAAGGGCTTCACGCCAGAAGGCGACCTGCTCTGTGGCAGTCTCGCTCAGGCTCTCAATGTCGCCCAACCTCTCGCGCTGCCAGAGGGCGTAATCGGCGTACTGCACCGGCAGCGGCGCCCACTGCGGGGCTTGCATGGCGCAGCGCGCGGTATAGGCGCAGGCGAGATCGCGAAACAGTGGTGCCAGCGAGCCACCATCGCAGGCGATATGGTGGATAACCAGCAGCAGCACATGCTGCCGGGTTTGCGAAAGATGGAACAGGCTGGCGCGCAGCGGGATCTCTTCTGCCAGCTCAAACGGGTAGGCTGCGGCGTGATTAAGGGCATCGGTAAGCGACGAAGCCGCGATATCGCTCACCTCAAACGTCACTTCAAACGCATCGGGGGCGAGGATCTCCTGCCAGGGCTGCCCCTGGTGGAGCGGGTAGCGCGTGCGCAGGATCTCATGGCGTTCAACCACATCCCGCACGGCTTCACGCAGTGCGGCGTCGTTCAGCTCCCCCTGTAAGCGGATGGCGAGCGGCATATTGTAGGCTGCATGGTTGTTATCGAGGTTTTTCAAAAGCCACATCCGCTGCTGGGCAAAAGAGAGCGGCAGCCGCTCGCTGCGCGGCTGTAGGCAGAGGGGCCCAGCAAGCTGGCTTCCCTGTTTTGTCAGTTGCCCGGCAAGCTGCGCGACCGTTGGATAGTCAAACAGCGTGCGGATCGGCACTTCGACCTCCAGCACGCGGGTGATACGGCTCACCAGACGCATCGCCAGCAGCGAATGACCGCCGAGGGCAAAGAAGTCGTCATCAATACCGGGAGCGTCTGACTGCAACACCTCGGCAAACAGCCCCAGCAGAATCTCCTCCTGCACGCTGCGCGGTGCGCGTCGTGCGCTTCCTGCACTCAGATCGGGGCGCGGCAGGGCGCGTTTATCCAGCTTGCCGTTGAGGGTCAGCGGAAACTGTTCAATCTGCATAATCGCGCTCGGCACCATGTAGCCCGGCAGTTTTGCTGCCGCCAGGCTGCGCAGCGCGGCAATATCGAGCGGCGCATGCGTGTCGGCGGTGACGTAGGCCACCAGCTGCGGCTGAGTGTCGGCATCAAGCAGCACCACTTCTGCATGGGTAACCTGCGGGGCGCTTTGCAGGATGGCGGCAATTTCGCCCAGTTCAATACGAAAACCGCGCAGTTTCACCTGCTGATCCGCGCGCCCCAGGTAGTGCAGGTCTCCCTCTGGGCTCCTGACGGCGATATCGCCGGAGCGATACATGCGCGAGCCAGGCGCACCCCAGGGATCGGCAACAAAGCGTTGGCTGGAGAGTTCGACCCGGTTTAGATAGCCGCGCGCCAGCCCGGCACCGCTGATATACATTTCGCCCTCAACGCCCGGCGGCACCGGACGCAGCGCATCATCCAGCAGATGGATATGCAGATCGGAGATCGCCACGCCGATAAGGCTGCCTGTCGCCTCGCGCGCCCGCGCCGCGGTTAACGGCTGATAGCTCACATGCACGGTGGTCTCCGTGATGCCGTACATATTGATAAGTTCGGGAGCCGTATCCGGGTGGCGTTGATACCAGCGCTCGAGTTGGCTGAGATCCAGCGCTTCGCCACCAAATATCACCTTGCGCAGCGCCAGCGGCAGTTCGTCATGCTCAAGGTCGCGCTCGGCTTCAATCAGCTGATAAAAAGCGGACGGCGTCTGGTTAAGGATGGTCACTTTTTTCTCGCTTAACAGCCGCAAAAAGGCCTGCGCATCGCGGCTGACCATAAAGGGCACTACCACCAGCTCGCCGCCATAGAGCAACGCGCCCCATATTTCCCAGACCGAGAAATCAAACGAGCAGGAGTGAAACAGCGTCCAGATATCGTGGCGCGAGAAGTTGAACCACGCCTCTGTCGCGGCGAAAAGACGCAGCACATTGCTGTGCGGGATCATCACCCCCTTTGGATTGCCGGTGGAGCCAGAGGTGTAAATGATATAGGCGAGGTTGTGCGCATGCACCGGGCGCAGCCGCTCGCTTTGCTGGAGATCCGCGCCGCTCTGCTGCGCCAGCCGTTGCTGGCTTTCAGCGCTATCAAGGAGCAGCAGCTGCGATTCATCAAACATCCCCGCGTGCGCCTGGAGTGACACGATTAGCGCCGGTCTGGCGTCGGAGAGAATGTAGGCCAGCCGCTCCGGCGGGTTATGCACATCCAGCGGCAGCCAGGCCGCGCCCGCTTTCAGCACCGCAAGAATAGCCACCAGCGCCTCAAGCGTGCGCGGCAGCGCCAGCGCCACAATCTCTTCGCTGCCGATGCCGCAGCTCACCAGATGACGGGCAAGTTGGTTCGCCCGCTGGTTAAGCTCGGCGTAGCAAAGCGTCTTATCGCCAAGCGAGAGGGCAGTGGCATCCGGGTAGTGCGCGGCGCACTGTTCAAACACCTCGTGCAGCGTGGTTTGCGTCCTCTTATCGAACGATGACGGTGTGGGAAGCAGCGCCTGCGCCTCTTGCGGCAGTAACAGCGAAGCGTGGCCGATACGGCTGTCGGGGCGGTCAATCATGGTGTAAAGCAGATGCAGGAAGCGATCCGCCAGCCGCTCAACCTCCTCATCGGGGAAGATATCGGCCAGCGCGCTAAAGCGCAGCGCGAGCGATTCGCCGGGAACAGCGATAAGCCCCAGCGGGTAGTGGGAGGCATCGCCGCCGCGGTGCGAGGCGAGCGAAGCCGTTAATTTTTCGCTCATTTCGGCGCTTGCGCTATGCGGGTAGTTCTCAAACACCATCAGCGTATCAAACAGCGCCTCGCCGCCGGCGTCAGCCTGGATGGTGGTGAGATCGAGATACTGGCTGTCGAGCAGGCGCGTCTGCTCCGCCTGTAGCCGTTGCAGCAGCGTGGCAAAACTCTCCTCCATGCGCCAACTGAGGCGAAGCGGCAGCGTGTTGATCAGTAACCCGACCATCCTTTCGATACCGCTAAGCTCCGCCGGTCTGCCGGAAACCGTAATGCCGAAAACCACGTCGCAGCGCCCGGTAAGCGCGCCAAGCAGCATGCCCCAGGCGCACTGCAACAGCGTATTGACCGTTACGCCAAGCTCGCGGGCGCAGCGGTTAAGCTGCCGGGTACGGTCGGCATCCACCGTTCTGTGGAGCAGGTGCGGCTGCAAATTGTCGGTGGTACGCCCTTTGGCGAGATGGGTAGGGCCTTGCAGGCCGCGTAACGCCTCGCGCCAGGCCTCGCGCATCTTGTCGGTGTCACGCTCGGCAAGCCAATACAAATAGTCGCGGTAGGGCACGGCTGGCGGCAACGGCTCCGCGAGGTATAAGCGAAACAGCTCATCGAGCAGAACCGGAATCGACCAGCCATCCAGCAACAGGTGGTGATTGGTGAAGATCAGCTTATGTTGCGTCGGCGAACACTTCACGACAGTAAAGCGCAGCAGAGGCGGGGTGTCGGCGGCGAAGCGGGTGTTGTAGTCCGTTTCCAGCAGCGCGTGAAAAGCCGACGCCTGCGCTAACGTTGACAGGATACTTAGATCGATCTCCTGCCAGGGGAGCGGCAGGCCAGAGAGGATCAGCTGAACCGGCGTGTCGACCTCTTCATACTCAAACCCGGCGCAGAGATGGGGATGGCGCGCCAGCAGTTGCCCGACGGCCTGCCTGAGCCTCGCGACATCCAGCTCCCCTCAAGCTGATAAACCTGTTGTACCTGATAGGCATCGCTGCCGCGCGTATCAAGCAGCATATGGAACAGCAGACCTTTCTGTAACGGGGATAACGGCAGTATCTCTTTAATATCCATACTCATTTTTTCTTCGTCCATTTTGCCTGAAGTTTTGACAGCCCCGCTTGTTGCAGCGCCACCAGGGGCACATCTGAAGGGGTGAAACCGCCGATATCGTCGACCTGCGTAAGCTGCGACAGCGCTTTCAGCCAGCTAAACCACCCCGTAGCCAGGCGGCTGACGCGATCTTCAGCGTAAAGCTCAGTCGCCCAACTCCAGTTCGCCACCAGCACCGGGCCGCTTGCACGTGCTTCCACCACGGCATTGAGCGAGAGGGCATGCGGCAGCGCGAAGCTGTCGTGCGCGCGGGTATCAAGCAGGCGGGCCTCAGCCGCAAGCTGCCAGTCCCGCGCCTCTTCAACGCTGAGGCGGCCCAGATAGTTAAAGCCGATTTGCGGCTGTGGCAGCGCGGCAAGCTGCGGGCGCGTTTGCGTATTGAGATAGCGCAGCAGGCCGTAACCCAGCCCGTTGCCCGGCACCTGGCGCAACTGCTCTTTGACGCTCTTCAGCGCGCTACCGAGCGAGTGGGGATGGGTTAACTGTGCGCGACCCGGAGCAAGACGCACCGGGTAGAGCGTGGTAAACCAGCCAACGGTGTTCGACAGCGCGGTTCCCGCCAGCTCTTCGCGCCCGTGCCCTTCGACATCCAGCAGCACATCTGTTTGCCCATCCTCGCGCCATGCCGTGATGGCCAGCGCCAGGGCGCAGAGCAGCACATCGTTGATACCGGCGTGAAAGCGCGCGGGCAGGGTGGCCAGCAGAGGCTGGGTGAACTCGCTGCCAAGCTCCATCTGCAAAGAGGCGCTGGTGGCGAGGGTGTCGCACGTGCCTGCAAGAGGTCGTGTGGTTAACAGCCTATCCGGTTGGTTGAGCACGCTCTGCCAGTGCGCCAGCTCATCACCCCGGCGTTGCGCTTCCTGCTCAAGGCGCAGCGCCCAGGCGCGAAAGGAGGTGCCTGCGTCGGTCAGCTGCGCGTTTCTCCCCGTAGCGCGGGCGCGCCAGAGGGCAAGCAGGTCGGCGGCGAGTATCCGCCAGGAGACGCCGTCCACCACCAGGTGGTGCAACACCAGCATCAGCTGGCCCGGTTCGCCGCAGGCGGCGCGGAACCAGACGGCCTGCACCATCTTGCCGCGTGCCGGGTCGAGCCGCTGTTTTGCCCGGCGACACGCCTCTTCTATCTGCTGCTGCCGCTGCTCAGGCGAGAGCGGCTGGGCGTCGATAATCTCCAGCATCTCACTCTCGTCGATGGCAGTCGGCACAGCGAGATGGATCTCGCCGTTGGCCTCGCGGCGGGCAGTTAAGCGCAGCGCATCGTGGTGCCTGAGCAGCTCGGCGAGCAGCTCGCGCAGGGTTTGCGCATCCAGTTCTGCGGGCGTGTGCAGCAGCGTTGCCTGGCAGAACGCGTTGATATCGCCGGGGTTCTCCATCAACCAGTGGATGATCGGGGTCGCGGGCAGGTCGCCGACGGCAGCAACCTGCGGGGCGGTATCCTGCTCTGCAACGGCGGTCATGATGCCAGCCAGCCCGGCGACCGATTTATGCTCAAACACATCGCGCGGGGTGAATAGCCAGCCCGCCTGACGGGCGCGCGCGACCAGCTGTATCGCCGTGATGCTGTCGCCGCCCAGCTCGAAGAAGCTTGTCGTGCGGTCGACCTCCGCCAGGTTGAGCAACTCGGCGAACAGGGTGCTGAGCAGCTGCTCCTGCGCGTTACGCGGTGGGGTGTGCTGGGTGCGGGTAAACTGCGGCGCAGGCAGCGCGCGGCGGTCGACTTTGCCGTTTGGCGTGACCGGTATCGCCGGTAGCAGGACCACGGCAACCGGCACCATATAGTCCGGCAGAAAGTCGCGTAAAAAGTCGCGGATCTCCCCGCCCTGCGCCTGCTCATCGCGGGCAACGGCGTAAGCCACCAGCTGGCGCAGTCCGGGCTTATCCTCGCGGACAATCACCGTCGCCTGCGTGATCTGCGGATGTTTTCGCAGCTGGGATTCAATCTCGCCCAGCTCAATACGAAAACCGCGGATTTTGACCTGGTGATCGACGCGCCCGGCGAACATCAGCTCGCCCTCACGGCTCCAGCTTGCCATATCGCCGGTGCGGTACATCCGGCTGCCTGGTGCGCCAAAGGGGTTGGCGACGAAGCGTTCTGCCGTTAAATCAGGCCGTTTCAGGTAGCCGCGCGCCAGGCTTTCACCGGCAATATAAAGCTCGCCTTTTACCCCCGGCGGAACGGGTTGCAGATGCGCGTCCAGCACATAAGCCTGCATGTTGAAAATCGGCCTGCCAATCGGCGGCAGGCGGTCGGCCTGCAACGGCTGGCTGATGGTGGCGCAGACGGTCGATTCGCTCGGGCCATAGGCATTAATCATTCGCCGCCCGGTGCCCCAGAAGGCGATCAGTTCCGGCGGGCAGGCCTCGCCAGCGACAATAAGCGTTGCCAGGGCGGGCAGCGGTTCGCGCGGCATAACCGCCAGCCCAACCGGTGGCAGCGTGGCATGGGTAACCGCGCGATCGTGCATCAGGGTATAAAGCGGTTTGCCAGGGGTTAGCGCCTCTTTTGCCGCCACGACCAGCGCCGCGCCGCTCAGCAGCGCCATGCTGATATCCCAGAATGAGGCGTCGAAGCTTGGCGAGGCGAACTGCAACACGCGGCTTTGCGGCGTGACGTGCAGGCGCTCAACCATGCTGGCGACCAGATGACCAATCCCCCGATGGGTGACGACGACCCCTTTTGGCGCGCCGGTCGAGCCAGAGGTGTAGATAAGGTAGGCGGCGTTATCGCACTGCAGCCTGCGCGGCAGCGTAATCGCTTCGGCACAGTGGTCGGCAAGCAGCCCGCGCAGGGCCGGGTGGTCAAGGCGCAGCGCGGCATACTCCGGTGCCAGCCGGTCGGCGAATGCCGCCTGGCTTATCACCAGCCCTGGCTGCGCGTGGCTTAACATATACGCCACCCGCTCGGGTGGGTAGTCAGGGTCGAGAGGCAAATAGGCGGCGCCCGTTTTCATGGTGGCAATGATGGACACGATAAGGGCAACGGATCGCGGCAGCGCGATGGCGACAATCTGCTCGGCGCCGATGCCCCGCGCCAGCATCAGGTTTGCCAGGCGGTTTGCCCGCTGATCCAGCTGCGCGTAGGTCAAGGTCTCCTCATCGCCAATCAGGGCTATTGCCTGCGGCGTGGCGCGCACGATGGCTTCAAACTGTTCGGCAAAGGTCGCGGCGGGAACCTCGCGCGCGCTGTTGTTCCACGTCTGCATGATTTCGTGCCGCTCAGCGTCGCTGAAAATGGGCAGTTCGCTCACGTTACGCGAGGCATCGGTGGCGATGCCCGCCAGCAGGTGGGTGAAGTAGCCCGCCATGCGCCCGACGGTCGCCTCGTCAAACAGATCCACGGCGTACTCCACCATGCCGCGCAGCCCCTCCGGCGTCTCTTCGAGGTTAAAGGTGAGATCGAATTTCGCCACCGGCAACGACGGCATCTCGACCACGGTTTCCAGTTCATCGAAGAGGGCATCACTGCGCGCGACGTTTTGCAGCACCAGCATCACCTGGAAGAGCGGATGGCGCGCTAGCGAGCGAGCGGGATTTAACGCCTCGACCAGGCTCTCGAACGGGATATCCTGGTGCTCCCAGGCCGCCAGCGCGCCCTCGCGAACGCGCTCAACCAGCGTCACAAACGAGGGATTGCCGCTGAGATCGGTCCGCATCACCAGGGTGTTGATAAAAAAGCCGACCAGCGGTTCGAGTGCCTCGTCGCTACGCCCCTCGACCGCCGTGCCGATCGGGATATCCTCGCCCGCACCGCAGCGGCAAAGCAGCACCGCCAGCGCCGCCTGTAACAGCATAAACAGGCTGGCGTTATGCTGCCGTGCCAGCGCCCCTAATGCTGCGGTTGTGCGGGCATCAATGGCGAAGTGGCACTGTTTACCCACATAGCTGGCGCGCAGCGGGCGCGGCCGGTCAGTGGGCAACTGAAGCTCGTCGGGCAGGTCATGCAGCGTATTGCGCCACCAGGCCAGCTGGCGGTTAAAGAGGCTGTCGTTCTCGTCCGGCGCGCCGAGCAGCGCCTGCTGCCACAGTGTGTAGTCGGCATACTGCACCGCAAGCGGTCTCCAGGCGGGCACCCGGTTCTGCGCGCGGGCGTTGTAGGCCTCTGCCAGATCGTGCAGCAGCGGGGCAATCGATCCGCCATCGCTGGCGATATGGTGCATCAGAATGAGTAACAGATGGTGGTCATCATCCACCTTAAACAACCAGGCGCGACAGGGATCTTCCTGCGCCAGATCGAAGGTGTATTGTGCGGCGGTCTGCACGGCGTGGGGCAGGTCGTCGGCGGAAACCGTGAGCAGGGTCAGCGGGCAACAGGCTATCGAGGCCGGGGTGATCCTCTGGCAAACCGTCCCATCGTTAAGCTCATGAAAGTGCGTGCGTAAGCTTTCATGGCGCAGCACGATATCGTCGAGTGCCGTCATCAGCGCGGAGACGACGATATCCCCCCGTAAGGTGAGCGTGACGGGCATATTGTAGGTGTATTTACCCTGCTCAATGCGGTCGATCATCCAGAGACGCCGCTGCGGTGATGAGAGCGGCAGAAGCGGTGGCCGCTCGCCCTGGCACAGGCGTGGGCGCGGTGTCTGGCTGGCCTGCAACCGCCCGGCAAACTGCGCGACCGTCGGGGCTTCAAACAGGTCGCGAATCGCCGGGTTGAGATTGAGCACCCGGCGGATTTTGCTCACCAGGCGGGAGGCCATCAGCGAGTGGCCGCCGAGGGCAAAGAAGTCATCATCAATTCCAACCTCCGGCACGCCCAATACCGCGGCGAAGAGCGTACAGAGGGTGCGCTCAAGGTCATTGCGCGGCGTACGGTGCGCGACGCTGGCAACCTGCGGTGCGGGCAGGGCGCGCTGATCGACTTTGCCGTTCGCGGTCAGAGGGAAGTGCTCAAGGGGAACAATCATTGCCGGCACCATAAAGTCCGGCAACTGGGCGCCCAGCGCCCGGCGCAGCGCATCGGCATCGCAGGTTGCGCCAGGTTTTGCCGTCACCCACGCAATCAGCTGCCTGTTCCCTTGATTGTTCTCGCGAGCGCTCACCAGCGCCTGAGCCACCGCTGCTTGCTTTCGCAGGGCCGCTTCCACTTCTGCCAGCTCAATGCGGAAGCCGCGAATTTTGACCTGCTGATCGCCACGGTTCAGGTACTCCAGCACGCCATCCTCGCGCCAGCGCACCTGGTCGCCGGAGCGATACATGCGCTCGCCGTGCACTGAAAATGGGTTCGCAACAAAATGCGCCGCGGTCAGGCAGGGGTTGCGGTGATATCCGCGCGCCAGCCCGATCCCGGCAATATAGAGTTCACCGGGCATGCCGACCGGCAGCGGGTTGAGGTAAGCATCAAGGACATAAAGCTGCGTATTGTCGAGCGGCGTGCCGACAGGCACCGTCACGCCCTCCGGGATCTGCACCATGGGCCATGTGGTGGCGAAGGTGGTGGTTTCCGTCGGCCCGTAGCCGTTCATCATCACAAGCGCGGGATTATGCGTCATCACCTCGCGAATGGCGTGTATGGAGAGCACATCCCCGCCCGCAATCAGTAAACGCACGCCCTTCAGCGCCTCAGGATGCACTTCTGCCATCAGGTGAAATAGCCCGGCGGTGAGCCACAGCGCGGTGACCTTTTCATCGACGATACTCTGCGCCAGCGTATCGATATCCAGCTCGCCCGGCGGCGCGACGATAACGGTGCCGCCGCCCAGCAATGGCACCCACAGCTCATAAGTTGAGGCATCAAAGGCCGACGGAGAGTGCAGCAGCACCCGCTGATGATCCTCTGCCCGCCAGCGGCGATCCAGCGCCAGCGCCGCCACGCTCTGCTGCTCGACCGCAATCCCTTTCGGCTTACCGGTCGAACCGGAGGTGAACATGATATAGGCCAGGCTGCCGGGCGCAGAGAGAAGCGGCGGATTGCTTAGCGGCCAGTCGCCCGCAGGTTCCTCACTGATAAACACCACATTGTCGATCGTAGGCAGCGGCAAGGTGGCATCGGCCAGCAGTAGCGTGGCGCCTGCCTCGTTTACCATTAGCTGCTGGCGCTCCAGCGGATCGGTGATGCGCAGCGGCAGGTAAGCACCGCCAGCCTTGATAACGGCGAGCACGGCAATAACTTCGTTCATCGAGTGCTGCATCAGTAATCCGGCGCAGAACGGTGCGCCCCCGGTCTGCGTCATCAGGCGGTGCGCAAGCCGGTTTGCTGCCTCATTGAGGTGGCGATAGCTCAGCGTTTTCTCACCCTCTTTCACCGCGATGGCATCGGGCGAGCGCTGCACCTGCGTTTCAAACAGCCCGGCCAGCGACAGCGGCGGCAACGTCACATCCGTTGCGTTCCAGCGCTTTAGCACGGTTTCACGCTGCGCGGCGCTTAACAGCGGGATCTGCGCAAGGCGGGCTTCGGGACGCTGCGCGATAGTTTCGATAACCCGGATTAACTGTTCGGCAAAGCCCGCAACCGTGCGGCCATCATAGAGGGCGGTGGCATATTCAATATGCCCGCTCAGGCGTTGCTGCGCGTCATCAACATCAAAATGAAACAGCAGATCGAATTTGGCGGTGGTG
This sequence comes from Kosakonia cowanii JCM 10956 = DSM 18146, assembly GCF_001975225.1. Classification (NCBI taxonomy): domain Bacteria; kingdom Pseudomonadati; phylum Pseudomonadota; class Gammaproteobacteria; order Enterobacterales; family Enterobacteriaceae; genus Kosakonia; species Kosakonia cowanii. Next base: position 1,394,305 of record NZ_CP019445.1, on the reverse strand, counting down.
GTCGGGAGCTGGCGTTGTGCCACCGTCACTTGCGGGAAGGTGACCGCCTGTGGCCACGGTGTATCGACCACCATCATCACCTGAAAGAGCGGATGACGGGCTAAGGTGCGACCGGGTGCCAGCGCCTCGACGACCTGCTCAAAGGGGAGATCCTGATGCTGGTTGGCTTCCAGCACCGCCGATTTTGCCTGGACGACAATGTCGCTTAGCGTCGGGTTGCCTCCCATATCCGTTCGCAGCACCGCCGTATTGGCGAAATAGCCGATCAGCGGCAGCAGGGCGGCGTCGCTGCGGGCGTAAAGCGGCGTACCGATTACGATGTCATCACCCGCGCCGAGGCGATGCAGCAGCGTTGCCAGCGCCGCATGCAGAAGCATAAACAGGCTCACGCCCATCTCATCGCCCCGTTTTTTCAGGCGCGATAACAGCTCATCGGGGAGCGCGAAGTCGACGCGGTCGCCACGGTAATCCGCCTGCGCGGGGCGAGGCCGGCCGGCGGGTAGCGTCACCTCTTCCGGCACATCCGCCAGCTGTTGAAACCAGTAGTTCAGCTGCTGGCTATGGCGCGGCGCTTCGCTCAGCAACGCGCGCTGCCAGAGCGCGTAATCGGCGTACTGGACGGTCAGCGGCGGCAACTGCGGGTGTTGGCCTGCGGCACGCGCCTGCCAGCAGAGACGCAAATCCTCCAGCAGTGGCAGCAGGGAGCCACCATCCCCGGCGGTATGGTGAATGAGCAGCAGCAGAACGTGTTGCTCTGCTGCCAGTTGATAGAGCCAGGCTTTAACCGGCAGTTCACTATCCAACGCAAAGAGATGCTGGCACTCCATTACCAACTGCGCTTCAAGATGCTCGGGCGCGATGGCGAGGGTCGGTAGCGCAAAATCGACGTCGTGGACAGGGATGATCTGCTGGCAGGGCATCTCTTCCTGCTGGGTTAACAGGGTGCGCAGGCTCTCGTGGCGGGCGATAACGTCAGAGAGCGCCTGCGCCAGCACTGCCGCATCCAGCGGGCCGCTCAGCGTCAGCGCCAGCGGCATATTGTAGGCGCTGCTGGGGGCGATTTGCTGCTGCAACCATAAGCGCTGCTGGGCAAACGACATCGGCAACTGCGGCGGGCGCGGTTGTGCGACCAGCGCAGGGCGTGCGGTCTGGCCGTGCGCCGCCGCTATCTGCATACTCAGTTCGGCAACGGTCGGGGCATCAAACAGGGTTTTCAGCGACAGCTCCACGCCGAAACTCTGGCGCAGGCGGCTGAGTAATTGCAGGGCTAACAGCGAGTGCCCGCCGAGGCTAAAAAAGTTGTCATCAATACCGGGCGGGTCGATGGCCAGGCACTCGGCAAACAGCTGGCACAGCTCCCGCTGCTGCGCAGTAGCGGGCGGCACCGGGGCGAGGGAGGTAAAAGTCGGTTGCGGCAGCGCCCGGCGGTCAATTTTGCCATTCGCCGTCAGGGGGAAGTGCGCCAGCACCATCACCCGCGCGGGCACCATATAGTCCGGCAGTTTTTGCGCTGATGCCGCGCGCAGCGCATCCGGGCTACAGGCTGCATCATCGTGCGCCACGACGTACGCCACCAGCCGTTTCTGCCCGCTCTTTTTCTCCTCATGGGCGACGACCAGCGCCTGTTTAACGTCGGGCAGGGCGTTGAGCGCATTTTCAATCTCCCCGAGTTCAATGCGATAGCCGCGGATCTTGACCTGATTGTCCACCCGGCCAAGGAAAACGATCGTCTGCGCTTCACTCCAGCAGGCCATATCGCCGGTGCGATACATACGCTTACCCTCCTCATCAAAGGGGTTGGCAACAAAGCGCTCGCTGGTTAAATCTGCGCGGTTGAGATAGCCGAGCGCCAGCCCGTCACCAGCGATATAGAGTTCGCCAGGCTGCCCAACCGGCACTGGTTTCAGGGCGTCATCAAGGATATGGATGCGGGTATTAAAGAGCGGTCTACCGATAACCGACGGCGAGGGGTGCGCGGCGCTCAGCTCGCTTAAGGTCGACCAGATAGTGGTTTCGGTGGGGCCATAGAGTTGAATGACGCGCTCAGAGAGGGCGACCATGCGCTCCGCAAGCGTTTGGGGTAGCGCATCGCCGCCGACCATTGCCGTCAGGCCAGCCAGCGAATCGGGCTGATAGGCCACTAACCCATGCCACAGCGCGGGCGTACCCTGCATATGGGTGATCTGATGTTCAGCGATCGCCTGCGCCAGCAGACGCGGGTCGCGCGCGCACTCCCGTGAGGCGATAGTGACCGACGCGCCGGTCATCAGCGGCAATAAAAGCTCCAGCGCGGCGATATCAAAACTGAGGGTGGTCACGGCTAACAGCCGATGCTGCGCCGTCAGTTGCACGGTGTGCTGTATGGCGGTGAGGAAGTTGGTTAACGAGCCGTGAGAGACCAGTACCCCTTTCGGCGCGCCGGTGGAGCCGGAGGTAAAGAGCACATACGCTGGCTGCTGCGGTTGTGGCAGCGTGGTCAGGTTATCGTCGTGCTGTGCCGCAATGGCCGCCACCGCCGCGTCACTGTCGATCTGCTGCTGGCGATAACCGGTAACGATCCCCGCCGTTTGCGACGAGGAGAGGATCAGCGTCGGCTGGGCGGTGGCGAGAATATGCTGCAGGCGCTCCGCCGGATGATCGGCATCAAGGGGCAGGTAAATGGCCTGTGCTTTGGCGACTGCCAGCATGGCGATGACCATCTCCACCGTGCGCGGCAGGAGCAGCGCGACGCTGTCGCCTGGGCGCACACCCTGCGCCTGTAGATAGCGGCTAAGCCGGTTCGCCTGGCGGTTAAGCTGGCTGTAGCTCAGTTGGGTGTGCCGATCGTTAAGCGCAGGCGCGTGCGGGGTGCTTCTGGCATGGCGTTCAAACAGCGCCGCAAAGGAGAGGGGCGGCACGGGCGCGCAGGTATCATTGGCGCGGGCAAAAAGCTGCTCCTCTTCTGCGCTCAGCAGCGAGGGGGCACCAATCGCGGCGTGTGGCTGGTCGATTAATGCGCTAAACAGCGCCAGCATGCGCTGATGATGGGCGGATAAACTCTCTGGGCTGTAGAGGGCGCTATTAGCATCAAAGCCGACGACCAGCGTGTGTTCGTCGCCGTAACCAAAGAAGAAGATCGCCAGATCGTCAACCGGCCCGTTGCTGGTATTCACCGGGAAAGTTTTCGCGCCGTTGAAAGCCAGATCGTCGCCAAATAACTCGACGTTGATGGTGGTGTGGTAGAGCGGGCGGTCGAGTTTAAGATCGCGGGTTAACGCTTCATGGGGATACTGCTGGTGACGTAACGCGGACATCATCTCTTTTGCGACCAGCACCAGCACATCATCAAGGGTCAGCGCGGGCGAAAGCGGCAGGCGTATCGGCATGATGTTGGACATCATCGCAGGCGTGGTGCGCTGCACTCGCCCGACGCGTGCCGCCATCGGTAGCCCAATCACCACCTCCTGCTGACCGGTCATGCGGTAGAGGTAAATGGCGGTTAACGCCGTAAGCAGTTGCGGGAGCGTGCAGCCTGCGGCTTCGGCATGGCGATGCAGGGCCTGATGCAGGGCTAAATCGATACTGTTGCGCTGGCGGACGATCGGCGCATCCGGCGCGCTGCGGCCCGCCAGGCTTGCGGGCGCTGGCGTATCCTGAAAGCGCGCCATCCAGTATTCGCGATCGCGAAGAAAGCGGTTTGAGTTTCTGTAGGCGGTATCTTCGGCAATCAAGGCGCGAAAGTTGCCGAACGGCGTCGGCGCGATAGGTTTATCCATCACCAGTGCATTGTAGATATCGACCGTGCGGCGAAGGATCAGCGAAGCGCCAAAACCGTCCAGCAGGATATGGTGGCAGCAGTGGTAATAGAGGAATCTTTTCGGGCTGAGCTTAATGAGACAAAAGATAAATGCGTTCCCTTGTGTAAGGGAGAAGCGTTGATTTGTCTGCTCGCTCATAAAGGCCAGTGCGGCTTCCCAGGCATCCGGGCGCGCACTGAAATCGTAAAAGGCAGCATCATAATTATCGATGGCGGGCAACTGCTGCTTTACCGTGTTGTCTGTTTGAAAAAACCGGCCGTGCATTGTTTCGGCTTCAGCAATCATTTTTTTGACTGCCGCTTTAAATAATATTGGGCTTACTTCGCCATCAATAATTAAATATTCGCTGATTGTATTATTCCCCGGATTCAGGGCGACTTCATTCGCTAACCACATTCCCATTTGTGCGGATGTTAAAGCGACGTACTCCATGTCAATTAGCGCGGACATAAGCAAAACCTCAATATTAGAAAGCGGCAGAGGAAAAGAGTGATGGATACAACTAAATGTTTTGCAGGCTTTTCGGCTTGATATCCTGCCAGTTCTCCTCAATGTAGTGCAGGCATTCAGCCCGGCTTGCTGGCCCATATACCGGCTCCCAGCCATCCGGAACCGGAATAAACTCGGGCCATAACGAGTGTTGGTTCTCCTGATTCACTAATACGATGAATATAAGGTTCTCATTGTCGAAGGGGTTGCTCATCTCTTTATCCTGTTCATAGGGGTGAGGCTTTTTTTTCTATAGAAGATTCTCTGTTAAAGCAATGAAGATGATTTCGCTTTTGCGTTTTTAAGAATTTGAATGCTGAGTTCAGGCTGTTTGTAAATATTATTATTTATTGGGAGTTATAAAAGGCTGAGTATTTAAAGGTGTGGGTGAATATTATTGTGGTAATTGATATTTAATTGCGGGGAATTAACGGCAGTTAAAAATAGAGGAGATAAGAGAGGCAAGGCGGCGTGTGATAAGCGGTGGTTGCCCGCCTCTGCTGAGCAACGAAGCAGAGGCAAAGCAGTGCTTATCCCTCAGGCAATAAGTGTGATGAGGTGATCCTCTGCAAGGGTGTAGTAACCCGTCAGTTGGCTTCCCGGCGCTCTCTCTGCCGTCAGAGGTTGCGTCAGTTCAAGGGTGATGCGCTGCGTTGCGGTATCAAGCTGACAAACCCGCGCGGCATCGAAGTCAAAAAAGCGCCGCACTTCGGGGTAGAGGGCTTTGAACAGGCTCTCTTTGGCGGAGAAAGCGATCAGTAGCGCACTCTCATAAGGCAGCGCGCAGCCCGCAAGTAGCGCCTGCTCCTGCGCTGAGGTGAACATATCAGCGGTTTCGCGCATGGTCTCTGGTGCCAGCATCTCAATATCCACGCCCGGTGTCAGGCCTGCGCCGCTGGGCGCGATAACGGCTATCGCCCGGTCATGGGTATGGGAAAGGCTACCGCACCAGCCCGCAGGCCAGATGGGGGAGCGATCCGCCGCCGAGCCAACGCTGGCGTCGCAGCCGTGGTGCGCAAGCAGCAGCTTTGCGCCGTAGCGCGCCGCCAGGTACTCTGCCCGGCGCTTGACGCCCGCCGCGTGCAGGCGCACGGGAAACGGGATCGCGTAGTGGTCAAACAACTCGTCCTGCCAGGCGTGGCGATCAAAACAGAGCTGGCAGTAGGCGAGCCCCGGAATGGCCGCTATCGTGCCCATCTCAAGATGGGAGATAAAAGGCGGCCGTGCGTGATGGGTCAATGGAGTTAACATGTTGCTCACTCTCAACAGGTAAAAAAAACCGCCATTACGGCGGTTTTATCAACATAACATTCAATCCGCTCAGTGGCTCTCAAGCCAGCGCTGAATCACCGGGCCGATGCTTTTCAACGCCTCCGGGCTGAACATACCGTTATGGGTGCCCGGCACAGGGTGGACGATGATATTGCCATCAACATAGTTTGCCCAGAGCTGAGGATCGAAATCCTCTTCCCCGGCATCACGCTTTGTGGCTTTGAAGAAGAGCATATCACCGCGATAGCATCCCGGTGTGGTGGCGGCCAGCAGCAGCGGCGCATCGCGAAGCTCAGCAAAGATACGCTCGAAAATCACCGGCTCCACGTCTGCGAGAGGGTGTTCCATCGCCTGCAACTCTCGCCGCAGCCCCTCAACAGAGAAGAGCGCCTGGTCATCAGGAACGGCACCCACCAGCGCTTCGAACAGCACCTTCAGCCCCTCTTCATCGCTCATTATCGTCTCAAGATAACGCTCCCCGAGCGGATAGCCATCCACCAGCACCAGCGCGCTGACTTCATGCCCCTCTTTTTGTAGCAGCGTGGCGACCTCATGGGCCAGATGGCAGCCAAAAGACCAGCCGAGGAGAGCATAAGGGCCTTCTGGCTGGACGTTATAGATCTCCGCCAGATAGGTTTTCGCCAGCGCCTCTACCGAGGCCGCTGCCTCGCCGGTGCTGATCCTGCTCGCTTGCAGACCGTAGATCGGCTGCTGCTCGCCGAGGTAGCCAATAAGCCCGGAATATGACCAGCTCAGGCCGCCGCCGGGAGGCAGGCAGAACAGCGCGGCTTTATCGCCCAGCGGTTGCAGCGGCAGCATCACATCCAGCATGCTGCTGCGCCGGTTGCTCCCCAGCCGCTGTGCCAGCATCGCAACCGTTGGCGATTCAAACAGATCGCGGATAGTCAGCTTCACCTGCAATTCGCGGTCAATCTGCGTAATCAGGCGCGCCGCCAGCAGAGAGTGGCCGCCCATGGCGAAGAAGCTGCTGTCGATGCTGACGTTCTCAACCTTGAGCAGCGTGCTGAATTTCTCTGCCAGCCAGATCTCCCGCTCGCTTTGCGGTTGACGCCCGGTCTGGGTGCTGAAATCAGGCTTCGGCAGCGACCTCATCGCCAGTTTACCGTTGGCATTGAGCGGCAACGCCTCCAGCAGCACCACCGCAGCAGGCACCATAAAGTCCGGTAGACGTTCACGGGCAAACTGTTGCAGCGCTTCAGGCAATGCCGGGGGCGCATCGCTTGCCACCACATAGGCAACCAGCTGTTTATGGCCCGCCGCATCTTCAAGTGGAATAACCGCCACCTGCTGCACGGCCTCATGCTGCTTGAGCACGATCTCGATTTCACCTGGCTCGATTCGGAAGCCGCGAATTTTCACCTGCTGATCGCCACGGCTGACAAAGCTGATGGCGCCGTCGCGGCGGCGTTTAACTCTATCGCCGGTGCGGTACATACGGCTTCCCGCAGGCCCGTAAGGGTCGGCGACAAAGTGCGCCGCGCTAAGCCCCGGATGGTTCACGTAGCCGCGCGCCAGCCCGCGCCCGGCGATGTAAAGCTCGCCTGCAACGCCCTCCGGCTGCGGTTGTAAGTACTCATCCAGCACATACAAGCAGGTGTTATCCATTGCGTAGCCGATCGGCACATCCAGATAGGGCGCATCCGCCTGCGTAATCGGGTAATCCGTGGCGTAAGTCGTCGTCTCTGTCGGGCCGTAGATGTTCATCAGCTCGAGATCCGGCAAGTGCTCGCGCACGGACTGTACCGCGCTTGCAGAGATCTTCTCCCCACCGGTATAGACTTTGCTGACCCCCGCCAGGCACTGCCACGCCTCTTCGGCAATCAGGCGGAACAGCCCGGAGGTTAAAAACACCGCGGTGACGTTGCGATCGGTAATTGTCGAGGTGATCACCGCCAGATCCAGCGCTTCCCCCGGCACAATCACCGCCTGGTGGCCGTTGAGCAGCGCCGCCCAGATCTCATAGGTTGAGGCATCAAAGGCATACGGCGAGTGCAGCAGAATGCGCTGATGATGTTCTCCCTGCCAGCGGCGATCCCGCGCCAGCGCAACGACGTTATCCTGGGTAATGGCAATCCCTTTCGGTTGACCGGTGGAGCCGGAGGTAAACATCACGTAAGCGATATGGTCAGGCTTGAGCGGCGTGGCGATAGTCGGCGCTTCTTCTTGCGTATGGGCATTATTGACCGTCAGCACGGCAATACCCTCCGGCAGAGGCGTCGCGCTGTGCTGCTCATCTACCACCGCGATGCGCACATCCAGCGTATGGGTAATATGCTGCCAGCGCTCAAACGGATCGCTGGTGCGCAGCGGCACATAGAAGCCGCCCGCTTTCACCACGGCGAGCACGCCAATCACCAGCGAGAGTGAACGCTCCAGCAGTAACGCCACGCCCTGTTCCGCTTTCACGCCCTGCTGTTGCAGGCTGTGCGCTAAGGCATTGGCGCGCGCATCCAGCTCCTGGTAGGTCAACTGCTCGTCGCCACAGCTGATGGCGATGTGGTGCGGCGTTTTTGCCACCTGGCGGGCAAACTCCTGCGCTAATGTGGCTGGCGGCAGATCCACAAAGGTGTCATTGCCGATATGAATAAGCGCGTCGCGCTGTTCGCCGCTCAGCAACGGCAGGTTTTTCACCGGCCGATCCGGCGAGGCGACCGCCGCCTGCAACAGCTGCACAAAGTAACCGGCCAGCGCAGTCACCGTTGAGCGATCAAACAGCTCGACCGGGAAGTCGATTTGCGCATCAAGCGCGCAGACTTCGCTGTTTTCGCCGCTAATCTCGTCAAAGTTAAACAGCAGATCAAACTTGGTCGTCACCAGACCGACCGGCTGGTGGGCGGCCTGCACATCCACCAACTGCGGCGGCGTATTGGCGTTGTTTTGCAGCACCATCATCACCTGGAAGAGGGGATGTCTGGCGGAGGAGCGCCCCGGATTCAACGCTTTGACCACCCAGTCGAAGGGCACATCCTGATTGACGTAGGCGGAGAGCATATATTCACGAACGCTGGCAAGCGCTGCACGGAAGCTGGGATTAGCCGCCAGATCGACGCGCAGTACCAGCGTATTGACGAAAAAGCCCACCAGATCGCCGATGGCTTCATCCGAGCGTCCTGCTGCGGCGGTACCGAGCGTAATATCATCGCCCGCGCCCATGCGGCTAAAGAGGATAGCGGCGGTCGCCTGTAGCAGCATAAACGGCGTTACCCCTTCCTGTTGCGTCAACGTTTTGATCCGCTGATAGAGCGCCTCGTCGATACGGAAATGGACCCGCTCGCCCACATAGCTCGGTGACGCCGGGTGCGGACGGTCGACGGGCAGCAGCATCTCTTCAGGTGCGTCCGCCAGCGCGCTGCGCCAGAAGGCGATCTGCTGGGCGCAGATCGGCGTGTTCTCCTCGATTTCGCCGAGCAGGCTGCGCTGCCAGAGCGCATAGTCGGCGTACTGCACCGCAAGCGGTGTCCACGTCGGCACTTGCTGCTGGCAGCGCGCGTTGTAAGCGCAGGAGATATCGTGGAACAGCGGCGCCAGCGAGCCGCCATCGCAGGCGATATGGTGAATGACAATCAGCAACACCTGCTCATGGGTCTGCGGCAGACGGAACAGCGTACAGCGCAGCGGAATTTCCCGCGCCAGGTCAAAGGCGTAGCCTGACGCCTCATCCAGCGCGCCAGCGAGCGCTTCCTCACTCACCGACTTCACCGCCAGCGTCATCTCGACCGAATCAGCGGCGAGAATATGCTGGTAAGGCTGCTCCTGATGGAGGGGGTAGAGGGTGCGCAACACTTCATGGCGTGCCACCACATCACGCAGTGCCTGGCCCAGCGCCGCTTCATTCAGCGGCCCGCTGAAGCGCACGGCGAGCGGCATGTTATAGGCCGCGTGGTTATCGTCGAGGTTCTTCAGTAACCACATGCGCTGCTGGGCAAAGGAGAGCGGCAGATACTCGCCGCGCGGCTGCGGGGTCAGCGCCACTTTCGGGGCGATATCCGCCTGCGCCAGCTGGCTGGCGAGCTGTGCCACGGTGGGGTAATCAAACAGCGTACGAATGGGCACATTTTTGCCCAGCTCGCTGCTGATGCGGCTTATCAGACGCATCGCTAACAGCGAATGGCCGCCGAGCATAAAGAAGTTGTCATCAATGCCCAGCGCGTCCAGCTGCAACACCTCGGCGAAGAGGCCCGCTAACATCTCCTCCTGGGCGTTGCGCGGCTGGCGACGGGTCGCGCTCTGCATCATGCTCGGTTTCGGCAAGGCGCGTTTATCCAGCTTGCCGTTAATGGTCAGCGGGAATTTCTCCATCTGCACAATCGCCGCCGGCACCATATATTCCGGCAGTTTATCCGCCGCATGATGGCGCAGCGCCGCCATGTCGACAGGGCTACTACCGTCACTGATGATATAACCCACCAGCTGCGGGTTGCCGGGGTTATCGTTTTGCAGGATCACCTCGGCCTGGGTCACCTGCGGATAGCTCGCCAGCGCGGCGGCAATCTCGCCCAGCTCAATGCGGAACCCACGCAGTTTTACCTGCTGATCGGCGCGGCCTAAGTAGTTCAGCTCGCCTTTGCGGGTGCGGATCGCCACATCGCCAGAGCGGTACATGCGCGCACCGGGTTCGCCATAGGGGTCGGCAACAAAGCGTTCACTGCTTAGCGCCACACGGTTCAGGTAGCCGCGCGCGAGGCCTGCGCCGCTGATATACATCTCGCCCTCCACGCCCACCGGAACAGGTTGCAGCGCATCGTCTAACAGATGGATATGCAGATCGGGGATCGCCACGCCAATCAGGCTACCGGAGGCGTTGCGCGCGCCCTCTGCCGTCAGCGGCTGATAGCTCACATGGACGGTGGTTTCGGTGATGCCGTACATGTTGATCAGCTCCGGCGCAGCGTCGTCATGGCGCTGATACCAGCGCTCAAGCTGGCTCAGATCGAGCGCTTCTCCGCCAAACACCACTTTGCGCAGCGCTAATGGGTAGCTTGCTGGCGCAACGGCGTTTTCCGCTTCAATCAGTTGATAGAAGGCGGAAGGGGTCTGGTTGAGGATGGTGACCCGCTTGTCGCTTAGCAGCTGCAAAAAGGCCTGCGGATCGCGGCTGACGATAAACGGCACCACCACCAGTTCGCCGCCGTAGAGCAGCGGGCCCCAGATCTCCCAGACGGAGAAGTCGAAGGAGCAGGAGTGGAACAGCGTCCAGATGTCGGTGCGGGCAAAGTCAAACCAGCCCTCGGTGGCCGCAAAGAGGCGCAGCACATTGCTGTGGTGGATCATCACCCCTTTCGGTTTACCGGTGGAGCCGGAGGTGTAGATGATGTACGCCAGGCTCTCCGGGGTGACGGGGCGCAGGCGCTCGTCGTCCCTGAGATCTTCGGCGCTCAGCCCTGCAAGCAGCTGCTGGCACTGCGGCGTATCGAGCAGCAGTTCGGGCAGCGTGCTGCTTAGCGTACCGGCATACTCCGCGAGGGTGATAATCAGCGCCGGTCTGGCGTCGTCAACAATGTAGGCCAGACGATCTGCCGGGTTATGCACATCCAGCGGCAGGTAGGCCGCGCCCGCTTTGACGATGGCGAGTAACGCCACCAATGTTTCCATGGTGCGCGGCAGCGCCAGCGCGACGCTATCTTCCGTGCCGATACCGCGGCTTACCAGATAGCGTGCCAGCTGGTTAGCGCGCTGGTTCAGCTCGCCGTAGCTCAGCGTCTCATCGCCGAGGCTCAGCGCCGTTGCCTGCGGTGTTTCACGCACCCGCTGTTCGAAAACCTCATGCAGCGTGGCGTCAGCCCACTGGTTAAAAGTGGTGCAGACCGGCACGGCGGCCTGGTACTCCTCCGCCAGCAGCAGCGGAACGCTGCCAACGCGCCGTTGCGGCTCTGCCATCACGGCATGCAGAACCAGCACGAAACGCTCGGCCAGCGCTTCGGCGGTGGCATCATCAAACAGATCGGTGGCGTATTCGAGAATGCCGTTAAGCGCCGTGGGCGTCTCTTCGATATTAAAGGTCAGATCGAACTTCGCCACCGGCAGCAGCGGTGTGGCAACGTTGGTTTGCAGATGGTCAAAGCGCGCCTCGCTGTAGGCCATATTTTGCAGTACCAGCATCACCTGGAAGAGGGGATGGCGCGCCAGTGAACGCTCAGGGTTTAGCGCTTCGACCAGGTTATCAAAGGGGAGATCCTGGTGCTCGTAGGCTTGCAGCGCATAGTCGCGAACCTTCTCCAGCAGGGCGCTGAAGGTGAGGTTGTCATCAATCGTCGTGCGCATCACCAGCGTGTTGATAAAGAAGCCGACCAGCGGTTCAAGCGCCTCATCGCTGCGCCCGGCAATGGCGGTACCGACGGGAATGTCGTCACCTGCGCCCATGCGGTGCAGCAGCACGGCCAGCGCCGCCTGCAACACCATAAACAGGCTGGCGTTGTGCCCTTTCGCCACCTCCAGCAGGCGCGCGTGCAGCGCTTCATCGATGATAAAGCGACACTGCTTGCCTCTGTAACTTGCGCGCGCTGGTCGCGGACGGTCGAGGGGTAGCTTCAGCTCGTCAGGGAGATCGGCGAGGGTGTTGCGCCACCAGGCAAGCTGGCGGCCCGCCAGAGTGTCAGCGGCGTTGAGTTCGCCCAGCCAGTCGTTCTGCCAGAGCGCATAATCGCCATAGTTCACCGCAAGCGGCGCAAAGGCCGGAGCCTGGCCCTGCGCGCGGGCATTATAGGCCGCAGCCAGATCATGGAGGAGCGGAGAGAGCGAACTGCCATCGCTGGCGATATGGTGCATTAAAAACAGCAGCAGATGGCGCTCTTCATTGACGGTAAAGAGCCACGCACGGCAGGGATCTTCCCCGGCTAAATCGAAGGTGTATTGCGCGGCGCTCAGCATCCGGCTTTGCAGATCGTCAGACGCAACGTGTTCGGTAATCAGGGTGCAGGCTGCCTCCTCAACCCCGGTAACGTGCTGATAAACGCTGCCGTCGGGCTGCTGTAAAAAGCGCGTGCGCAGCGTTTCGTGGCGCAGCTTCACATCGTTGAGTGCCGCCGCCAGCGCCGCCACGTTTACTTCGCCCGTAAGCTCCAGCGTCAGCGGCATATTGTAGGTGGCGGTTTGTCCCTCGATACGATCGATCATCCACAGCCGACGCTGCGCAGCGGAAAGCGACAGATGGGCCGGTTTTTCACGCGCCTGTAGCAGCAAACGCGAAGGCGCGGCGGCGTGCAAACGCTCGGCAAACTGTGCCACCGTTGGCGCTTCAAAGAGATCGCGGATCGCAGGATCAACTCGCATTTCACGGCGCACCTTACTGACCAGACGCGACGCCAGCAGTGAGTGGCCGCCGAGGGCAAAGAAGTTGTCGTCAATGCCGATATCGTCCAGGCCGAGCACTTTGGCGAAGAGTGCGCAGAGCATGCTCTCTCGCTCATTGCGTGCGCCACGATGCTGCGCGGCGGTAAAGTGCGGCGCGGGCAGGGCGCGCATATCCACTTTGCCGTTGGCGTTTAGCGGGAAGGTCTCCAGCGGGATAATCATTGCCGGCACCATAAAGTCCGGTAACTGCGCGCTCAGCGCCGCGCGCAGTTGTTCCGCATCGAACTCCACCTCTTTGCGCGGGATAACATAGGCGACAATCTGCTTATTGCCTGCGTTTGGCTCGACGATGCAGGCCAGCGCCTGCGCCACGGCAGGCTGCTGTTGCAGCGCGGTTTCCACTTCCGCCAGTTCAATACGGAAGCCGCGAATTTTCACCTGCTGATCGCCGCGGCTGAGGTATTCGAGCACCCCATCTTCACGCCAGCGCGCCCAGTCCCCGGAGCGGTACATGCGCTCGCCGGGCTGCGCGAAGGGGTTGGCGACAAAGTGCGTTGCCGTCAGCACCGGCTGGTTCTGGTAGCCGCGCGCCAGGCCGAGACCGGCGATATATAACTCGCCAGGAACGCCGACCGGCACCGGATTAAGATAGCCATCCAGCACGTAGACCTGCATGTTATCGATCGGCGCGCCGATGGGCACCGTCATCTCCGTCGGGATGCCCGGCATCAGGTGCGTGGTGGTAAAGGTAGTGGTTTCCGTCGGGCCGTAGCCGTTCATCATTTTTAGCGCAGGGCACTGCGTCATGACCTTTCTGATCGCCGCCACCGGCAGCACATCACCCCCGGCAATCAGCAGCCGCACCGCGTTCAGAGCGCTGGCATGCTCCTCGGCCATCAGGCGGAACAGACCGGCGGTAAGCCACAGCGCGGTCACGTTTTCCGCCATAACGATCTGTGCCAGCGCATCGATATCCAGCTCACCGGCTGGAGCGACAATCAGCTGACCGCCGCACAGCAGCGGCACCCACAGTTCATAGGTGGAGGCATCAAAAGCTGACGGGGAGTGCAGCAAGACGCGCTGGTGATCCTCCGCCGACCAGCGGCGGTCGAGGGCAAGGGCCGCCACGCTCTGTTGATTGACGGCAATCCCCTTCGGTTTACCGGTCGAACCGGAGGTGTACATGATGTAGGCCAGGCTCTGCGCCGCGCCCGCTACTGCCGGGTTAGTCTCTGTTCCGGCCTGCTGCACGTCGTCTGCCGGGTGAATGATATGCGCGGCATCCGGTAACGGCAGACCCGCGTCGGCGATAAGCAGCGTGGCACCTGCGTCATCCAGCATCATCTGCTGGCGCTCAAGGGGGTCGCGCGGGCGCAGCGGCAGGTAAGCGCCGCCTGCTTTGATCACCGCAAGCGTGGCAATCACTTCATCAATGGAGTGCTGCATCAGCAGCCCGGCGCAGAAGGTTGTCCCGCCGTTCAGCGCCATCAGCCGGTGCGCCAGACGGTTGGCCGCCTGGTTTAGCTGGCTGTAGGTCACCGTTTTGCTGCCTTGCTTGACGGCAATAGCGTCCGGCGTGCGCAGCACCTGCTGTTCAAACAGCGCGGCTATACGCACTTCAGGCAGCGCGACACGGGTGGCATTCCAGCCGCTAAGCAGCGTTTCGCGCTGGGCAGAGGTCAATAGCGCCAGCTCGCCAACGCGGGTAGTTGGCGCGCTCACCAGCGTCTCAATCACATTAACTACGCGTTCGGCAACGCCCTCGATGGTGCGCGCGTTATAGAGATCGGTAGCGTATTCGATATACCCGCTTACGCGTCCGTGCTGCTCATCAATGTTGAAATTAAACAGCAGATCAAATTTCGCGCTGCTGGTGGGCAGCTCCAGCTGTTCAAGCTGTAACCCTTCGAAGCTGACGGCCTGCGGCCACGGCGTATCGACCGCCAGCATTACCTGGAACAGCGGATGTTTCGCCAGCGAGCGGTCCGGTGCCAGGGCTTCGACAAGGCGCTCAAAGGGGAGATCCTGGTGTTCATTGGCTTCCAGCACGGCGCTGCGCGCCAGCTCAATGAGCGTGCGTAACTCCGGGTTGCCGGAGGCCTTGGTGCGCAGCACCGCAGTGTTGGCGAAGTAGCCAATCATCGGGATCTGCGCGATATCGGTACGGCCATAGATCGGCGTGCCGATGGCAATGTCGTCGCCCGCGCCCATGCGGTGCAGCAGCGCCACCAGGCCTGCGTGCAGCAGCATAAAGAGGCTGGCACCCGTTTGCGCGCTCAGCGCTGCAAGCTTTGCAAACACCCCATCCGGCAGCGTAAAGGCGACGCGATCGCCCGCCGAGGTGGCGCGCGCCGGACGGGGGCGATCGCCTGCCAGTGTAATCTCTTCCGGCAGCCCCTGTAGCTGATTGCGCCAGTAGGCCATCTGCCGGGCGAAGAGGGCGTTTTCATCCTGCTCTTCACTGAGCAGCGCGCGTTGCCAGAGGGCGTAATCCGCATACTGCACCGCAAGCGGCGTAAGATCGGGGGCGTGGCCTGCCTGGCGTGCCTGCCAGCAAAGGCTCAAATCCTGCAACAGCGGGAAGAGGGAGCCGCCGTCGCCTGCGGTGTGGTGGATCACCAGCAGCAGAACATGCTGCTCTGGCGCAAGTTGATAGAGCCAGCCTTTGATCGGCAGTTCGCGATCGAGGGCAAATACATGCGCGCTGTGCTGCATCAGCTGGGCGTTCAGATCGTCTGGCGCAATGGCCTGTTGTTGCAGGGTAAATGCCGCCTCTTGCGGCGTCAGTACCTGCTGGCAAGGGGTATCCTCCTGCTGGGTTAAGCGCGTACGCAGGCTTTCATGACGGGAGATAACATCCGCCAGCGCCTGCGTCAGCATTGCGGCATCCAGTTTACCGGTAAGCCTGATGGCGAGCGGCATATTGTAAGCGCTGCCCGGCGCGATCTGCTCCTGTAGCCACAGGCGTTGCTGGGCAAACGACATCGGCAGCAGGGCGGGGCGCGGTTGCGCTACCAGCGCAGGGCGCACAGGCGCGCCGCTTCCGGCCTCAATCAGCGCGCTCAGCTCCGCGACGGTTGGCGCGTCGAAGATCGCCTTCAGCGAGATCTCGCTGTTGAACGCTTCGCGGATGCGGCTCAGCAGTTTCAGCGCCAGCAGCGAATGGCCGCCAAGGCTAAAGAAGTTGTCATTGATTCCCGGTAACGCGCTGTCCAGGCACTCGGCAAAGAGCTGACACAGTTTTTCCTGCTGCGGCGTGGAGGGCAGCACGCGGGCGGGCGCGGTGAAAGCCGGTACGGGCAGCGCGCGGCGGTCAATTTTGCCATTCGCCGTGAGGGGGAACTGCTCCAGCACCATCATCACTGACGGCACCATATAATCCGGCAGCTGTTTGCCTAAGTCGGCGCGCAGCGTTTCCGGTGAGCAGTGCGCGCCATTGTGCGGCACCACGTAGGCCACCAGCCGTTTTTGCCCGGAGGCTTTTTCATCATGCGCGAGCACCAGCGCCTGCTTGATCGCCTTTGATCCCAGCAGCGCATTTTCGATATCGCCAAGCTCAATGCGGTAACCGCGGATCTTCACCTGGTTATCCGCGCGCCCGAGGAAGCCGATCTGCATATCCTGCTCCCAGAAGGCGATATCCCCGGTGCGGTACATGCGCGACCCCTCAGGGCCAAAGGGGTTAGCGATAAAGCGCTCGCTGGTGAGATCGGCGCGTTTCAGGTAGCCAAACGCCAGACCGTCGCCAGCGATATAGAGCTCGCCTGCCTGGCCGACCGGCACCGGTTGCAGCGCGCTATCGAGGATATAAACCTGGGTATTGTTGATCGGCAGACCGATGATAGAAGGGGCCACGCGATCGGCGCTCAGTTCGCGGAGGGTTGACCAGATCGTCGTTTCCGTTGGCCCGTAAACCTGAATCACTCGCGATGCCAGCGTCACCATCTGTTCGGCCAGATTGGCTGCCAGCGCGTCACCGCCCACCAGCGCGGTGAGACCTGTCAGCGCCTGCGGTTGATAGCTGACCAGGCCCTGCCACAACGCGGGTGTGCCCTGTAAATGGGTGATGTTCCAGCGATGGATCTCATTTGCCAACAGATGCGGGTCGCGCGCCGCATCGCGTGAAGCAAGCACCACCGCCGCGCCGTTGAGCAGCGGCAGGAAAAGCTCCAGCGCGGCAATATCAAACCCGACCGTGGTGACGGCCATTAAACGGTGCTCTGCCGAGAGCTGAACGTGCTGCTGCATCGCCACCATAAAATTGGTCAATGCGTGATGGGGGATCAGCACCCCTTTCGGCGCACCGGTCGAGCCGGAGGTGAAGAGCACATACGCCGCCTGCTGTCGCTGGGCGGAGGTTGTCACAGGGTTGGTTTCTGGCTGCGAGATAATGTCAGCAATAATGGCGTTATCATCTATTTGATATTGCGGGAATTGTGCAACCAGGTGCGACGTTCCGGAGGTGGTTAACAGGCAGGTCGGCGCGGCGGTGGCGAGGATATGTTTTATCCGCTCGCCGGGGTGATCGGGATCTAACGGCATATAGACCGCACCGGCTTTCATGATCGCCAGCATAGCGATCACCAGATTATCCGTGCGCGGCAGCAGCAGCCCGACAATGTCGCCCGGTCGTACCCCCTGCTGGCGTAAATAGTGGCTCATTTGGTTGACCAGGCTATTCAGCTGCCCATAGCTCAGCACGCTCTCCTCGTAAAAGATGGCCGGAGCATCGGGTGTAAGCTGAACATGTTTTTCAAAGCACTCCGCAAGCGTAAGGGAAGGTGTCGGCGCGGCGGTTTTCTCATTCAGCAGGGCAATCTGCTGGTGCTCACTGGCGCTCAGTAACGCGGGGATGCCGATGGCCATCTCAGGGTTAGCAATCAGTTCACTGAATAGCGCCGTCATTCTTTCATAATGGGCAAGCAGCTGTTGCTCGCTATAGAGTGCGCTGTTGGCATCGAAGCCCAGCACGATGGTGCGCTCACCGCCATAGCCAAAGAAGAAGATGCTCAAATCTTCCACCAGGCCGTTGGAGAGATTCACGGAAAAGGTTTCCGCCCCGGTCAGCGCGAGGCTTTCGCCGAAGAGTTCAACGTTAATCGCCGTGTTAAACAGCGGGCGCGTGACGTTAAGCTCGCGAAGCAGATCTTCATGACGGTATTGCTGGTGGCGCAACGAGGAGATCATCTCTTTCATCGCCTGCGCCATCACGTCGTTGAGGGTCAGAGCCGGCGATAAGTTTAAGCGCAGCGGCATGATATTGGACATTAAGCCGGGAATGCTGCGCTGCGCTCGCCCAACGCGTGCCGCCATCGGAAAGCCAATCACCAAATCTTCATTACCGGTAATGCGGTAGAGATAGATCGCGCTCAGGGCGGTGAGCAGCTGCGGCAGCGTAAAGCCGGAGTCGCTTGCCCGCTGCATGATGGCGTCATGAAACGGTTTTTCCAGCGGGATGCGCTGGCGGATTAGCTGGTCGCAGGGGGCGGCGCGCCCGGCGAGACTCACCGGCTCCGGCAGATCGCTAAAGCGCGACACCCAGTAGTCTCTGTCGCGTGCGAAACGCTTTGAGTGGCGATACTCGACATCGTCGGCCATCAATGTTTTAAAGCTGCCGAAAGGTGAGGGGGAGACCGGCTTGTCGGCGATTAAGTCGTTGTAGATTTCAATGGCGTGGCTGAGGAGCAGCGCGGCGCCAAAACCGTCGGTAAGAATGTGATGGCTGCACTGGTAATAGAGATGTTTGTTTTCGGCAATCTTAATCAGGAAAAAGGTAAACAGATGCTTTTCAGAGAGCGAATATGCTCTGTTTGTCTGCGCCGTCATATATTCAATGGCGGTTGCCCACGGGTCGTCCATCATACTGAAATCATAAAAGCCTGCTTCATAATCATTAACCGGCGTCAATGATTGCCTGACGTCGTTATTTTCATGAAAAAAACGGCCATGCATGGCATCCGTTTCAGCAATCATTGTTTTTATAGCGTCTTTAAATAGTGATGGGTTAATTGCGCCATCAATAATTAAATACTCACTAATATTATTATTTGCTTGATTCAGTGCGACTTCATTCGCTAACCACATGCCCATCTGAGCCGACGTTAAAGCGAAATAATCCATGTCTTCTGGTGCGGACATATAAAACCTCAATATTAAAGCGAAATAGGATAACGAGTGGGCAACACGGGGTTATAGATTTTGTAAAGTTTTCGGCTTGATATCCTTCCAGTTTTCCTCGATGTACTCAATGCACGCCTTGCGACTGGCGGGCCCGCAGACCACGTCCCAACCCTCGGGGACAACCATAAATTCCGGCCATAAAGAGTGCTGATTCTCTGCGTTTACTAATACTAAAAAAGGAATGTTTTCATTTTCGAATGGATTGCTCATTTACTTGCCCCTGTAATAATAAAAACGAGGGTAATATTTATAGAATAAAAATCTGGAAGGCAATCTGTAATAGGAGGCTGTAAAAGAGATAACTTCTTGTTGTGATCTATCTCACGTTTTATTGCTAATTAATAATAGCGTGAATAAATAAGAGTTTTATTCTCAGGCTAAGCTTTAAATAGTATAGATAAAAGAAATGGCAATTTTATTATTTGAATAATATTACTTTTTAACATGTGCTCTTAGGTATTAATTAATATAAGGCGCGGTGTGTGGTTAATAATCGAACGGAGTTCGATGGAGAATCCATACTCCAGAAAGCAAAAAACCAGCCCGTAGGCTGGTTTCTTTAAATTAGTGGTGCCCGGACTCGGAATCGAACCAAGGACACGGGGATTTTCAATCCCCTGCTCTACCGACTGAGCTATCCGGGCAACGGGGCGCATTAAACCTGATTCACTGCGCTCCGTCAACGAAATTTCTTCATTTCGTCACAGAGTGCACAATCTATCACCACTTTCTGCCCATTGCACGCGCACTCAGGCAAAAAAGGCCGTCCAGAGAGCGGATAGCGGCATTGCCAGCACCAGCGCCGGCAGCATATTCGCCACGGCAAACATCTTTATTCCGCAGATGCGCAGCCCGGTCGCCAGCAGCAGAATGCCACCGACGGCGGTAAAATCGCCCATCATCGCCGGGGTGGTCAGCGGCAGAATCAGCGTCGCGCAGGTGGCGAGCGTCAGTTGAATAATCAGCATTGGAACCGAGATGATCGCCACGGCGAAACCGAGCGAAGTGGCGAAGATCAGCGCGGTAAAGAAATCGAGAAACGCTTTAGCAATCAGGATGCTGGGATCGCCGGTCATCCCTTCGCGCATGGCGCCAAAAATCCCGGTCCCGCTGGCGCAAAAGAGAATAATGATCGCCACCAGACTCTGAATAAACGACTCATGGGCGCTGGAGGCTGACTCAACCGCGTTGCGCTTCTGCGCCAGCTTGCGCAGGGCGTTAACGCCGCCGCCGATGCCGCGCTCAACATAACATAGCTCGCCAATCAGTGTGCCGAGCAGCGTCGCCAGCACCATCACCGGCAGGTTGACGCATTTGACTACCAGTAAAATGCCGATGCCAAGCGAAGCAAGGCCAAAAATGGAGGGCATTGATGAGCGCACGCGCTCCGGTAAACGGTGGCTCATCAGCGCACCGAGCATGCCGCCGATCAGCACGGCAGCCGCGTTAATAAAAGGACCTGTCAGCACGTTCACACTCCTGAAGTGCCATAAAAATGAATAAGAAGGCGCATACCATAGCATTTTTATGCGCGGCGAAGTGCCACCCAGGTTGCGCCTGCGGGTTAAAAATGACATGATTGCGCGAATTTTCATCCATCTGACGGGGCCGCCTGATGCTGTACATTTCAGCCGCTGATACTGCGTTTCACGCCCGTGCCAAGGCCACTCGCCCCCGCTTATCGTCACTCTTTCTCACCATGCGGTGAGGGTAGCGCACGCTCACCGCAGGACAACAGTAAGATCAGCGGTTTTCTGCTTTTACTGATGTCTGGCGTCCGGAGCTGATCCCAGCCAGACATTTTCGTTGGGCGAAGCCACCGCTTCGTCCGGGGCTTTTTACTCCCCTGAAACGGGTATTCGTGCTTATGAACTCACTGAAAATTGCCGTCAGCCGCGAGCTGCTCTCTACCCTCTCAACCCACCGCGAGGTGATCTCCCTTGAGAGTACCGATTTTACGGATGTGGCGGCAGTCGTCATGACGGTAGCGGAGAGCCGCAGCGGCATTCTCGCGCTGCTCAAACGCACTGGTTTTAATCTGCCGGTCTTTCTCTTCTCCGGCGAACCGGTTACCGCGCCTGAAGGCGTGACGGCGGTGATTAGCGGACGCGATCAGGAGTGGCTGGAGCTGGAAGCCGCCGCCTGTGATTATGAAGCGACGCTGCTGCCGCCGTTCTTCGATACGCTGCGTCAATATGTCGAGATGAAGAACAGCACCTTCGCCTGTCCCGGCCATCAGCACGGCGCTTTCTTTAAAAAGCACCCGGCAGGCCGCCAGTTCTACGACTTTTTCGGTGAGAACGTCTTTCGCGCCGATATGTGCAACGCCGACGTCAAGCTCGGTGATTTGCTGATCCACGAAGGCTCCGCCAAGCACGCGCAGAAGTTTGCCGCCAAAGTATTTAACGCCGACAAAACCTACTTTGTGCTTAACGGCACCTCTGCCGCCAATAAGGTGGTGACCAATGCGCTGCTGACGCGCGGCGATCTGGTGCTCTTCGATCGTAATAACCATAAATCCAACCACCACGGCGCGCTGATTCAGGCCGGGGCGACGCCGGTCTATCTGGAAGCGGCGCGCAACCCGTTTGGCTTTATTGGCGGCATTGACGATCACTGTTTTGATGAAGCCTACCTGCGCACCTTAATCAGCGATGTCGCGCCTGATAAGGCCAAACAGCCGCGTCCTTTCCGCCTGGCGGTGATCCAGCTTGGCACCTACG
The DNA here is from genome assembly GCF_001975225.1 of Kosakonia cowanii JCM 10956 = DSM 18146. Taxonomy (NCBI): domain Bacteria; kingdom Pseudomonadati; phylum Pseudomonadota; class Gammaproteobacteria; order Enterobacterales; family Enterobacteriaceae; genus Kosakonia; species Kosakonia cowanii. Next base: position 1,372,533 of record NZ_CP019445.1, on the reverse strand, counting down.
ATGGCACGATCTACAACGCCCGCCAGGTGATCGATAAGATCGGCCACCTGTGCGACTACATCCTGTTTGATTCGGCGTGGGTCGGTTACGAGCAGTTTATCCCGATGATGGCCGACTGCTCGCCGCTGCTGCTCGATCTGAACGAAAACGATCCGGGGATCTTCGTCACCCAGTCGGTGCATAAACAGCAGGCGGGCTTCTCGCAAACCTCGCAGATCCACAAAAAAGATAACCACCTGCGCGGCCAGGCGCGCTTCTGCCCGCACAAGCGTTTGAATAACGCTTTTATGCTGCACGCCTCCACCAGCCCGTTTTATCCGCTGTTTGCCGCGCTGGATATCAACGCCAAAATTCACCAGGGCGAGAGCGGGCGCAGGCTGTGGGCGGAGTGCGTCGAGTTGGGCATTGAGGCGCGCAAAGCGATCATCGCCAACTGCAAAATGATCCAGCCGTTTGTGCCGCCGGTGATCGGCGGTCGCCCATGGCAGGATCATCCCACCGAGCTTATTGCCCGCAAGCGCCGCTTCTTCAGCTTTGAGCCGGGCGACAAGTGGCACGGTTTTGCCGGCTACGCCCAGGATCAATATTTTGTCGATCCCTGCAAACTGCTGCTCACCACGCCGGGCATTGATGCGGAGACGGGTGAATACACCGATTTCGGTATTCCGGCGACCATTCTGGCGCACTACCTGCGTGAAAACGGTATTGTGCCGGAGAAGTGCGATCTCAACTCGATCCTCTTCCTGCTGACGCCTGCCGAAAGCGCGGAGAAGATGGCGCAGCTGGTGGCGATGATCGCCCAATTTGAGCAGCATATTGAAGATGACACGCCGCTGGCCGACGTGCTGCCGACCATCTTTAACAAATACCCGGTGCGCTACCGCGATTACACCCTGCGCGAACTGTGCCAGGAGATGCACGATCTCTACGTCAGCTTTGACGTTAAAGATCTGCAAAAAGCGATGTTCCGCAAAGAGAGCTTCCCGGCGGTGGCGATGAATCCGCAGGATGCCAACAGCGAGTTTATTCGCGGCAACGTCGAGCTGGTGCGCATCAGCGAGGCGGAAGGGCGCATTGCGGCAGAGGGCGCGCTGCCCTATCCGCCGGGCGTGCTCTGCGTGGTGCCGGGTGAAGTGTGGGGTGGAGCGGTGCAGCGCTACTTCCTCGCGCTGGAGGAGGGGGTTAACCTGCTGCCCGGCTTCTCGCCGGAGCTTCAGGGCGTCTACTCGGAAACCGATGCCGATGGCATCAAGCGCCTCTATGGTTACGTGCTGAAGTAATCACCGCGCCGCCTGGGATGCGTCTCAGGCGGCCGCGCGGCGGTAAATGCGTCGCGGGTGACCAATCTTGCCATACTGCATCTCCACCGCCAGAAAGCCCGCTTCGACACAGTGTTCAAGGTAGCGGCGGGTGGTGGTTTTGCTTAGTCCCGTTTCGCTTACCACCTCATCAACGGAAAAACAGCGCGCCTCGTCGTCGGCGAATAGCTTCTGCACCAGCGCCAGCGTGCTCTCTTCAATGCCTTTGCTGCCGTTATCCTGGCGGTAATTTTTCGACTGTAGCTGATAGAGGGTGTCGACGTTCTGCTGGTCAACAATCTTCCACACCCGCTGCTGCTCGGTGAACTGCACAAAGCGCTCCAGCGACTGGCTTAAGCGCTTCCACGACACCGGTTTGAGAATGTAGTCGAAGGCACCGTTGCGGATCGCCTGGCTACAGGTGTCCATATCGCTGGCGGCGGTAATAAAGATCACCGAACAGTTGGCGTTGATAATCTCGGGGTCGCTAATCAGCGTGATGCCTTTGCCATCCGGCAGGTAGTTATCCAGCAGGATGAGCTGCGGCTGCCGCTGGCTAAGGAGTGTTTTCGCTTCCGCCAGCGATGACGCCATCCCCACCAGCCGCAGGCGCGGATGTTTACTCACCAGTTCAGCGTTTAGCTGCGCCAGCGTCTCTTCATCTTCGACGATCAGCACGTCTATCGGTTCATGTTGCATACATCTCATCCACGGTGGCAACGGGGCGCGGAGCGCTGCCCGTTTCAGGAATAAACAGAGAAAAAATGGTGCCGCGGGGCGCATTAGCCGACACCTCGATCGCGCCGCCCGCCTGGGTGACATAGCTGGCGATCAGATAGAGGCCAATGCCGTGATCGCCGCGGCGTTTGGTGGTCACCCCGCGCTCAAAAATGCGATCGGCAATCGCCGGATCGATCCCAATCCCGCGATCCGCCACTTCAATGATCAGCTCCCGCTCGTTAAGCAGGATCAGCACATCAACCGGATCGTGCGGCAGGGTGGCGCGCTGGGTCGCTTCAATGGCGTTATCCAGCAGGTTGCCGATGATGGAGATCAGCTCCGCTTCTGCCAGCCCACGACAGGGGCGATCCATGCGGCTTAATGGGTCGAAGTTTAGCTCCACGCCCTTCTCCCGCGCGCGCGCCGCTTTGCCCAGCAGCAGACCGCAAATGGTCGGCGAGGTAAAGCGCGAGGAGATAAAGTCCAGCAGCTCCTGAGCGTGTTCCGACTGGGCCTGAATATAGTTCACCGCCTCGTCGTAACGCTCCATATGCAGCAGGCCGGAAAGGGTGGTCATGCGGTTAAGCTGCTCATGGCGCATAATGCGCAGGTTGTCGGCATAGCGCTTTACCTGGCTTAACTGCGCGCTCAGGCTGTCGATCTCATTGCGATCGCGAAAGGTGATCACCCACCCTTGTAAGCTATTTTCGAGCATAATGCGCACCCGGCTGGCGATCACCGTCAGGTGGTTGAAGCGGCAAATCTCATCATGGGTGTCGCTCTCCAGCATCGTCTCGGCGGCAAAAAAGGGCACCGGCGCAATGACATCGCTTATCGCATGGCCCCGCAGAGCACGGGTCGGCTGGCTCAACCCCAGCAGCTTACGCGCCGCCTGGTTGATCACCTCAATGCGCGACTCGCGATCAATCGCAATCACCCCTTCGTAGATCGACTCCATCATCGCCTTCTGCTGACGCACCAGCAGACCAATCTCGCGCGGCTCAAGGGAGAAGATCTGCTTTTTAATGCTGCGGGTAAAAAACCAGGAGAAGACAAACAGCGCGACGAGCAGCAGTACGGCGGCGATAAAGATATTAATCACTTTGCCGAGGGTAATGGCATCCAGATAGCTGGTCAGATACCCGACGGAGACAATGCCAACCACCCGGCCAGCGTCATCAAAAATAGGCGCTTTACTGCGTAGCGAAATCCCCAACCCGCCTTTGCGAATGGTAGTGGTGCTTTTGCCCTGTAATACTTCCGCGTTATCGCCGCCGACCAGCGTTTTTCCCACCACATCTGCATGTACGGAGTGAAATAGGTGCAGGCCTTTATTATCACCAATCACAATAAAGCTGGCATCGCTGTGGGAAACCACCTTTTGCATAAACTGATTAATAACGGGAATATTCTTCTCGGCGACGGAGCGCCGAAGATTCGGAATAATCGCAATCTCTTCGGCCTGTATTTTCGCGCGGGCGCTCATCTCCTGATAGAGCTGGCGTCCGACGTCCTTGTAATAATAAACGCCCAACAGGACGAACAGGCCGGAGAAGAAAAGCACCAGCGAGATAAACAGCTTGATTTGAAAGGAGACTTTCATAACGACACGCGCAGCAATAAGGAAAGCCTCAATGTAACACTTTTCCCTGCGCGGGCGAGCAGTTTGCGGGAAACTTGTGATCCCTTACACAGCGCGTGTTGCTGTGGAAAAACAAGCTGTTACAACCTCCTGTTACGGTTTGTTATGAACATGTATTTCCTTTTATAAAAACCATAAAAACCACGGAAATAAATAAGAGCCAGCTCACGCAAAATAGAAGAAACCATAAAAACCATAGGTGCCTTAAAAACTCTGGTTTTATTATGCCTGCCCTCACATAAAGTGTGTATTTAGCCCACTACGCTGTAAGCACAAAATAACGAAGGGGCTTAATTATGAGCACAACTGACGATTCATTCTCTGTACCCGGAAAGTCGCGAACGCTTGATAAAACATCACTGAAAGATAAGTGGTGGCACATTATGGATAGCTGGAAAGTCGGGATTATTCCCCTGCCGCTGTTTCTTTTGGCGGGGGCATTAATTGCCGTCGACTGTCTCGGCGGTAAGCTGCCGAGCGATATCGTGGTGATGGTCGCCACGTTGGCCTTTTTTGGCTTCGCCTGCGGCGAGTTTGGCAAGCGGCTGCCGATTGTTGGCAAGCTGGGCGCGGCGGCGATTTGCGCCACCTTTATCCCCTCGGCGATGGTCTATTACGGCCTGCTGCCGGATGTGGTGGTTGAGTCCACCACTAAGTTCTACAAATCGACCAACATTCTCTATCTCTACATCTGCTGCATTATTGTTGGCAGCATTATGAGCATGAATCGCACCACGCTGATTCAGGGCTTCTTGCGTATCTTCTTCCCGATGCTGTGCGGTGAAATCGTCGGCATGCTGGTCGGCATGGGCGTTGGCATGGCGCTCGGTATGGAGCCGTTCCAGATCTTCTTCTTTATCATTCTGCCGATCATGGCGGGCGGTGTGGGCGAAGGCGCGATCCCGCTGTCAATTGGTTACGCCACGCTGCTGCATATGGATCAGGGCGTTGCGCTCGGTCGCGTGCTGCCGATGGTGATGCTCGGCGGGCTGACGGCGATCATTATCTCCGGCTGCCTGAACCAGCTTGGTAAACGCTTCCCGCACCTCACTGGCGAAGGCCAGCTGATGCCGAACCGCAGTAACGGCGACGAACCGGCCTCTGCGACCCCGGCCTTCTCCGGTAAAACCGATGTCACGACCATTGCCGCAGGCGCGTTGCTGGCGGTACTGCTCTATATGATCGGTATGCTCGGCCACAAACTGATTGGCCTGCCTGCGCCGGTCGGCATGCTGTTTGTTGCGGTGCTGATTAAGCTCGCTCACGGCGTCTCGCCGCGTCTGCTGGAAGGCTCGCAGGTGGTCTACAAATTCTTCCAGACCTCGGTCACCTACCCGATCCTCTTCGCCGTTGGCGTGGCCATTACGCCGTGGGAAGAGCTGGTTCACGCTTTCACCATCAATAACCTGCTGGTGATTGTCAGCACCGTCTCCGCGCTGGTCGCGACCGGCTTCTTCGTCGGTAAAAAGATCGGTATGCACCCGATTGATGTCGCCATCGTCTCCTGCTGCCAGAGCGGGCAGGGCGGTACCGGCGACGTCGCCATTCTTACCGCAGGTAACCGTATGAGCCTGATGCCGTTCGCACAGATCGCTACCCGCATCGGTGGGGCAATTAACGTCTCCATCTCGCTGCTGGTGCTCGGCAACTTCCTCGTCTGATTCAGGAATTACAGGAACTGATATGAAACTCGCAAGCTTTGTTCACCAGGGTATCCGCAGCTACGGCATCGTCAGCGCGGAAGGCGTCGTCAACCTCGGCCAGCGCCTGGGCGACCGCTACGCCGATTTAAAAGCGCTGCTCGCCGCCGACGATGGGCTGGCGCAGGCCGCGCGCTACAGCGAAGAAGCCGCCGATCTGCGTTTTGATGAGATCGCCTTTCTGCCGGTGATTGATAACCCAGGCAAAATCCTCTGTGTCGGGATGAACTACGCCGAAAAACGCAAAGAGTTCGACCAGCACAACCCGGCGCCGACGCTGTTTGTCCGCTTTGCCGATTCGCAAACCGGCCATAACGCGCCGGTGGTGAAACCGCGCCACTCCAGCGAGTTCGACTATGAAGGCGAACTGGCGGTGATTATCGGTAAAGGCGGGGAGAATATTGCCCGCGAAACGGCCTTAAGCCATGTGGCGGGTTACAGCTGCTATATGGATGGCTCGGCGCGAGACTGGCAGCACAGCTGGTTTACCGCCGGGAAAAACTGGCGGCAGACCGGGGCATTTGGCCCGTGGATGACCACCGCCGATGAGATCCCCGACCCGCATACACTCGCCATCCGCACCTGGCTCAATGGCCGCATGGTGCAGGATGACACTACCGCCAGCATGATCCACAAAGTTGCCGAGCTTATCGAATACATCAGTACCTTCACCAGCCTGACGCCGGGCGATGTGATCATCACCGGTTCACCGGGGGGCGTCGGGAAAAAGCGTACGCCACCGCTGTTTATGAAGGCGGGCGATCGCATCGAAGTGGAGATCGAGAAGATCGGGCATCTCAGCAATGTGATCGTGGAAGCGCCGGAGCAGGCGCTGGCGGCAGCGCACTAAGGACGAAGGCCAACAGATGCACACACGACCCTCCATCGACTTCCGCATTGCGGAAGTCAACGGTAACACGCCCCGGCTCGAGCGCATCCGCTCGCTATTAGCCGACAGCGGATTAGGCATGGACAGCGACATCACGACCTTCGTTGAAGCCTGGTCGGGAGAGCAACTGGTGGGGTGTGCAGGCCTTGCCGCGAACGTCATTAAATGCGTGGCGGTTGATGCGCAGCTTCGCGGCGAAAACCTCAGCGCCCGGCTGCTGGCGGAAATGGAGAACCTGGCGCTGGCGCGCGGCCACTTCCACCTCTTTCTCTGCACGCGCCCCTGCAACCGGGAGCGCTTTCAGCACAGCGGCTTCTGGCCCATCGTCCAGAGCGGCAATAACGCGGTGCTGATGGAGAACACGCCGTCGGGCATTGAGCGCTACTGCCGCTCGCTGCGGGCAAAACGGCTGACGGGTAAGCGCATTGGCGCCATCGTCATGAACGCCAACCCCTTTACCCTCGGCCACCGCCATCTGGTGGAGCAGGCGGCAAAAGCCTGCGATGCCCTGCATCTGTTTGTGGTGCGCGAAGATGCTTCGTTTTTCCCCTTCGCCACGCGGCTGAAGATGGTGAAAGCGGGCGTAGCGCACCTGGCGAATGTCACGGTGCATGAGGGCTCGCAGTACATCATCTCCCGCGCCACCTTTCCGGCCTACTTCCTGAAAGAGACCGGCAAAGTGCAGCAGGCGTGGAGCGAAATCGACCTGCTGATCTTTCGCAACCATATCGCCCCGGCGCTCGGCATTACCCACCGCTTTATTGGCAGCGAACCCTTTTGCGCGGTGACCCGCCAGTACAACAACACCATGCACCAGATGCTGGCGGGCGCGGTTGAGGTGATGGAGATCCCACGCATTAAAGCCGCAGGCACGGCAATTTCGGCGTCCGAAGTACGCCGTTTATTAAAAACACACCAGTTTTCCCGCATTCGGGAAATCGTACCGGATACCACTTTCGCGCACCTTGAAGCTCATTACAGCGTGGAAGTCGCTTAAAAATCAGGACTAATAACTATGAAAATTGTACGGGAGGCGCTGGCGGGAACCCTCGAATCCAGCGACCTGATGGTGAAAATCGCCCCTACCGACGGTGAACTGGAGGTGGTGGTGCGCAGCGAAGTGATTAAGCAGTTTGGCGATCAGATCCGCCGCGTGGTGAATGAGACGCTGCGCGCGATGGAGATCCGCCAGGGCTTAATCATCATTGAAGATAAAGGCGCGCTGGATTGCGTAATCCGCGCCCGTCTGCAAAGCGCCGTGTTGCGCGCGGCGGAAGAGAAGGAGATCGCGTGGGGGACACTGCTGTGAAAAAACACCGTCGTAGCATGCTGTTTCTGCCGGGCGCTAACGCCGCCATGCTCTCCACCGCCTTTATCTACCGTCCCGATTCAATCATGTTTGACCTCGAAGATGCGGTGGCGCTACGCGAGAAAGACACCGCGCGCCTGCTGGTCTTTCATGCTCTGCAACATCCGATGTATCAGGATATTGAAACCGTGGTACGCATCAACCCGCTGAATACGCCGTTTGGCCTGCCGGATCTCGAAGCGGTGGTGCGCGCCGGTGTTGATGTGGTACGCCTGCCGAAAACCGACAGCCCGGAGGATATCTACGAACTTGAGCGCCACCTGGAGCGCATTGAGCTTGCCTGCGGGCGGGAAGTGGGATCAACCCGCGTGATGGCGGCGATTGAGTCGGCGATTGGCGTCATTAACGCCGTGGCAATTGCCCGCAGCTCGCAGCGGCTGATCGGTATTGCGCTGGCGGCCTTCGATTACGTGATGGATATGCAGACCGAGCGCGGTGACGGCACCGAACTCTTCTATGCCCGCTGCGCGGTGCTGCACGCCGCCCGCGCTGCCGGTATCGACGCTTTCGACGTGGTGTGGTCAGACGTCAATGATGAAGCCGGGTTCCTGCGCGAAGTGGAGCTGGTGCGCAAGATGGGCTTTAACGGCAAATCGCTGATTAACCCGCGCCAGATTGACCTGCTGCATAACGCCTATGCGCCGACGCAGCAGGAGGTCGATCACGCCAAAGTCGTGATTGAAGCGGCAGAGGAGGGGGAGCGCAACGGCCTTGGCGTCGTCTCCCTGAACGGCAAAATGATCGACGCCCCCATTATTAACCATGCGCAGATGGTGCTGGAACGCGCGGCGGCGTCCGGCGTGCGTCGTTAAGGAGAAAACCATGAACCAAACCGAGCTGCTTCACGTCAACTTTCCCCATCTGCGTGAATTAAAACCCTTTGATACCGCCCATAGCGCCACACCGTGGCTGGCGGATGAGGACGCCAGGCTAAACCGTAAACTCTGCGCCTCGCTGGAAGAGGCGATTACGCGCAGCGGCCTGCGCGATGGTATGACCATCTCTTTCCACCACGCCTTTCGCGAAGGCGACCGGGTGATCAACACCGTGGTGGCAACCCTTGCGCGCCTCGGCTTCAAAAACCTGACGCTCGCCTCCAGTTCGCTGATGACCTGTAACGATGAGCTGATTGAGCATATTCAGAGCGGCGTGATCCGCAAAATTTACACCTCCGGCATGCGCGGCAAGCTGGCGGATGCCATCTCCCACGGGCTGATGGCGGAGCCGGTGCAGATCCACTCCCACGGCGGGCGGGTAAAACTGTTGCAGGATGGTGAGCTGAAGATCGATGTCGCCTTTCTCGGCGTGCCGTGCAGCGATGCCTTCGGTAACGCCAACGGTACGCAGGGGAAATCCTGCTGCGGCTCGCTCGGCTACGCGATGGTTGACGCCGAATTTGCCGATAAAGTGGTGCTGCTGACCGAAGAAGTGGTGCCGTTTCCCAATATGCCCGCCAGTTTGAGCCAGGATCGGGTGGATCTGATTGTCCAGGTGGAGAGCGTGGGCGATCCGGCGAAAATCAGCGTCGGCGCCGCGCGCGTCACCAGCAATCCACGAGAGTTGATGATCGCCCGCTATGCGGCGGAGGTGATTGAGCACTCCGGCTACTTCCGCGATGGCTTCTCGATGCAGACCGGCTCCGGCGCGGCATCGACTGCGGCGACCCGCTTTATGGCCGAGAAGATGGCGCGCCACGGCGTAAAAGCCCGTTTCGCCCTCGGCGGCATTACCGGCAGCCTGGTCGAACTGCATGAGAAGGGGCTGATTGAGAAGCTGCTCGATACCCAGTGCTTTGATGGCGAAGCGGCGGCTTCGCTGCGGCGTAATCCCAACCATGTGGAGATCTCGACCAACGTTTACGCCAACCCCGGCGGTAAAGCGGCAAGCTGCGACCAGCTGGACGTGGTGATCCTCAGCGCGCTGGAGATCGATATCGACTTTAACGTCAACGTTATTACCGGTTCGGACGGCGTGATGCGCGGCGCATCCGGCGGCCACTGCGATGTGGCAGCGGCGGCGAATCTGACCATTGTGGTTGCCCCATTGCTGCGCAGCCGCATTCCGACAGTGGTGAAGCGCGTGACCACCCGCCTGACACCGGGGGAGAGCATTGATGTGCTGGTCACCGATCACGGCATTGCGGTCAATCCGGCGCGCCCGGAAGTCCGCGAACGTTTAGTGGCGGCCGGGCTGAACGTTGTCGATATCGAGGCGCTCTATCAGCGGGCGATTTCGCTTACCGGCGAGCCAAAACCGATCGCCTTTACCGACCGGATTGTCGGGGTGATCCGCTATCGCGACGGCAGCGTGATTGACGTTGTGCACCAGGTAAAAGAGGAGGCGTTATGACTACGATGACTCCCGAGCGTACGGGTGTCAGCCTCGAGGCGCTGCTGGCGGCGAAAGAGAACCGCGCCGCGCGGCAGGCTGACTGGCTTCGCCACTATCAACAACCGATTATCTCCCTGACGCTGGTTACCCCGGGCGCGGTGAAAGATACGATGCGCTATCGCAACACCATGGGCGTGGCGTTACAGGCCTGCGACCAGATGCTGTGGCAGCGCGGCTGGCAGACGCTTGACCGGCAAGTGCAGTGGCTGCCGACCGGTGCGGAAGCGATGTGGTGCGTGGCCCATCCGGCGGCGGAAATCAAAGCGCAGTGCATTGAGCTGGAGCAGACCCATCCGCTCGGCAGGCTGTGGGATTTTGATATCTTCTGCCCGCAAAACGGCCAGGTTGGCCGCCATTCACTGGATCGCAGCACCCGTCGCTGTCTGGTGTGCGATGAACCGGCGCACAACTGCGCCCGCTCGCGCCGTCATCCGCTGGATGAGGTGGTGAACCGCGTTGAGGGGCTGATTAATGGCTGGTTTACCCGCGACTAAACCTGCCGTGGCGTTTGTGCCTGCGCTGGCGGCGCGGGCGCTGCGGCAGGAGCTGGATCTCACCCCGAAGCCGGGGCTGGTGGACAGCGCAAACAGCGGCGCGCACCGCGATATGGATTACGCGCTGTTTCTCGCCAGTATCGATGCCATTACGCCCTGGTTTGCACGCTTCGAGCAGGCGGGTTTTGATAACGCCCATAAACCGGCGGCGGGGCAGTTACGGCTGATTCGACCGATGGGGATTGCCTGCGAGCAGGCGATGTTTGCCGCCACCCATGGGGTGAATACCCATAAAGGCGGCATCTTTTCACTCGGGTTGCTGTCGTTTGCCGCCGGGCGGCTGCGGGGGCTGGGCTGGCAACTGAGCGCGGATGCGCTTTGTAACGAGGTGAGCGCGATTTGCCGCGGTCTGGTGGCACGCGAGCTGGCCGGGCGGGCGCAGGCAATCACGGCTGGTGAAAAGCAGTTCCGCGACTATGGCCTGACCGGCGCGCGCGGCGAGGCGGAGCAGGGGTTTATCACCGTGCGCCGTGCGGTATTGCCCTTCTGGCAGCAGGAGCAGGGGGAGCGCCGTTTGCATAACGCGCTGCTCAGGCTGATGGCGGTTAACCGCGACAGCAATCTGGTGTCACGCGGTGGCCTGGCGGGGCTGCGTTATGTGCAGGATTATGCGCAGCAGCTATTAGCCACCGGATGGGAGAAAGATGATTTACGCCAGATGGATCAGGCGTTGATTGCACGACATTTAAGCCCCGGCGGCAGCGCCGATCTGCTGGCAGTGGCGTATGTGCTGGCGATGATCCCGTAACCGAAGCTGTTACGTAGGCCGGATAAGGCATCGCCGCCATCCGGCGATGGGGGAAATGCCTGAAGAGGCTGTTTCGTAGGCCGGATAAGGCAACGCCGCCATCCGGCAATAGGTGAAAATGCCTGATGGCGCTGCGCTTATCAGGCCTACAAAATGAGACCCATAAAAAAACCCGGCGCTCAGGCCGGGTTTTCTGTTTACGCTTTCTGCGTCACGCCAGATGGCTCGCGCACGTGTTTGTACTTAAACAGCATCACGAAGGCGACGGCCAGCACCAGCGAGTAACCGGCGAAGATCAGCCACACGGTTTTCCAGTCGGTAAGACCGGCGGTGGTGTACATCTCTACCACTTTGCCGCTCACCATACCGCCGAGGATACAGCCGAAGCCGTTGGTCATCATCAGCAGCATACCCTGCGCACTGGCGCGGATTTCCGGGCTAACCTCTTTCTCAACAAACACCGAGCCGGAGATGTTGAAGAAGTCGAAGGCGCAACCGTACACGATCATCGACAGCACCAGCAGCACGGTGCCGAACGGCGTCGGGTCGCCGTAAGCGAACAGACCAAAGCGCAGCACCCAGGCGAGGATACTGATCATCATCACGTTCTTAATGCCGTAACGGCTCAGGAAGAACGGAATGGCGAGGATAAAGACGGTTTCCGAAATCTGCGAAATCGACATCATTACCGACGCATGGGTAACGATAAAGCTGTTAGCGAACAGCGGATTCGAGTCGAAGCTGTGCAGGAAGGTGTTGCCAAACATATTGGTGATCTGCAACTCCGCGCCCAGCAGCATAGAGAAGATAAAGAAGATCGCCATACGTTTGTTTTTATACAGCGCAAAGGCGTTCAGGCCGAGCATCTCCACCCAGGTCTGCTTCTGCTTGCTGTTAGCCACCGGAATGTGCGGCAGCGTCAGCGCAATCACGCTCAGCAGCAGCGACAGCGCAGCGCCAATGTAGAGCTGCATATGGCTTAACTCAAAGCCGGAGAAGCTCACCGCCCACATGGCGAGGATAAAGCCGATGGTGCCCCAGATACGAATCGGCGGGAAATCGGTGACGATATCGTGCCCGGCAGATTTAAGACGGAAATAGGAGATGGAGTTCACCAGGCTCAGCGTCGGCATATAGGCCAGCGAGTTGAGCAGAATAATGGCGAACATCGCGCCCGGCGTGGTGACGCCTGCGGCGATAAACAGCGTGATGGCACCGACCAGATGACAGAGGGCATAAACCCATTTTGCGCTGAGCCACTTATCCGCGACGATGCCTAAAAGCGTTGGCATAAACAGCGAGGCGATACCAAGGGAGCTGTAGACCGCGCCGACTTCCGCGCCCTGAAATTTCAGGGTCACGATCATGTAAGAGCCAAGTGTCGTCAGCCAACTGCCCCACAGGCAGAACTGCAGAAAGATGATCACTTTCAGCTGCAGCTTAAGATTCATGCTTTTTTCCTCGCAAAGGAGACGGTTGTCGTTGTAATGGGCAGATATACTGCGATTTGTGGCGGCACTTTATCACTTTGCGGCGGCGTTGTTTGTTACGTACGACAGAAAAATGCAATCTTCGTCTGATTGCATTCTTATTAAGTGATCTTGATCACGCTTTTACGCAACCGATTGCGAGGGCCAGAAGGCGGGCTTATGCCCTTTTACCTGCAAAGGTAAAAAGGCATAAACCACAAGGGGCGTTAATTACGACGGTAGGTTTTCTGCGCGGCGTTCACTTTGTAGAGATAGCGGCGTGACTCAGCAGAAGGGTGGCGCGTGGTAAGCGTTTCATACACATCGCCCGGCGACATGGTATTGATGATATTCGCCGCCTGCACTTTATCCGGCGAGAAGACGCGCAGCACGCTGCCCGCGCCGCCGTTATAGGCAGTGATCACCGCATAGCGCCGTGAGGTCGGGTTGCTGATACCGCCAAGATAGATATTGTTAAGCATCGCCAGGTAAGCGGTGCCGGTATCAATATTGCTCTGCGGATCGAAGAGATAGCTGCGGTCCGGCGTGCCGGATTTCCCCTGCGCGCGGAAGACATCTTTCCCGGCGCTGTGCTGCACCACCTGCATCAAACCGAGCGCATCGGAGCGGCTCACCGCATAGGGGTTGAAGGAGGATTCCGTCTGCATAATCGCCAGAATCAGCGACTCCTCGACGCCATACTTATGCGACGCTTTGCGCACCATGCCCATATATTTATGCGCACGTTTATCAAGGTGGTTCGGCACCAGGTTAATGGTGATGCTGGAGATCACACGGATGCCGCTGGTGCGGGTTTTCAGCCGCGTTTGCAGCAGATAGTCGGCATATTTTTCCGCGCGCCACTGCCAGCGAATCGCTTCGCCGTTGTTATCCAGCACCTGACCATAGAGGAAAGGCTGTTTGGAGATCGTGATGTCGTCGGTATCGGAGTAGAGGTCGATAGAGCCGGGGTCGTCGCCCATCAGCAGCGTTTTAACGATCGCCGCGCGCAGGTGCGCCGCCGGATCGGTCGCCGAGATGGTTTCGACAGTAATCGTCCCTTCATCAAAGTTGATGTGGCTTCGCGTCTGGTACTGATCGGTATACTTAACGTAATCCTTTGGGCCTGCGATCAGTACTTCGTTAAAGCCCCATAAATTCTCAATATTGTGGGCGAACTGGCCCATCAAAATGTCAAAACCGTTGGTGTCTTTGATCCAGGCTTCGTTGTAGTCTTCGCCGGATTTATTAGAGCTGGAACAAGAGATCAGCAACGGCGCGATCATCGCTAGCGCTAAAAATTTTTTCATCATTCCGGATGCAGTTGTGTTTGATTACAGCGCCTGAGACGCTCGCGAACCGGCAATGCCTTCCCTGGATTTATGGCACTGCCGGCGAGGTTAAACCACGACGCCTATTTTTTTTCTTGTGGCGTGTAGCCTTCAATGTGCACGTCTTTGCCTTCAAACAGGAAATTGACCATCTCCTCTTCCAGCAATTTGCGGTGCTCGACGTTCATCATGTTGAGTTTCTTCTCATTGATCAGCATCGTCTGCTTCTGCTGCCACTGCTTCCAGGCCTCTTTCGAGATCTCGTTATAAATGCGTTTACCCAGGTCGCCCGGATAGAGCTGGAAGTCTTGCCCTTCCGCTTCGCGTTGCAGGAAGGTACAAAAAATGGTTCTGCTCATAATCATTCCTCTTTTTGCGCGCCGCTAAGATGCCGCTTCGGCGCGTAATTGCTGTATCAGGCGTTCCACCGGAGCCGCCAGACCGACGGATGGCGGTTGCGCTAAGTTATACCAAAGACCTGCACCTTCATCCATGCACGCGGCAACGGAAGACACAGGAAGCCACATCGGCACAATATCGAGGTGGAAATGGCTAAAAGTGTGGCGGAACGCGACAAGTTGGCTGAGAGTATCTGCGTTAATCCCTTTTTGCGCCAGCCAGTCGCGCAGCGCCGCTTCATCGCTAAACTGCGGGAAGCAGAAGAGGCCACCCCACAGGCCGCTCGGCGGGCGCTGTTCAAGATAAACCGTGCCTTCGTGCTCCATCAGCAGCAGATAACCGGTGCGCTCGGGCAGGATCTGCTTCGGCTTTTTACCCGGGTAGCTGCTCCAGCTGTGCGTGGCGTAAGCGATACAGCCGCTTTGCAGCGGGCAGAGTTCGCACTTCGGTTTTGAGCGGGTGCAGACCATGGCACCAAGATCCATCATTGCCTGGTTAAAGCGCTCGACGCCTTTCGCCGGCGTCACCTGCTCGCTTATCTCCCATAGCCGTTTCTCCACCTCTTTTTTTCCCGGCCAGCCGGCCACCGCATAACAACGGGCCAGCACGCGTTTCACGTTGCCATCGAGAATCGGGAAGTGCTTACCGAGGGATAAAGAGAGGATCGCGCCCGCCGTTGAGCGGCCAACGCCTGGCAGCGCGGCGACTTCGTCAAAGGTTTCTGGAAAACGGCCATTGTGCAGCGTGGCGACCTGCTGCGCGGCTTTATGCAGATTGCGCGCGCGGGCGTAGTAACCGAGCCCGGTCCACAGATGCAGCACTTCATCCAGCGGCGCGTTGGCTAAATCAGTCACCGTCGGGAAGCGCGCCATAAAGCGCTCGAAATAGGGGATCACCGTGGTGACCTGGGTTTGTTGCAACATCACTTCTGACAGCCATACTTTGTAGGGCGTCTTTTCAATTTGCCAGGGCAGGGTTTTCCGCCCAAATTTGTCGTACCAGTCCAGAACCTGGGCTGAGAATTGAGACGCTTGCATGGTCACCAGAATCGCTTTATCAGGGGCGAAGATTGCAGCACAGCGGCGTTGCACTGTAAACCGGAACTTTCCGGTGCTTGCATCATGCCATGAACTTTGGATAATGCCCGTTTCCTGAACACTCTCACGAGCAGAAAACTTTATGAATAACGACGTCATTTCACCGGAATTTGATGAAAATGGCCGCCCGCTGCGCCGCATTCGTAGCTTTGTCCGTCGCCAGGGGCGTCTGACGAAGGGTCAGCAGCATGCGCTGGACAATTACTGGCCGGTGATGGGCGTTGAGTTTACCGAACAGCCGCTCGATTTTACCGCCCTGTTTGGTCGCACCGCACCGGTGACGCTGGAGATCGGTTTTGGCATGGGCGCTTCGCTGGTCGAAATGGCAAAAACCCGCCCGGAGCAGGATTTCCTCGGCATTGAAGTACACTCGCCGGGCGTCGGTGCCTGCCTCTCTTCCGCGCACGAAGAGGGCGTCGAGAACCTGCGCGTGATGTGCCATGACGCGGTAGAAGTGCTACACACTATGATCCCGGATAACGCCTTAAACATGGTGCAACTCTTTTTCCCGGACCCGTGGCACAAAGCACGTCATAATAAGCGCCGTATTGTGCAGGTACCCTTTGCCGAGCTGGTGAAGAGCAAGCTCAAGCTGGGCGGCGTATTCCATATGGCGACCGACTGGGAAGCCTATGCAGAACATATGCTGGAGGTGATGAACTCCATCGACGGGTATAAGAACCTGTCAGCCAGCAACGACTATGTGCCGCGCCCGGAATCGCGCCCGGTAACGAAATTTGAACAGCGTGGCCATCGTCTTGGTCACGGTGTATGGGACTTAATGTTCGAGAGGGTGAAATAATGGCAAAGAACCGCAGCCGTCGCTTGCGTAAAAAAATGCATATCGACGAATTCCAGGAAGTGGGTTTCTCCGTCGCGTGGCGTTTCCCGGAAGGTACCACCGAAGAGCAGATCGACAGCACCGTTGATAACTTCATTAAGCAGGTGATTGCGCCGAATAAACTGGCGTTTGATGGCAGCGGCTATCTGGCGTGGGAAGGGTTAATCTGCCTGCAAGAGATTGGCAAATGCACCGAAGAGCATCAGGCCCTTGTGCGTAAGTGGCTGGAGGAGCAGAAGCTCGAAGCGGTACGCACCAGCGAACTTTTCGACGTCTGGTGGGACTAAACAAACATAAGGGCCAGCATCTGCTGGCCCATTTTGTCTCTACAGGAGTTAATAGAATGCGTAAAACGCTGCTGGCGGCAACGCTCACCCTTACAGCTTTCGCGGCGCAGGCAGATTATCAGTGCAGCGTCACGCCGCGCGACGATGTGATTATCAGCCCGCAAACCGTGCAGGTGAAGGGCGAAAACGGCAATCTGGTGATCACGCCAGAGGGCAATGTGATGTTTAACGGCAAACAGCCGTCGCTTAGCGCCGCACAGCGCGAGCAGGCGAAAGATTACCAGGCTGAGTTACGCAGCGCCCTGCCGTGGATCGACAACGGCGCGCTGACTCGCGTGGAGAAAAACCGCATTGCGCTGGATAAGATCATCGTCAAAGAGGTGGGGGAGAGCAGCAGCATGCGTAACCGCCTTACCAAACTCGACGCGCAGCTCAAAGAGCAGATGAATCGTATTATCGAGCATCGCAGCGACGGCCTGACGTTCCATTACAAGGCGATTGAACAGGTTCGCGCCGATGGTCAGCAGTTGGTCAACCAGGCGATGGGCGGCATTCTGCAGGACAGCATTAACGAAATGGGCGCGAAAGCGGTGATGAAAAGCGGCGGCAACCCGTTGCAGAATGTGCTCGGCAATCTCGGCGGCTTACAAACGTCTATCCAGAACGAATGGAAAAATCAGGAAGCTGACTTCCAGCAGTTTGGCAAAGATGTCTGCCAGCGCGTGGTTTCTCTCGAAGAGAGCCGCAAAGCGTTAACCTCCTCCCTGAAGTAACTCTGTACCATGGCCTTTTGTCATCGACGAAAGGCCTTATTCGTAATGAATATGTTGTTACTCCCTTTCCCTTATTTCTGACGATTAAATAACAAACTCGTATCTTTTATTTAATTGGTTTGTCAGGCTCTGCTGATTATTCTCATCTATAAATTATTGCCCACAAAAGCAAGTGGCAATTCGCAGTTAACCCCTACCAGAATTTGGGGTTTTACTTAAGTAATTAATCGATTATTTGAATTGACCATAACTTGTATACTTTCAGAATGTTCTTGTTGATGTTAATATCGCCGCCTCAAATCACGGATATGATTTCTTCATAAATACTCCTATGTCATCAATAAACATACAGCCGAAAGGCGACGCTTCATTTTATGAAGAGCCCGCCCTTTCGTTTAAAAATAATGAGATCGATCTGCTCTATCTGCTGAGCCTGTTATGGCGAGGCAAGAAACTTATTGCCGGAACAGTGGTGTTGTTTGCCGTTTGCGCATTCTTTATCACCGCCTTACTACCGCAAAAGTGGACCAGCCAGGCGGAGATTACGCCGGCAGAGCGAATCCAGTGGGCTGAGCTGCAACGAGCGCTCATGACGCTGGAGGTTCTTAATGTGAAAACCTCTATTTCACAGGATGATGTTTACCACCTCTTCCTGAAAAAATTCTCTTCTCAATCATTAAAAGAGGAGTTTCTTGCCAACTCGCCGCTGGTGCTGGGCAAGCTGGAAGAGAACAATATCGATCAGGATGAACTGCGCCGTGCGCTGACGCTGTTGACGCAGAAGATCAAAGCGACCAATAACGCCAAACTGGCGACTGCTGATAATACGCCGTACGCTTCCTGGACGCTCAGCTTCACCGCGCCGACGGCAACAGAAGCCCAGCAGGTGCTGAAAGGCTACATCGCTTTCATTTCTGCCAAAGTAGTCAACGAGACGCTGGCAACGCTGCGTAATGATGTTGAGTTGAAGAAGAACTTTGAAAAGAACGTGCTGGAGATGGATCGTGCCCGAATTGCTACAAAGCATGATGCGAATGTGAAGCGTCTGAACTACTCCCTTGAAGTAGCGAATGCTGCCGGCATCAAACGCCCGGTCTATAGCAATGGTCAGGCGGTACAGGATGACCCGGACTTCTCTATCGCGCTCGGCGCCGATGGTATCTCGGAAAAACTTCGCATTGAGCAGTCGATGAAAGATTTTACCGAGCTGAATGCCGATTTTCGCAACCGTGAATACACTCTGGCGCAGCTGCAAAAAGTTGATATTAAAGATGTGGAGTTTTCCCCCTTCAAATATCAACTCTCGCCGTCGCTGCCGATGAAAAAAGATGGCCCGGGGAAAGCGATTATCATGGCGTTGGCCGTTATTCTTGGTGGCATTATCTCCTCTGGCATCGTCTTATTGCGCCACGGAATGCACCAACGGAAGTTGCTGTAATACTATTCTTTAAATAATCACGCCGCTAAAATAATTAAGGGGAAATAATATTTCCCCTTTCTTTTATCTCTCACTTCACGTTATTCGCTAAGAAACAACTCAAGCAATGAATTGAGAAACAGCTTACCGTGCTCGGTTATCTGCCAGTGCGTTGCGTTCTCGGTCAGATAATTGAGCGCCAGCGCCTGCTCAATTTGCGGGCGGATGGTCGCTTCATCCAGACCGGTATACGCGGAAAACTCTGCCCGCGGCGCCGGTTCCAGCAGGCGGAAACGGTTCATAAAGAACTCGAACGGCTTATCCTGCTCTTCTACATCATGCTGCTTATCAAGGTAATTTCCCTGCATATAGCCGCGTGGATGGCGCGTTTTCGCCGTACGCAAAATGCGCCCATCCGCGAAGGTCACTTTGCCGTGCGCGCCGCAGCCGATTCCGAGGTAGTCGCCAAAGCGCCAGTAGTTCAGGTTGTGTTGGCACTGATAGCCCGGTTTGGCATAGGCCGAGGTTTCATACTGCTGATAACCGGCAGCCGTCAGGATCTGATGCCCCTGCTCAAAGATATCCCACAGCGCGTCGTCATCCGGCAGCACCGGCGGGCGCGAGCTAAAGAGCGTATTGGGTTCGATGGTGAGCTGATACCACGACAGATGCGGCGGGTTTAAGGCGATGGCCTGGCGCAGATCGTCGAGCGCTTCCTCAACGGATTGATCCGGCAAGCCGTGCATTAAATCGAGGTTGAAACTGCGCAGCCCCAGCCCGCTCGCAAGGTGTGCCGCACGTTTAGCTTCTTCCGGGCCGTGAATACGCCCGAGACGCTGCAACTTGGTTTCGCTGAAACTCTGCACGCCTATCGAGATACGGTTAACGCCAGCGCGCTGGTAGTCGGCGAAGCGGTCAGCTTCAACGGTGCCCGGGTTCGCCTCCATGGTAATTTCCGCATCACTGGCCAGCGGCAGACGCGCGCGAACACCATCGAGCAGAGTCTGCATTGCCGGGCCGGAGAGCAGGCTTGGCGTACCGCCGCCGATAAAGATGGTCTTTATTTCCCGTCCCTGGGCGTACGCGGCATCACCATCCAGATCCGCAAGCAGATGCTGGACATAGTCGTCGTGCGGCACTTCACCTTTCAGCGCGTGGGAGTTGAAGTCGCAGTAGGGGCACTTCTGCACGCACCAGGGAATGTGGATATAGAGACTCAGAGGCGGCAAATCAGCCATTACGCATTGCTTCCAGTAACAGGGTTAACGCCTGACCGCGATGGGAGAGGGCGCGCTTCTCGTCGCGTGTCAGCTCCGCGGCGGTTTTGCCTTCGGAGGGGACGAAAAAGATAGGATCGTAACCAAAGCCGCCGCTGCCCGCAGGCTCGCGGGCAATGACGCCAGGCCAGCTTCCGTGGCACACCAGCGGTGTCGGATCGTCGGCGTGGCGCATATAGACCAGCACACAGTGGAACTGCGCCTGGCGCTCGCCGTCCGGCACGCTCTGCAGCGCGTCGAGCAGTTTTTCCAGGTTCTGTTGATCGCTGGCTTCAAGGCCTGCGTAGCGTGCGGAGTAGATCCCCGGCGCGCCGCCCAGCGCATCGACTGCCAGCCCCGAATCATCGGCAATGGCGGGTAAGCCGGTCACTTTTGCCGCATGGCGGGCTTTCAGAATGGCATTTTCAATAAAGGTCAGCCCGGTCTCTTCAACGGATTCGACGCCCAGCTCGGTTTGTGCGACCACATCGAGGCCGAAATCATTGAGCAGCGAGGCAAGCTCGCGCACTTTACCGGCGTTACCGGTGGCGAGGACAACTTTTTGCATAGCGGATCCTAATTTATCAGCGCCGCGACTTCTGTCGGGATCTGTTGCGGATGAACGATTTTAATCTGTTTATGGCGGCCCAGTTCGCCCTTTTCGATCAGCACCTGGCTTTTCGCAACGCGGAACTGTTTAGCGAGAAATTTCACCAGGTGCGCATTGGCCTGGCCATCCACTGGCGGGGCGGTGATGGCGACTTTCACTTCGTCGCCATGCAAACCGATAATCGCGTCGCGGCTGGCTTTCGGCTGAATATAAAGCCGTAAAACCAGCCCGTCCTGAGAGGATACAACGGCACT
This sequence comes from Kosakonia cowanii JCM 10956 = DSM 18146, assembly GCF_001975225.1. Taxonomy (NCBI): domain Bacteria; kingdom Pseudomonadati; phylum Pseudomonadota; class Gammaproteobacteria; order Enterobacterales; family Enterobacteriaceae; genus Kosakonia; species Kosakonia cowanii. The sequence continues at coordinate 1,351,488 of NZ_CP019445.1, read as the reverse complement.
CATAGTGCCATCCACAGCCCCGGCAGCAGCATATCACCGGTAGATTGCAGCAGTTCGGCAATCCCCATATTGAGTACATAGAGCAGCAGCACGAGGATCATCGGCGAGAAGTCGATGCCGCCCATTGCCGGTAGCAGGTTGCGGATCGGGCGCAGCAGCGGCTCGGTCAACTGAACCAGTGCGTACTCAACCGGGCTGCGGCCCTGGCTGACCCAGCTCATGATTGCCATTACCAGCAGCACCCAGAAAATCATCAGGCCAATGGTTTTGACCAGAATTAGCAGGGCGGATATCCAGATAATCGGCTGCAAGGTGACCACCATAAACAGCACGATCGCCTTGATAAAACTCAGCACAAAAGCGACCAGCAGCGAGGCGCTGTCCAGCGGCCCCATCGCCGGGATAATGCGGCGCAGCGGCCCGACAATCGGCTGGGTGGCTTTAACGACAAATTGCGAAAAAGGGTTATAAAAATCACAGCGTGCCCACTGCATCCAGACGCGCAACAGCAGAACCATGGTGTAGAGTTCAATTACTGTTGAGAGCAGGAAAGTCAACGTCTTCATGGCGTTCCTCAGTTTCTCTTACTTTTTTGTGTAATCGCGCGCACCAAAAATGGCGGTACCAATGCGCACCATCGTACTGCCCGCCGCGATGGCGGCGCACATATCATCCGTCATGCCCAACGACAGGGTATCGACCGTTGAATAGCGCGTTTTAAGCGCCTCAAATGCTACAGCCATTTGCCGTGCCACGGCAAACTGCCGTTCGTACTCTGCTTCCGGTGCCGGGATCGCCATCAACCCGCGCAGGCAGATGCCCGGCAGTTCAGCGAGTTGCGCGGCAAGCTCATCCAGTTCGCTCAGGGCGATACCGGACTTGCTCTGCTCATCGCTGATGTTGATTTGGATAAGAACATTAAGCGGCGCGCGCGTGGCCGGACGCTGCTCGCTAAGGCGGCTGGCGATGCGCAGACGGTCGACAGTGTGGCACCAGTCGAAGTGCTCCGCTACCAGACGGCTTTTGTTGGACTGCAACGGGCCGATAAAGTGCCACTCCAGCCCGCTGACACCCGCCTGCTGGAAGTGCTGGATCTTCTCCACCCCCTCCTGCACATAGTTTTCACCAAACGCACGCTGTCCGGCGTCGATCGCTTCTGCGACGGCGCTCGCAGGCTTAGTTTTACTCACTGCAAGTAACGTAACTTCTTCTGAAGCCCGGCCGCAGCGTGCCGCGGCGGCGGAGATTTTGTCCCGGACCTGTGCCAGGTTATGCGCGATATCGTTCATGATTCCAGGATGGCGTAATGGATATAGAAGAAATAGTGGCGCTTAGTGTAAAGCATAATGTCTCGGATCTACACCTGTGCAGTGGTTCTCCACCGCGCTGGCGACAGCACGGGAAGCTTACCGCTGCGCCTTTTGAGCAGCCCGACATCAGCGCCCTGCTCAGCGGGCAGCTTACCTCCCTGCAACAGCAGCAGTGGCGCGAGTCGAGGCAGGTGGATTTCGCCCTGACTACCGCGAGCGGCAGGCGGCTGCGCGCAGCCGCGTTTGCCCGCCACGGCGGCATCTCGCTAGCGCTGCGCCTGCTGCCACAGCGCTGCCCACAGCTTAGCGATATCTCTGCTCCGGCAGCGCTGGCCGAACTGCTGGCGCGGGAGAACGGCCTGATCCTCGTCACCGGCGCGACCGGTAGCGGTAAATCGACAACCCTTGCGGCGATGGTGCAACACCTCAATCAACAGGCCGGGGCGCATATTGTGACGCTGGAAGATCCTATTGAGTTCGTGCACCAGAGCGGCAACAGCCTGATTCAGCAGCGCGAGATTGGACAACACTGCGCCTCGTTTGCCGACGGGCTGCGCGCGGCGCTGCGCCAGGATCCGGATGTGATCCTGCTTGGCGAGTTGCGCGACAGCGAGACGATCCGCCTGGCGCTGACCGCCGCCGAAACCGGGCATCTGGTACTGGCGACCCTGCACACGCGCGGCGCGGCGCAGGCCGTTGAGCGGCTGGTGGACAGCTTCCCGGCGCAGGAGAAGGAGCCGGTGCGCAGCCAGCTGGCGGGCAGTTTACAGGCGGTGCTGGCACAGAGGCTGGAGGCGGATAAGCAGGGCGGGCGCATGGCGCTGTTTGAGCTGCTGATTAATACTCCGGCGGTGGCGAACCTTATCCGCGAAGGCAAAACGCACCAGCTGCCCGGCGTGATGCAAACCGGGCAGCAACAGGGGATGCAGACCTTCGCGCAGAGCCACCAGCAGCGGGTGCGCGAAGGGCGTCTTTAGTGAAGATGCAGCGCGTAAACCGCGGGCAGCGCGCCCGCAGTAGCGACGATCTCCAGCCTGATGCTGCTCGCCGTAATGGGGCGGGTGAAACGGTGCTGGCAGACGGAGTGGTGATTATCATGCACCTCTGCCAGCAGCCACTCGTCGGCCCACAGGCGATAGTGCGTAATGCAGTGCGGCGTAACGGCGAGCGGGTGCCCCATCTGTACGGACTCCATGGCGTTATCGAAGTCGTTATCCTGTACCAGCGTCAACTGGCTAATCGTCTGCGGGCTCTCCCAGCGCCAGACGATCTCCGGCGCGGTGTCATCCAGCGCCGGGGACCAGGCGTTGATCTGCTGCTCGGGACGCAGGCGGCCATTGAGCACATTCTGCACGCTCCAGGCGGCAATCGGCGGATCGCAGCGCAGGGCGGGCAGGATCTGCGAAGGGTGGCGGCGAGGTAGCCAGAAGTCGAATTCATCGACGCCGTAATCGCCATCGGCAACCTGGCGGGTATGTTTGGCAACGCGCGCATTAAGGCTGTTAAACACCGTCATGATGCCCGGCAGGCGCGCATCGGTAAGCGCAATCTCAACCTCTTCATTGGCGGCGAAGGCGAGAAAAACGTACTGGTTGCGTTCGCTCTGCCACTGGAAGGTGACGGTCTGCTCGCCTTCGTCAGCCACGCTCAGCACCTGCTCTTCAAAGTGGCAATCCGGGGTGAAGTTGCCGGCCCGGACGCTGCCGAGTAGCGAGACCGCAAGCTCTGTTGGCCGCTTTGCCCGCAGCCGCAGGGTGATGGAGGGCACGTTATGGCCCGCCGGAACAGGCAGCAGCAGGGCCATCCTCTCTGCCAGCGGATGCCAGTTGCCGTTGGGCGCAAGCGCCGTCAGGCAGTACTCGCTGCTGGCGCTGACGCTGCCGCCTGCCGCCGGGTCGTTTAGCCACTGGCGCGGAATATAACAGCCGTTAAGCTGCAACTGCTGTTGCAGCGCACCGATATGCTCGCGCTGGGCCAGGGCCTGCGGCGTGAGACCGCGCGCATGGCACAGCGCGGCGGCGCGGCCCACCACTTCGCCGAGCAGGCCGCAAGTACACATTACGCGGGCGCTACCGAAGGCGACGTGGGAAGCAGAGATAATCCGCCCGGTCAGCAGCAGGTTATCCAGCGAGCGGCTGTAGAGGCTGCGAAACGGGATGGTGTAGGTGCCTTTGCTGTGAAACTGACGGCAGCCGTCATGGGTGCTGTAGACGCCGTCCGCCGGGTGCAGATCGATCGACCAGCCGCCGTAACCCACGGCGTCATAGTGGTCGCGCTGCTCAATGATATCCTGCTGGCTCAGCAGATGGTCGCCAACGAAGCGGCGGCTTTCCCGCTTGCCGGGGATCGCGCCGACCCACTCGATGGTCATCTTGTCCGCTTCCGGGAAGTTGCCGGAGTTTTTGATGTGATCCCACACCCCCCAAACGATCTTCCACAGCTCCCACTTGATCTCTTCGCTCTCATGCACGGTATCAAGACGTCCGCCCCACTCAAGCCACCAGAGATCGCAGCCGTTAAGGGTGGAGGTGAGGCGTTTATAGCGGGGGATGGCGGTAATATCTTTCAGCGCGAAGGAGGGGGGAACAAAGTTAACCGGCCCGTCAGTCTGCTTGGTGTAGAAGTAGATGGAGTGGCCGAGCTTGTGGCCGAAGTTGTCGCCGGGCGCCATTTTCTCCCCGAGTTCCTCCGCTTCTTCTGCGCCCTCACGATATTCGGCACCCGCCAGATAGCCGAGCACGCCGTCGCCAGTGGCATCACAAAACTGTGCGCCGCTGACGGTATAAAACGTCTCGTTGATCGGGTTAAAAGCCTTCACCTGAGTGATGGTCTGCGCCTCTTTTTCCACCTCAAACACGGCGGTATTAAGCAGCAGTGTCAGCCCCGGCTGGCTTCTAGCAAGGTCGAGCAGCACCAGGTCAAACATCACCGGGTTGCCCTCTTTGTTGCGCCAGAGGTTCTCCTCCATGATCTCGCCCATAATGCCGCCTTCTCGCGCCCAGCGGTTGTTGTTGCCCATGTGCGATGTCGCGCCGTTTGCCCACAGGCGCACTTCGCTGGAGGCGTTGCCGCCGAGCACCGGCCTGTCCTGGATTAGCACGACCTCTAAACCGTCGCGCGCTGCCGCCAGCGCGGCGCAAAGCCCTGCCAGCCCGCCGCCCGCGACGACCAGATCGGCGTGCAGCTGCCGGGTCGGAAAAGCTCTGGCATCGGTGTGAGGAAAGATTTTCATTATCTTGTTTCCTTTTTGACTGACGGTAGAATCGTTTTTTCCAGCCAACTGAAAAGCGAACCCTGCAATGTCTTCTCAACCGAACCAAAGTCTGATTGATGGCATTCGCTGCCTGCAGTACCTCGTCTCCAGCGATCGCGCCATTGGCTGTCGTGAGCTGTCGCGTCTGATGGGCATTAACACCACCCGCGTAAACCGGTTATTGATGACCATGGCCTCTATCGGCCTGACTATGCAGGACGCGCAGCGTCGCTACCTTCCCGGCCCTGGCATTCATGCGCTGGCGGCGCAGGCCATTCGCGGCTCGGCGCTCTTCTCCCACGCGCTGCCGCTGCTTGAACGCTACGCCCCGAAAGATATCGTCGTGGCGATGGGCGTGCTGTGGGAGGATCAGGTGATCTACATCTACCACTCTGAACCCGGTAGCCAGGTGAGCCAGGCGCTGGCCGGTTTCCATATGCTGCCTGCCTGGCAGTCGGTCATCGGTATGTCGCTGCTGGCAGCAGAGAGCGATGAGTCGCTGCAACAGCGCTTTACGCCGGAGCAGTGGCAGCAGCTTGGCCCGCATGTCGCCCAGCAGCGCGCGCAAGGGCACGTGGTGTGGCATCACGACGACGGCGAAGTGTCGATGGCGAAACCCCTTGGCGCCCACTCCGCCGCGCTCGCGTTTGCCGGTCTGTGGCAGGTTGACGATGCGGTGGTTGAGACGCGCTTAGACGCTCTGCATGAACTGGCTCAGCGCTTAACTGAGAAATCCTGATAGCCTTTAATGTTTCTTTTATAGAAACATTAGTGGGAATGCAAAAAGCAGGGCTGGAAAGTGTGAGAAGGATCGGCAGAAAGCCGCGACGCGATCGCGGCTAACAGAAAAGAGAGGGGAAAACGGGCAGGCTTACGGGTGCAGTTCGAAGTAGCTTTCGAGAATAATCACCGCCGACGCTGAGTCGACGCTGCCTTTATCAAGGGCGCGAAATCCGCCGCGTTCAAACAGCCCGGAGCGCGCTTCAACGGTGCTTAACCGTTCATCATGCAGGATCACTTTTGCGCCAAAACGGCCGTGGATTTTATTGGCGAAGTTGCGGGCGCGGGCGGTAAGCAGCTGCTCGGTGCCATCCATATTAAGCGGCAAACCAACCACCACCGCCTCGGGCTGCCACTCTTTGAGCAGGTTTTCGATCCGCTTCCACTCCGGCGTGCCGTCCTGCGCTTTCAGCGCCGTCAGCGCGCGCGCCGTCCCGGTAATGCGCTGCCCGATGGCAACGCCAATGCTTTTGGTACCGAAATCAAACGCCAGCAGTGTGCCGCTCATCAGGCGTGCCCCGCGACGCCCGGCATGGTCGAAATATCGATGCCGATAAGCTTTGCCGCTTCGCGCCAGCGATCGGCGATGGGCGTTTTAAACAGGATGTTGAGATCCGCCGGCGCGGTAAGCCAGGCGTTATCAAGGATCTCCTCCTCGAGTTGCCCCTTATCCCACGACGAGTAGCCGAGCGCGACCATCACCTCAGCGGGTTGTTCGCCTGTGCCGAGCGTCTCCAGCACGTCACGCGAGGTGGTGACCACGGTGTTGTCCGAGACGCGAATGCTGGAGGCAAAACCGCCGGGTGGGGTGTGCAGGATAAAGCCGCGATCTTCCGCCAGCGGGCCGCCGAGCAGCACCGGTTTATCAAGACGGATCGCCGGGTCGCGTTCAACGGCCTCGATTTTCAGTTTTTCAAGCACGCCCTCTACCGTCAGGTTTTCCAGCGGCTTATTGATGATAAGCCCCATCGCCCCTTCCTCGCTGTGCTCGCAGATATAAACAACGGAGCGCCGGAAGAGGGGATCCTGGAGAGCAGGCATGGCAATAAGAAAGTGATGCTGTAAATTCATTGTCAGAGGTTCTGTTCCTGGTTCAAAAAAGCGACAACGTAGTATGGGGGGAAAGCAGGGTGCTGTCACGAGATAAAGCGGGAAGGGCGCGGGCTCTCGCTCGCACCCTGTGTGGCACTTATTTAGCCAGACGTTTTTCGATAGCGTCCATCAGCATACCGGTGATGGAGACCGGGAATTCGGCTTCGATTTCACGGATGCAGGTCGGGCTGGTGACGTTAATTTCAGTCAGGCGATCGCCGATGATATCGAGACCGACGAAGATAAGCCCTTTGGCTTTCAGCACCGGCGCGACTTTACGCGCAATCGCCCAGTCGCTCTCGGTCAGCGGGCGCGGTTCGCCGCGACCACCGGCCGCCAGGTTGCCACGGGTTTCACCGCCTTGCGGCACGCGCGCCAGGCAGTACGGCACCGGTTCGCCATCGACTACCAGCACACGTTTGTCGCCCTCTTTAATAGCAGGCAGATAGTTCTGCGCCATGCAGTAGCGTGTACCCAGTTCAGTCAGGGTTTCGGTAATAACCGAGAGGTTAGGATCGCCCTCTTTGACGCGGAAAATCGAGGTACCGCCCATGCCGTCCAGCGGCTTGAGAATAATGTCGGTGTGCTTCTGCCAGAAGGCTTTCAGCCGTGCTTTATCACGGGTGACCAGCGTTTCCGGCGTCAGATCCGGGAACCAGGCGGTGAAGAGCTTTTCGTTACAGTCGCGCAGGCTCTGCGGTTTGTTAACGATCAGCGTGCCTTTCTCTTCCGCGCGCTCAAGGATATAGGTCGCGTAGATATACTCGGTGTCGAACGGCGGATCTTTACGCATCAGCACGGTGTCGAGATCCGCCAGCGCGATATCCTGCTCGCTGCCAAATTCATACCATTTGTCGTAGTTCTGCTCGACGGAGAGGGTACGCGTGCGGGCGCGGGCTTCACCGTTAATCAGATAGAGATCGGCCATCTCCATATAGTGCAGCTCGTAGCCGCGGCGCTGTGCTTCCAGCAGCATGGCAAAGCTGGAGTCTTTCTTGATGTTAATGTCCGCGATGGGATCCATCACGATGCCGAGCTTAATCATTCTGCTTCTCCTTTCAACCCAGGTCGCCGAAGCGAACCTGAAGCGCGGTGATGGCGGTAAGCGCCGTTGTCTCGGTGCGTAGCACGCGGGGACCTAACAAAATATCCGTAAACTGGTAGCGCGCTGTCATGGCGATCTCATCGGCGGATAACCCGCCTTCCGGGCCAATCAGCAGACGCACGCGCTCGACGGGCAGAGGCAAGGTGTTAATGCTCTGGCTGGCGCGTGGATGGAGGTTGAGCTTCAGACCGCTCTCCTCTTCGGCGCACCAGGCTTCGAGATCCATGGCCGGGCGAATCTCCGGAACACGGTTGCGCCCGCACTGTTCACAGGCGGCAATGGCGATCTTTTGCCACTGCTGCAGCTTCTTGTTCAGGCGTTCGGCGTCCAGTTTAACGCCGCAGCGCTCAGAAAAAAGTGGCGTAATGAGGCTTACGCCCAGTTCGATCGATTTCTGGATGGTGAACTCCATCTTTTCGCCGCGCGACATCACCTGGCCCAGGTGAATATGCAGCGGCGATTCACGATCGTCCACGCCGCCGCGCAGCACGCTAACGCGCACGCTTTTTTTATCAGCGTGGGTGATTTCTGCCTCGAAAACCTGGTTAGAGCCATCGAAAAGCTGCACCGCCTGGCCCGGGCCCATACGCAGCACGCGGCCAACGTGGTTGGCGGCATCCTCGCTGAGGGCAATTTCACTGCCCGGCTGAATACATTCTGGGTGATGGATGCGGGGAATGCGCATGTTTTAGATCCGTTCAGATTACCGCCCCGCACGGCAGGGCGGATGTTAACAATGGCGCTAGTGTAGGTTAGCTCTTTCGCGCCATGCAAGCGCGCTGCACATACGGGTTATGGTTGCCCTGAACGGCCGCGATACGCTCATCGCGCGTGCACTCCCATGCAGTAACCGGATAGAGCTTATCCCAGGCGGTGAAAAGCTGGGTCTGCTGGCGTGAGAGCGGTAGCTGGTATTGATCGCGCATATAGAAGTAGGTGCGGGCAATTGAACCGCGTGCGCGCGCCGGTGGTTCAGCCAGTTTCGCTTTGAAATCAACCTTCATTTCGCACTGGCCATACTGCCCTTCACCGCCGTTCCACTGGCTGTACATGAAGTTACCGCGATCGCCATTCACTTCGCCCACGGCGGGTTGCAAGTTATGCATATCGCTCTCGATCTTGCGGTAGACCGGATCTTTGGCGCACTGTTTGCGCCCGCCATCCTGCCAGCACTGACGCAGGTGGCCGAACTGCCAGGCGGGCATCACATGCTCCCACTCGATGCGGCTGGCGCGGTTCTCATTTTTTCGCACTTTATAGCCGCAGGAGGCGAGATCGACGACCCCTTTTTTGCCCTGCCAGTTGATTTTACAGCCGCAGTAAAAGTCGCCCGGCGCGTCAGCATTCACTTTCACACCGGCCGCTTTGGCCTGGGAAAAGTTGTTGATACCGTTGGCGGCCAGGGCAGGCACTGCCAGCAACGTGAAGAGAAAAGGTATAAAACGGAACATAGCGAACTCCCTGTCAAAACGAGCTCGCAACGTAGCGGAAGGGGCTTCCTGATGCAATCAGTTAGCGCATAAAACTTCTTAATGGATTCAGTTAGCGGCTTCAGCCATTAACGGCTCGCCGCAGCGCACGCAGCGGTAGATCGCCTCGCCGCGCACCACCCGATTATGGCGACGCAGGGTCAACTGATGCTGCTGGCATTTACAGCGGTAGGGGAAGGTGTTGCGCCGCACTGACTCCAGTTCAAACTGATGCGTTCGCCGTGCGGGCACGCCGAGCACGCTCTCCATCATCCACTTCCACTCTTTGCCGTGTGGCGCAACGCGTCCGAACTCTTTCCACACCAGCAGGTGCGCCAGCTCATGGGGGACCACTTCGTCAATAAAGGCTTGCTGATTTTCCAGCAGCAGCACCGGGTTGAGGCGAATCTCGTAGTCGGCAAGCCACGCCGTACCGGCGGCGGTGCCGCGCTGTTGGTAGACCAGCTTCGGCTCGGGGTAGTCACGCTCAAGCTTCTGGTTAGCGAGGGCGAGTTTATCCCGCAGGCTACGCATAACAGCTTGCTGGAGGGCGATAGGGAGGCGGGGTGTTTTCATAACTGCAGAGAATAGGATGGGCGGGACGGGAGTGCAATAAGCAAAAAAGGCTTCCTCCGCAGAGGAAGCCTGAAGGGTGTTAATCAGTCACGGGAACCAATTTCACGCAGCGGACGGCCACGCATCAGGTTGCGCTCAATGTGCTCCAGCGAAACGTGTTTGGTTTCCGGCACCAGCCACAGGGTGAGGAGGATGAACAGCACGTTCAGACCGCCGTACACCCAGAAGGTGTTGGCGTTGCCCAGCGTGTTCAGCATCGTCAGGAAGGTCGCGCCGACAATCATGTTGGCGATCCAGTTAGTGGCGGTGGAGAGGGTGATACCAAAATCGCGGCCTTTCAGCGGCTGGATTTCGGAGCAGAGAACCCAAATCAGCGGGCCGGCGCTCATTGCGAAGCCGATGATAAACATCAGCAGCATGGCGACAGCGAAGTACTGCGCTGACGGCGAGTGGATGCCCATATGCAGCATCGTGCCGAGAATACCCATACCGGCGGCCATCACCATAAAGCCCAGCACCAGCGTCGGTTTACGGCCCCAGCGATCCACCAGGCCGATAGCGATAAAGGTCGCCAGCACGTTGGTCAGACCGACGATCACCGTTCCCCACATCTGTTCGGTGGTGTTGGTGTAACCCGCCAGTTCAAAGATTTTCGGCGCGTAATACATGATGACGTTCATCCCGGTGAACTGTTGCATGATCTGCAGCAGCACGCCGAGGAAGACCGCGCGGCGGAAGTTGCTGTTCTCTTTAAACAGCGCCCAGCCGGTCTGCTTCACTTTCAGGCTTTCGCGGATCTCATCCAGCTCGTTCTTCGCTTCGGCGCTGGTATCACGCAGGCGCAGCAGCACCCGTTCAGCATCGTTGAAGCGGCGTTTCGCCGCGAACCAACGCGGGCTGTCCGGCAGGAAGAAGACGCCAATCAGCAGCAGCACCGCCGGAATGATGATCACGCCCAGCATCCAGCGCCATGCCCCGCTGTAGCTGAACGCGGTGTCGGAAAGGTACGCGCCGAGAATCCCGATGGTGATCATCAACTGATACATCGAAATCATACTGCCGCGGATTTTTTCCGGGGCGATCTCAGAGAGGTAGAGCGGGGCGGTATAAGAGGCGATACCGACTGCCAAGCCGAGCAGCACGCGAGAGACGATCAGGAACTCGACGTTCGGTGCGGCGGCAGAGCAGAGAGAGCCGATAACAAACAGCACCGCGCCGATCATCAGGCTCTTTTTACGCCCGAGACGCCAGGAGAGCCAGCCGCTGCCGACTGCGCCGACGGCAGCACCAAACATCATTGAGCTCACCACCCACTCCTGAGTGTGCGAGCTGATTTGAAAATCTTCCGTGATGAAGGGCAGTGCGCCCGCAATCACGCCAATATCCAGGCCAAAAAGTAATCCTGCCAGTGCTGCGAGGAAGCAGACAAAAAAGGTCATGGCCTTGTTGGAATGCTTCTGTTTCTTATTGTCAGGCATTATGCCCTCCATTCATGTTATGAATTTTATCGAGATAAACGTTAGGTCACTCATAAGCGAAAAGTCGTGATATGCATCACATGAGTGTAATCGGTTACATTTCGGGCAGGCCACGAATGTAAATAAAAGTGTTGAGGATTATAGGATTCTTGACAATGAATGGTTAATTGCAGGGCGTTATTTCAGACTAAACCGAAGCGTAATGTAACAATTATGACGCGTGACGGTTTCAGTCGGTGAGGGAAGGAGAAAGGTTCGGGTCGTGTCTGATGTAATCGCTTTCAAATGAAATAGTTACGGGCAGAATGAGTATAGCTGCACAAATGGCATTGGATGGTCATAACGCGCATAAAAATGAAAAAGGCCAGCGCGAGGCTGGCCTTGATAGCGGTGCGGTCAGCGGATTATTTCAGGCCGGCAGCGTCGCGCAGCAGCGCGGCTTTGTCGGTTTTTTCCCACGGGAAAGATTCGCGACCGAAGTGACCGTATGCAGCGGTCTCTTTGTAGATCGGGTGCAGCAGATCCAGCATCTGAATCAGGCCGTATGGACGCAGGTCGAAGAACTCACGAACCAGCAGCGTTAACTGCTCGGTGGAGACCTTCTCAGTGCCGAAGGTTTCAACCATGATTGAGGTCGGCTCTGCCACGCCAATGGCGTAGGAGACCTGGATTTCACAGCGGTCGGCAAGGCCAGCAGCAACGATGTTTTTTGCTACATAACGCGCCGCGTACGCTGCGGAACGGTCAACTTTCGACGGATCTTTACCGGAGAATGCGCCGCCGCCGTGACGGGCCATGCCGCCGTAGGTATCAACGATGATTTTACGGCCGGTCAGACCACAGTCGCCCATCGGGCCGCCGATCACAAAGCGGCCGGTCGGGTTGATAAAGAATTTAGTAGAGGCGTTCAGCCACTCGGTCGGCAGGATCGGCTTGATGATCTCTTCCATCACCGCTTCCTGCAGTGATTTCTGATCGATATCTTCTGAATGCTGGGTGGAGAGCACTACAGCATCAATGCCAACGATTTTGCCGTCGTCGTACTGGAAGGTGACCTGGCTTTTCGCATCCGGACGCAGCCACGGCAGGGTGCCGTTTTTGCGCACTTCAGCCTGGCGTTCAACCAGACGGTGAGCGTAGGTGATTGGCGCTGGCATCAGCACGTCAGTTTCGTTGGTCGCATAGCCAAACATCAGGCCCTGGTCGCCCGCGCCCTGCTCCAGCGGATCGGCACGGTCAACGCCCTGGTTGATATCCGGGGACTGCTTACCGATTGCGCTCAGTACGGCGCAAGAGTTGGCGTCAAAGCCCATGTCGGAGTGAACATAGCCGATCTCGCGCACGGTGTTACGAGTAATCTCTTCGATATCCACCCATGCGCTGGTGGTGATTTCGCCACCGACCAGCACCATGCCGGTTTTCACGTACGTTTCACAAGCGACGCGCGCTTTAGGGTCCTGCTCGAGGATTGCATCCAGCACAGCGTCAGAAATTTGGTCAGCAATTTTGTCAGGATGCCCTTCAGAGACGGACTCGGACGTAAAAAGGTGTTTTGCCATAATAAATTTTCACCTGGTGTAATTCGGTTGGATCGAATTCTGTGTTCGGCTCTCTTCGCGGTGGCTACGCAAAGATGACACAAGAAGTCTGTGTGTTAATCGGTCTGGACGGATTAACATCTGGACGGCTATTTTAGGTTACTTATTCATCCCATTGCCAGCGTTTTTTGATCTGCGTCGTCTCCTGACACACTCTGTCACGGAAAATTTTCCTGGCAATGGGGCAAGAAGGCCTTTTTTATTTTGCTTTTTCACCTGGTTATCGGTATAAAACGCCGCGCGCGGCTCATCAAAAAAGCGCACGGCATCGCTGCTGTGTCGCCACTTCCAGCCGGGTTAAGCAGTGTATTTAATGGCTTTGGCTTGTCGCGGGTCGTCATGGCTTGCGTGGAGGTGATACGAAATAATGAACCGTCGTTTTCCGAATATTCTGCCGCGTCGTTCTGACGTGCACGCATTTCCCATCATTCGCATCTCTGATCTGCAAACCAGCCGATGTTATCCCCATTTCGGCGCTTCTCAGGACTCCAGGGCCGGTAAGGCATTGTGATAACTGAACAAGGGCTCTCCTGAGCATCAGGAGTTTTCTCGTGGTTTCGCCGGCCTGTCATACTCGGGTCCGGACAGATGTTTTACTATCATATGAACCAGAAACCGGTCGCGCAGTCGGTGCTTTGGCATGTTATGCCGAAAATCATGGCTGTTTATGGGTTGTTATCGCTATGTGTCACTGCGATAGTAGTCAACTATTTCATCCCCGTGTCGCTTCGCCTCGCCAATGAGCAGCGTGACGTTTACAGGGTATACACTTTAATTAAGTGAGGTTCGCAATGTCTGACGACATCTCTTCAGTTTCGCCTTCGTCAGCAGGCGAACACGGTGCACTACGTTCCATGCAGGAGGTAGCGATGAGCTCCCAGGAAGCCAGCAAGATGCTACGGACTTACAATATTGCCTGGTGGGGCAATAACTACTATGACGTCAACGAGCTGGGCCACATCAGCGTGTGCCCCGATCCGGATGTCCCCGAGGCGCGTGTCGATCTGGCACAGCTGGTAAAAGCGCGAGAAGCGCAGGGCCAGCGTTTACCGGCGCTCTTCTGCTTCCCGCAGATCCTGCAACACCGTCTGCGCTCGATTAACGCCGCCTTCAAACGCGCGCGTGAATCCTATGGTTATAACGGCGACTACTTCCTGGTTTACCCAATCAAGGTTAACCAGCACCGTCGCGTCATTGAATCCCTGATCCACTCCGGCGAACCGCTGGGGCTGGAAGCGGGTTCAAAAGCGGAGTTGATGGCGGTACTCGCCCATGCGGGCATGACCCGTTCAGTGATCGTCTGTAACGGCTATAAAGACCGTGAATACATCCGCCTGGCGCTGATTGGCGAGAAGATGGGCCACAAGGTCTATTTGGTTATCGAGAAGATGAGCGAAATCGCCATCGTGCTGGAAGAAGCTGAACGTCTGAACGTGATCCCGCGCCTTGGCGTGCGTGCGCGTCTGGCATCGCAAGGCTCCGGCAAATGGCAATCCTCCGGCGGTGAGAAGTCGAAGTTTGGCCTGGCGGCGACGCAGGTGCTGCAACTGGTTGAGATGCTGCGTGAGCGCGGTCGTCTGGACAGCATTCAACTGCTGCACTTCCACCTCGGTTCACAGATGGCCAATATTCGCGATATCGCCACCGGCGTGCGCGAGTCTGCCCGTTTCTACGTTGAGTTGCACAAGCTGGGCGTGAATATTCAGTGCTTCGACGTTGGCGGCGGCCTGGGTGTCGATTATGAAGGCACCCGTTCACAATCCGACTGCTCCGTTAACTACGGCCTGAACGAGTACGCGAACAACATTATCTGGGCGATTGGCGATGCCTGTGAAGAGCACGGTTTGCCGCACCCGACGGTGATCACCGAATCGGGCCGCGCGGTGACTGCGCACCATACGGTGCTGGTCTCCAATATCATTGGCGTTGAGCGCAACGAATATACCCCGGCCATTGCGCCGGCGGAAGATGCGCCGCGCGCGCTGCAAAGCATGTGGGAAACCTGGCAGGAGATGCACGAGCCGGGGACGCGGCGTTCGCTGCGCGAGTGGCTGCATGATAGCCAGATGGATCTGCACGACATTCACGTTGGTTACTCTTCCGGCACCTTTAGCCTGCAAGAGCGCGCGTGGGCAGAGCAGCTCTACCTGAACATGTGCCATGAAGTGCAGAAGCAGCTCGATCCGAGCAACCGTGCGCACCGTCCGATTATCGACGAACTGCAGGAGCGTATGGCGGACAAGATGTACGTCAACTTCTCCCTGTTCCAGTCGATGCCGGATGCGTGGGGTATCGATCAGCTCTTCCCGGTGCTGCCGCTGGAAGGGTTGAACCATGCGCCGGAGCGCCGTGCGGTGCTGCTGGATATTACCTGTGACTCCGATGGTGCTATCGATCACTATGTCGATGGTGACGGCATTGCCACAACGATGCCAATGCCGGAGTACGATCCGGAGAACCCGCCGATGCTGGGCTTCTTTATGGTCGGTGCCTATCAGGAGATCCTCGGCAACATGCACAACCTGTTCGGTGATACCGAAGCGGTTGACGTGTTTGTCTTCCCGGATGGCAGCGTGGAAGTGGAGCTTTCTGATGAAGGCGATACCGTGGCCGATATGCTGGAGTACGTGCAGCTCGATCCGGGCAAGCTGTTAACCCAGTTCCGCGATCAGGTTAAAGAGACCGGGCTGGACGATGCGCTGCAGCAGCAGTTCCTCGAAGAGTTCGAAGCGGGTCTCTACGGCTATACCTATCTGGAAGATGAGTAACCTCATCTCACGGCGTGAGCCGCAATGAAATCAATCCCCTCCCGGCCCAGGCCCGGAGGGGATTTTTTTATCGGCGCTGCCGGGACGTAATAAAAAGGAGGCAAGCGCCTCCTTTATTGATTACTTGATGCCGTCTGCGGCCATACGATCGCGAATGTGCTGGGCACGGGCTTCTGAAGCCGGGTGATCGTCAAACATTGAGCTTTGACGGCCCTGGTCCATCTTCGCCAGTTTTTCGAAGCTGGTGGCTAAACCGACCGGGTTAATGCCGCGCTTACGCAGCAGGTCGTAAGAGTAGTCATCCGCTTCCGACTCCTGACGCTGGGAGAATTGTGAGTTGACCAGTTTTTCCCCGAGCGCGCCAAGCTGCGACTGGGACAAGCTACCAACCACGCCGCCCGCCGAGGCTGCCGCTGCGCGCACCGCGTTGGTACCGAGCGCCACCTGCATCCCTTTCTTCACGTGACCAAGCGCAACGTGGCCCATTTCGTGGCCAACTACCGCTTCCACTTCATTGTCGGTCATCATATCCATCAGGCCGCTGTAGACGCGGATGCAGCCATTCGCCATTGCAAAGGCGTTAACGTCTTTAGTGACATACACCTTGTAGTTCACCGGCTGGCCGTTGATGTTGTCGCCAAGGGCGGCAGCAATTTTGTTCACGCGTTGGCTGTATTCGCTGCTTGCCGGTGCGATGGTAGCTTTGCTGTCCATCTGCTTACAGGCGTCGTCACTCAGGGCAATAACCTGCGCATCGCTCAGGGTGTAAGCCTGAAAGGCCTCCGCGCCGGAGCTGAGAAAACCGTTTGAATCCATGTTCTGACAACCGGCAAGCAGGGTCGTCATTCCCAGGGCAAGGAGGGCTGGGCGAATTTTCATTTATTATCTTCCGCAATGATTGAGTCGTTTTTTGCTCCGCCGATCTTCTACACGAGAGGGCGGTGAACGCCAGTATAAAGAAGAGAGTGTTGGACGGGCGAGGAGATTGCGCAACTTGCGAGCGGCTTCCAGAGATTTCTGAAGCGCAAAAGGATGCTCCATGTACATGATTACCCGCTTGGGTTACATTGTTGGCACTTTTTTCCGGCGTAGCCCAAAACGCGCTGTCGTCAAGTCGTTACGGGATTAGCCCTTAACAGTCCGATCTGGAGTCAAAATGTCCTCACGTAAAGAGCTTGCCAATGCTATTCGTGCGCTGAGCATGGACGCGGTACAGAAAGCCAAATCCGGTCACCCGGGAGCCCCGATGGGCATGGCAGACATCGCCGAAGTGTTATGGCGTGATTTCCTGAACCATAACCCGACGAATCCTGCATGGGCTGACCGCGACCGCTTTGTGCTGTCCAATGGTCACGGCTCGATGCTGATCTACAGCCTGCTGCATCTCACCGGCTACGATCTGCCGATTACCGAACTGCAGAACTTCCGCCAGCTGCACTCCAAAACGCCGGGTCACCCGGAAGTGGGTTAC
Organism: Kosakonia cowanii JCM 10956 = DSM 18146; assembly: GCF_001975225.1. Classification (NCBI taxonomy): domain Bacteria; kingdom Pseudomonadati; phylum Pseudomonadota; class Gammaproteobacteria; order Enterobacterales; family Enterobacteriaceae; genus Kosakonia; species Kosakonia cowanii. Next base: position 1,334,588 of record NZ_CP019445.1, on the reverse strand, counting down.
ACCGCAGGCGTTGAAACCACCACCGGCCCGCTGGGTCAGGGGATTGCAAACGCAGTCGGTATGGCGATTGCCGAGAAGACGCTGGCCGCACAGTTCAACCGTCCGGGTCATGATATTGTTGACCACTTCACCTACGCCTTTATGGGCGACGGCTGCATGATGGAAGGCATCTCTCACGAAGCCTGCTCGCTGGCCGGTACGCTGAAGCTGGGCAAACTCGTTGCGTTCTACGACGACAACGGCATCTCTATCGACGGCCACGTTGAAGGCTGGTTCACCGACGATACCGCAAAACGCTTTGAAGCCTACGGCTGGCACGTGGTGCGCGGTGTGGACGGCCACGATGCCGACGCCATCAAACGCGCCGTTGAAGAAGCACGCAGCGTCACCGACAAACCGTCGCTGCTGATGTGCAAAACCATCATCGGTTTCGGCTCGCCGAACAAAGCCGGTACCCACGACTCCCACGGCGCGCCGCTGGGTGATGCGGAAGTAGCGCTGACCCGCGAACAGCTGGGCTGGAAGCACGCTCCGTTTGAGATCCCGTCTGAGATTTATGCGCAGTGGGATGCGAAAGAAATGGGTCAGGCGAAAGAGTCTGCATGGAACGAGAAGTTCGCCGCTTACGCGAAAGCGTTCCCGGAGCTGGCTGCCGAATTCACGCGTCGTATGAAAGGCGAGATGCCGGAAGATTTCGCGGCGAAAGCCAACGAGTTCATTGCCAAACTGCAGGCCAACCCGGCGAAAATCGCCAGCCGTAAAGCTTCCCAAAACGCTATCGAAGCGTTTGGCCCGCTGCTGCCGGAGTTCCTTGGCGGTTCCGCTGACCTCGCGCCTTCCAACCTGACTCTGTGGTCCGGCTCGAAAGCGATCAATGAAGATGCCGCAGGCAACTACATTCACTACGGCGTGCGCGAGTTCGGTATGACCGCGATTGCCAACGGCATCTCTCTGCACGGCGGTTTTGTGCCGTACACCTCCACCTTCCTGATGTTCGTCGAGTATGCGCGTAACGCGGTACGTATGGCGGCGTTGATGAAGCAGCGTCAGGTGCTGGTTTACACCCACGACTCCATCGGTCTGGGTGAAGATGGCCCGACGCACCAGCCGGTTGAGCAGGTTGCTTCTCTGCGCCTGACCCCGAACGTCAGCACCTGGCGTCCGTGTGACCAGGTGGAATCTGCGGTTGCGTGGAAATATGGCGTTGAGCGTCACGACGGCCCGACGGCGCTGATCCTCTCTCGCCAGAACCTGGCGCAGCAGGAGCGTACCGAGCAGCAGCTGGCGGATATCGCTCGCGGCGGTTACGTGCTGAAAGATTGTGACGGTCAGCCGCAGCTGATCTTCATCGCCACCGGTTCTGAAGTGGAGCTGGCCGTTGCTGCATGGGAACGTCTGACGGCTGAAGGCGTGAAAGCGCGCGTGGTCTCCATGCCGTCTACCGACACCTTCGACAAGCAGGATGCTGCTTACCGTGAAGCGGTGCTGCCGAAAGCGGTCAGCGCGCGCGTGGCGGTGGAAGCCGGTATCGCCGACTTCTGGTGCAAATACACCGGCCTGAACGGCGCGGTTGTTGGCATGACCACCTTCGGTGAGTCTGCGCCGGCAGAGCTGCTGTTCGAAGAGTTTGGCTTCACCGTAGATAACGTGGTCGCCAAAGCCAAAGAGCTGCTGTAATCCCCATTACCCGGTAGCGTTTCGCTTACCGGGTCTGCACTATTCCGTGCCGGAGCAGGCGTCATCGCCCTCCGGCACGTCTACGTTATGCCTTCACCACGCTCTCCTCTTTTTACTCAACGCTCTTAAAGCACCCTTGATCTATGCGTAAAAAATATACTGGATATCTATCCAGTAAGTTGTATACTATTTCCTCACCTTAACTGATGTGAGTTTGAGTAAGGAGTGAACATGCAGATCTCTGGTGAACATCTCAATTCGCAGGCTGCCGCGTCGACCATCAGCAGCCGCGAAATCGCGAAGCTGACGGGCGTAACCCATGCCGAAGTCAAACGGATGGTTAAAAGCCTGGAAACTGCGCAACGTCTTTCCCAGCCGGTAAGCGCCAATGCTTACGAGCGCGAGGGCGAAATGCGGCAGGAGTTTTTGCTCAACAAGCGCGACTCACTGTTGACGGTTTCACGCCTTTCTCCGGCTTTTACCGCCGAAATGCTCGATCGCTGGCAGGAGCGCGAAAAAACCGTCGGCCTGCCGGATTTTACCAATCCTGCCGCAGCGGCACGCGCCTGGGCGGAGCAGTATGAAAAGCGCCAGCGTGCGGAAGCGCAGCTTGCCATTACTGCGCCTAAAGCGGAGTTTTTCGACCAGTATGTGCGGGTTGAAGAGTCGCTCGGTTTCCGCCAGCTGTGCAAAATGCTGCGCGTGAAAGAGCCGCAGTTCCGCCGCTTTTTGCTGGAGCGCAATATCATGCAGCGGGTAAACGGTGCGTTGATGCCGCCGCAGTACCATATCGATGCGGGTTACTTCACCGTGCATGGCGGCGTGGGCGAAAACAGCCACAGCTGGTCGCAGGCGCGCTTCACCGCGAAGGGCGTCAAATGGGTGGCCGATCTGTGGGCGAAAGAGCTCTCTTCGCAGCCGGTTGAGATGCCGCGCGCGGATCGTACCGAACCGCAGGTGCCGGAGCGCAGCTGGTTTTAAGCCGCGTTTAGTGCACGGCGTTTTATCGCAGAAGTGGGGGAGTGAAATGGGTTCAGAGTAGCCCTCATCAGCCCGGCTTGTTTAATGCTTCACAACACACTCTCCCGTCTGATAAACCAGCAAGGACGCTTTTCTTCCCCCTTCGTTCGTTTTTCTGGCCCTCAGTTAGACCTCTCTTTTCCCGTCAATTATTCCAGCAAAAATGTGATGCAAGTCAGATTACTGGCGAATCCGTCTGGACAATCATTCCTTTTATTCCAGCTTTCGCTTATTCTAGCTGAAGCGTTTCAGTCGGCTAAATGTTCGACAAATAACCAAACAGACGCAGTTCAGGCAGGCGAGGATTCCCCTCTGGTGGCGACTGGATTACTCTGTCATCCACTTCAGGCGGGCTGGCCTTGCAGGAGAGTTATGAGCCTACGCATAGCGATTAACGGTTTCGGTCGCATCGGGCGCAACGTGGTTCGGGCACTCTACGAATCAGGGCGTCGCGCCGAGATCACCGTGGTGGCAATCAATGAACTGGCGGATGCCGCGGGGATCGCGCATCTGCTGAAGTACGACACCAGCCATGGGCGTTTTGCCTGGGATGTGCGCCAGGAGCGGGAGCAGCTATTTATTGGCGACGATGCCATTCGCCTCCTGCACGAAAGCGAGATTTCTGCGCTGCCGTGGCGCGAGCTGGGCGTTGATATCGTGCTTGATTGCACCGGCGTTTATGGCAGCCGTGAAGATGGCGAAGCCCATCTGGCGGCAGGCGCGAAAAAAGTGCTCTTCTCTCATCCTGGCAGCAGCGATCTCGACGCAACCATCGTCTTTGGCGTGAACCATATGACGCTGCGTCCCGAAGATCACCTTGTCTCCAACGCCTCCTGCACCACGAACTGTATTATTCCGGTGATCAAACTGCTCGACGAGGCTTACGGCATTGAGTGGGGAACGGTAACGACAATCCACTCGGCGATGCACGATCAGCAGGTGATTGACGCCTATCATGCCGATCTGCGCCGTACACGCGCAGCCAGCCAGTCAATCATCCCGGTCGATACCAAACTGGCGGCGGGCATCTCGCGCATTTTCCCGCAGTTTAATGACAAATTCGAAGCGATTGCGGTGCGCGTACCGACCATTAACGTCACCGCCATTGATTTAAGCGTAACGGTGCAAAAGCCGGTAAAAGCGAGTGAAGTCAACCAGTTGCTGCAAAAAGCAGCGCAGGGAACATTTCATGGTATAGTTGACTATACGGAATTACCGTTGGTCTCAATTGATTTTAACCACGATCCGCATAGTGCCATTGTCGATGGCACGCAAACCCGGGTCAGTGGTTCGCACCTGATTAAAACCCTTGTGTGGTGCGACAACGAATGGGGCTTTGCTAACCGTATGCTCGACACAACGTTAGCAATAGCTGCAGTGAGTTTCAGGTAAGGCACGCGAGTGTCTACAAAACTTAAGAATCATCGAGAGGATTCACCATGTCTGTAATTAAGATGACCGATCTGGATCTGGCTGGTAAACGCGTTCTAATCCGTGCGGATTTGAACGTACCGGTTAAAGAAGGGAAAGTGACCAGCGATGCGCGTATCCGTGCTTCTCTGCCGACCATCGAACTGGCGCTGAAACAGGGCGCGAAAGTGATGGTAACGTCTCACCTGGGTCGCCCGACCGAAGGTGAATACAACGAAGAATTCTCTCTGCTTCCGGTAGTTAACTATCTGAAAGACAAACTCTCCAACCCGGTTCGCCTGGCAAAAGATTACCTGGATGGCGTAGAAATCGCTGCCGGTGAGCTGGTCGTGCTGGAAAACGTACGCTTCAACAAAGGCGAGAAGAAAGACGACGAAACGCTGGCGAAGAAATATGCCGCGCTGTGCGACGTCTTTGTCATGGACGCCTTTGGTACTGCGCACCGCGCGCAGGCTTCTACTCACGGTGTCGGTAAATTTGCTGATGTCGCGTGCGCAGGCCCGCTGCTGGCAGAAGAGCTGGACGCACTGGGTAAAGCACTGAAAGAGCCGGCTCGCCCGATGGTGGCTATCGTTGGCGGCTCCAAAGTTTCTACCAAACTGACCGTGCTGGATTCCCTGTCCAAAATCGCTGACCAGTTGATCGTTGGCGGCGGTATCGCTAACACCTTCGTTGCGGCCCAGGGTCATAACGTTGGTAAATCCCTGTACGAAGCGGATCTGGTTGATGAAGCCAAACGTCTGCTGAGCACCTGCGATATTCCGGTTCCGACCGATGTGCGTGTGGCGACCGAGTTCTCCGAAACCGCTAACGCGACGCTGAAATCCGTTAATGACATCAAAGATGATGAGCAAATTCTGGATTTGGGCGACGTTTCCGCACAGAAACTGGCTGAAATCCTGAAAAACGCCAAAACTATTCTGTGGAATGGTCCGGTTGGCGTCTTTGAGTTCCCGAACTTCCGTAAGGGTACTGAAATCGTGGCGAACGCCATCGCTGACAGCGACGCGTTCTCCATCGCAGGCGGCGGCGACACGCTGGCTGCTATCGATCTGTTCGGTATCGCTGACAAGATCTCCTACATCTCCACTGGCGGCGGCGCATTCCTCGAATTCGTGGAAGGCAAAGTTCTGCCGGCAGTAGCCATGCTCGAAGAGCGCGCTAAGCAGTAAGATCAGCAGGGCGGGGTAACCCGCCTTAATTTCAGCGCGCTATAAGGCACGCATTTTTCCAGGCCAAAGATACAGGACTACGTAACATGTCTAAAATTTTTGATTTCGTAAAACCTGGCGTGATCACCGGTGATGACGTTCAGAAAGTGTTCCAGGTAGCTAAAGAAAACAACTTCGCTCTGCCAGCAGTTAACTGCGTGGGCACTGACTCCATCAACGCCGTTCTGGAAGCCGCTGCGAAAGTTCGCGCACCAGTAATCGTACAGTTCTCCAACGGCGGCGCTGCGTTCATCGCGGGCAAAGGCGTGAAAACTGACGTTCCTCAGGGCGCGGCTATTCTGGGTGCGATCTCTGGCGCGCATCACGTTCACCAGATGGCAGAACACTACGGTGTGCCGGTTATTCTGCACACTGACCATTGCGCGAAAAAACTGCTGCCGTGGATCGACGGCCTGCTGGACGCGGGTGAAAAACACTTCGCTGCTACCGGCAAACCGCTGTTCTCTTCTCACATGATCGACCTGTCTGAAGAGTCTCTGGAAGAGAACATCGAGATCTGCTCTAAGTACCTCGAGCGCATGTCCAAAATGGGCATGACCCTCGAGATCGAACTGGGCTGCACCGGCGGTGAAGAAGATGGCGTCGACAACAGCCATATGGACGCATCTGCTCTCTACACCCAGCCGGAAGACGTGGACTACGCTTACACCAAGCTGAACGCCATCAGCCCGCGTTTCACCATTGCGGCTTCCTTCGGTAACGTTCACGGCGTTTACAAGCCGGGTAACGTTAAACTGACCCCGACTATCCTGCGTGACTCTCAGGAGTATGTTTCTAAGAAACATAACCTGCCGCACAACAGCCTGAACTTCGTGTTCCACGGCGGTTCCGGCTCTTCTGCTCAGGAAATCAAAGACTCCGTAAGCTACGGCGTTATCAAAATGAACATCGATACCGACACCCAATGGGCAACCTGGGAAGGTATTCTGAAGTACTACAAAGATAACGAAGGCTACCTGCAGAGCCAGCTGGGCAACCCGAAAGGCGAAGACCAGCCGAACAAGAAATACTACGACCCGCGCGTATGGCTGCGTGCAGCGCAGACCAGCATGGTGACGCGTCTGGAGCAGGCATTTAAAGAGCTGAACGCAGTAGACGTTCTGTAATTTACGCAGCTCTTTTCCGAAAAGGCCCGCACTTAGCGGGCCTTTTTTATTGCGAATTCAATAAGCTGCTATTCGCCCGCGAATGTTAACTATTTGGCGAAAGCGCCTCTTTTTGTTTACCCTTTAGGGGGCTGTCCTTTTGGCAAGGGGCGTTTTTTCCGTTTTGGAACAATAGAAGGAAGCACAATATGGAAGATCTTCACGTTGTCGATAGCATCAACAACGCGGGGTCCTGGCTGGTAAATAACCAGGCGCTGCTGTTGAGCTATGCCGTAAATATCGTGGCGGCGATCGCCATCATCATCGTCGGTATGATTGTGGCGCGCGTTATTTCGAACGCCCTTAACCGGGTGATGCGTGCAAGACACATTGACGCCACCGTTGCGGACTTCCTCTCCGCACTGGTTCGCTACGGTATTATCGCATTTACCCTGATTGCTGCGCTGGGGCGCGTCGGCGTACAAACGGCGTCGGTGATCGCGGTGCTCGGTGCCGCCGGCCTGGCCATTGGTCTGGCGCTGCAAGGGTCGCTCTCCAACCTCGCGGCGGGCGTGCTGCTGGTGACCTTCCGTCCGTTCCGCTCTGGCGAGTATGTTGATCTGGGCGGCGTTGCCGGCACGGTATTGCAGGTGCAGATTTTCTCGACCACCCTGCGCACGCCGGATGGCCGCATTATCGTCATCCCGAACGGTAAAATCATCGCGGGCAACATCATTAACTTCTCCCGCGAGCCGGTGCGCCGTAACGAGCTGATTATCGGTGTGGCCTATGATTCGGATATCGACCAGGTCAAACGTATTCTGAACGAGATTATCCAGGCCGATGACCGCATCATCAAAGATCGCGAGATGACGGTACGCCTCAACGAGCTGGGCGCGTCGTCGATCAACTTTGTGGTGCGTATCTGGAGTAAAAGTAGCGATCTGCAAAACGTCTACTGGGATGTACTGGAGACCATCAAGCGCCGTTTCGATGAGGAAGGGATTAGCTTCCCGTTCCCGCAAATGGATGTGAATTTAAAACGGGTTAAAGAGCAACCTGACGAGTAAGCACAAGGCCGACATTGTCGGCCTTTTTTATCGCTGTCGTCATTAGCCTGGTTAATGACGGATTAAAATTATCAATTTCACCTAATGATCCCCGCGCGTTATAGTCAGCTTCCTGCAATAAATCGAATGGATATTTGACGTGTTATCTTATTATTTACAAGGGCTTATGCTGGGTGCTGCTTTGATTTTGCCGCTGGGGCCGCAAAACGCATTCGTCATGAACCAGGGCATTCGTCGGCAGTATCACCTCATGACAGCGCTGCTCTGCACTCTGAGCGACGTTGCGCTGATTTGCGCCGGGGTATTTGGCGGCAGTGCGTTACTGATGCAGTCGCCGTGGCTGCTGGCGCTGGTGACATGGGGCGGAGTGCTTTTTCTGCTGTGGTACGGCTTTGGCGCGCTGAAAACCGCCTTTGCCGGTGATATCGATCTGGAAAATGCAGGAGCGCTTCGCCAGGGGCGTGGGCAGATCATCGCCACCATGCTGGCCGTTACGTGGCTCAATCCCCATGTCTATCTCGATACCTTTGTGGTGCTCGGCAGCCTTGGCGGGCAGTTCGCGGAGATGCCGAAGCGCTGGTTCGCCCTCGGCACCTTCAGCGCCTCTTTTCTCTGGTTCTTCAGCCTGGCGCTACTGGCCGCCTGGCTCGCGCCGCGTTTGCGCACCGCCACAGCGCAGCGGGTTATCAATAGTCTGGTCGGCCTGGTGATGTGGTTTATCGCGCTGAAACTGGCGGTGGAAGGTGTTAACCATTTGCAAGGATTATTCAGTTAAGGTAAGTCCGATGGACAATCAGGCGTAAGTGGCTAAGCTTGCTGCCAGGCGTCCGTCCAACGGGACGTAATTGAGTAACATGGAGGAGTACCTGTGAAACGTAAAGTGATAGCCCTGGCGGCGATGGTGGGTTTCAGCGCAATGGCGGTACAGGCCAGTGAATTGCCGGATGGCCCGCACATTGTCACAACGGGTACGGCAAGCGTGGATGCGACCCCCGATATCGCCACCCTGGCGATTGAAGTGAACGTCGCTGCGAAAGATGCGGCCTCAGCCAAGAAGCAGGCGGACGATCGCGTTGCGCAATACCTGAGCTTCCTTGAGCAAAACGGCATCGCCCGTAAAGATATCAACTCAGCGAACTTACGTACCCAGCCCGATTATGACTACCAGAACGGCAAAAGCATTCTGAAAGGCTATCGCGCTGTGCGCACCGTGGAAGTGACGTTGCGCGAGCTGGATAAGCTTAACTCACTGCTTGATGGCGCGCTGAAAGCGGGTCTGAACGAAATCCGCTCCGTCTCGCTTGGCGTTGCGCAATCGGAGTCCTTCAAGGATAAAGCCCGTAAAGCGGCAATTGATGACGCAACCCGTCAGGCGCAGCAGCTGGCTGCCGGCTTTAATGCCAAACTCGGCCCGGTCTACAGCGTTCGTTACCATGTCTCTAACTATCAGCCGAGCCCGATGGTGCGCATGATGAAGGCCGATGCGCCAGCGGAGTCTGCGGCGCAGGAGACCTACGAACAGCCGACCATCCAGTTTGACGATCAGGTCGATGTAGTCTTCCAGATTGAGCCTAATCAGGCGCAGCAACAACCGCAGTCCACGCCAGCCGCGAAGTAAAGCTGGCGTCCCTCTCCTCATTCGGGGAGAGGGTCTCTCTTAATCCTGTCGCAGTACCCGATGACCGAACGCCAGCAGCGCATCGGTGACGTTGCGCATCATCCGGCTTTCCGGCGCAAAGCGGTGCCAGTAGAGCATACGGCGCTGCAGCAGGCCCGGCGTCAGGTCGATAAGCTCACCGCTCGCCAGCTCTTTTTCGATTTGCAGATGTGGGATCATGCAGCATGTCGTTCCCTGGCGCGCCAGCTGCACAAAGGCTTCCGATGAGTTAACGATATGGCAGGGAACGCTGCCGGGCGGCAGATCGAAATATTGCTGCAAAAAGGCCTGATGCATATCGTCGAGATGGTCAAACGCCACCGCAGGCGCTTTCAGCAGCGCGGAACGCGTCACGCCGTTGGGGAAGTAGCGTTCGGCAAACTCTTTTGAGCCGACAAACAGGTAATCGAGCGCGCCCAGTTTATCCACCAGGCAGCTTGGCAGCGCCTGAGGCTGAATACTCACCGCGCCAACCACTTCACCGCGACGCAGACGCTCCTGGGTGCGGGTTTCATCTTCCACCTGCAAATTGAGGCGAATCGGGGAGTCGACCAGCACCGGCGCCAGCGCGGGCAGCAGCCATGTTGCCAGACTGTCGGCGTTGACCGCAAGCGACAGCAGCAGCGGCGTAGAACCGGTTTGCTCGTCGCCCAGCCACTCCTCTTCCAGCAGCTCAACCTGGCGCAACAGCGCCAGCAGCTTTTGCCCTTGCTCGGTGGGGCGCGGCGGTACGGTACGCACCAGCAATGGCTGCCCGAACATGTTCTCCAGTTGCTTGATACGCTGTGACACGGCGGATTGAGTAATACAGAGCTTTTGCGCAGCACGCTCAAACCCACGCTCACGAATGACTGCATCAAGTGCCTGTAGTGTTCTGTAATCCGGACGTTTCATTGCTCGGGCAATCTCCTGAAAAATAGTCTTTCGCACTATGACATAAATTTCCCGTCGTGGCAGACGAAAATGGTTGTCGAGTATTGTGACACAGGTCACAGGGACTTTTCGGCAGAGCCTATTTATAATGCGCCTGAAATTTCACACCACAGGCGAACGACCATGACGCAGGATGAACTCAAAAAAGCAGTGGGCTGGGCAGCACTTCATTATGTTGAACCCGGCACCATCGTCGGCGTAGGGACCGGCTCCACCGCGGCACACTTTATTGATGCGCTGGGTACCATGAAAGGGCAGATTGAGGGTGCGGTTTCCAGCTCGGATGCTTCCACCGAGAAGCTGAAAAGCTTGGGCATCACCGTTTTCGATCTTAACGCGGTCGATCGCCTGGGGATCTACGTTGACGGCGCGGATGAGATTAACGACCAGATGCAGATGATAAAAGGCGGCGGCGCGGCGCTGACCCGCGAGAAGATCATTGCTTCAGTCGCGGATAAGTTTATCTGTATCGCAGATGCCTCAAAGCAGGTGCCGATCCTCGGTAAATTCCCGTTACCGGTTGAGGTGATCCCGATGGCGCGCAGTGCGGTCGCGCGAACGCTGGTCAAGCTGGGCGGTCGCCCGGAGTATCGCCAGAATGTGGTGACGGATAACGGCAACGTCATCCTTGATGTCTATGGTCTGGAAATTCTCGATCCCATCGCGATGGAGAACACCATCAACAATATTCCCGGTGTGGTCACGGTGGGCTTATTCGCGAATCGCGGGGCTGACGTGGCGCTGATCGGCACCCCGGATGGCGTCAAAACCATCGTGAAATGATCTGACCGGGAGGCAGCGGTCTCCCGGTAAAAATCTGACATCGTTAAATTCGGTGATATCTGTCACGTTTTTCCCCTTCATCTCGCATCCCTGCCGCGAGCTTCTGCTTTTCCAGCATTTTTCTCTGCCATTTCCCGCTGGATGACATTTCTTCAGAGCGGCGACGCAAACGTTCATATTGCCGCGATAGTTTTTTTTGATATGTTGGCTAACGCGGTTTTCCTCCGCACAACATCACAGTCAGACATAAAACAGGGTCGGGTAAATGGCAAAGGTATCACTGGAGAAAGACAAGATTAAATTTCTGCTCGTCGAAGGGGTGCACCAGAAAGCGGTCGAAAGCCTCCGCGCGGCGGGTTATAACAACATCGAATTCCACAAGGGCGCACTGGACAGCGAGCAGTTGAAAGAGTCCATCCGCGACGCCCACTTCATTGGCCTGCGATCCCGTACTCAACTGACTGAAGATGTCATCGCCGCGGCGGAAAAACTGGTCGCCATCGGCTGTTTCTGTATCGGCACCAACCAGGTGAACCTGGAAGCCGCGGCCAAACGCGGTGTACCAGTCTTTAACGCCCCCTTCTCCAATACCCGTTCCGTTGCGGAGTTAGTGATCGGCGAACTGCTGCTGTTGATGCGCGGCATTCCGGAAGCGAACGCCAAAGCGCACCGCGGTATCTGGAACAAGCTGGCGGTTGGCTCCTATGAAGCGCGCGGCAAAAAGCTCGGCATCATTGGCTACGGCCACATTGGCACGCAGCTTGGTATTCTTGCTGAATCGCTGGGGATGAACGTCTTCTTCTACGATATCGAGAACAAACTGCCGCTCGGCAACGCCACCCAGGTGCAGCATCTCTCCGATCTGCTGAACATGAGCGACGTGGTCAGCCTGCACGTGCCGGAAAACGCCTCAACGAAAAATATGATTGGCGAAGAGGAGCTGGCGCTGATGAAGCCGGGCGCACTGCTGATCAACGCGGCACGCGGCACTGTGGTTGATATCCCGGCGCTGTGCGATGCCCTGAAGCGTAAGCACCTGGCGGGCGCAGCGATTGACGTCTTCCCGACCGAACCGGCGACCAACAGCGATCCGTTCGACTCGCCGCTCTGCGAGTTTGATAACGTTATCCTGACGCCGCACATCGGTGGTTCAACGCAGGAAGCGCAGGAGAATATCGGCCTGGAAGTTGCCGGTAAGCTGATTAAGTACTCCGATAACGGCTCAACGCTCTCGGCGGTAAACTTCCCGGAAGTTTCTCTGCCGTTGCACGGCGGTCGTCGTCTGCTGCATATCCATGAAAACCGTCCTGGCGTGCTAACGGCGCTTAACCAGATTTTTGCCAGCCAGAACATCAACATTGCGGCGCAGTATCTGCAAACTACGCCGCATATGGGCTATGTAGTGGTTGATATCGAAGCGGAAGAAGAGGTTGCGCAGACCGCGCTACAGAGCATGAAAGCGATTCCGGGCACCATTCGTTCCCGTCTGCTGTTCTAAGTTGCGTTAGCTGTTCCTCTCCCGTCCGGGAGGGGAACAAACGCTTACCACTCCCACACCGTTGACGGCGTGATCACCGCAGGCAGCGGAATATCCCACTCCTCTACAGGCAACGTCTCTACGCGCTGGCAATCATGGGCATAACCAACCGGCTGCACGCCATACGCGCGCCAGTTTTGCAGCGTTCTGTCGTAGAACCCGCCGCCCATGCCGAGGCGCTGCCCCTGTTCATCAAAGGCGACTAACGGCGTGATCAGCACATCGAGCTGGCTCAGGGGAAGCACATCACGCACATCCAGTTTCGGCTCCTGAATTTTCAGACGATTGGTCACCAGTTCGCTGCGCGGATGGTAGTGCAAAAAGAGCAGATTGCCGGGGCTGAAAGGGTGTAATACGGGAAGGTAAACGCGTTTGCCGCTTCGCCACAGTTGTTCGATCAGCGGTTGTGTATCGAGCTCGCCGTCAAAGGAGAGAAACAGGGCAACGCTGTGTGCCATGACAACAGGAGGCCAGGCCAGCATGCGCAGTGCGGCTTGTTCAGCGAATTGGCGCTGCTGGGCGCTGGTGATTTCTCGTCGGCGTTGACGAATCTGTTTGCGAATTGCTTGTCGTGACGGAAGTGAATCGGGCAGTTGCGTCATGGTCGTTACTGGTAGAAGAGGGGAATCTCCGAGATGCCGCCGCAGGCTGTAACCCTTGAACCCTTGGTTCAAGGTGAATGTGTCGTCATGATTTTAAGGCTTCTCGGACGGACCGAGCATGCTCACCAACCATGGATCGCCACACTCTGTTGGTATGAAATATCGGCTCAGGGGACTGGCCCGCTTGCAAACATCTCAGAGAATTTTTTAACTTCACTGTCAATCTACCATAGTTGACCTTGAAGTATTATTCAAACTTCGGCCCCGGTCTTTCCGTTATGCGACCCTGATCAAGTAAAGCCTGTTCAATGGTCTGCTGTAACATCTTAATACGCTGCTCCATGCTGGCGGCGTAATCACGGGTTTTTGCCTTTTCCTGAGCAAGCTCGTAGCTGATATTCAGCGCGGCGATAAACACCAACTGCTCAGTATTTGTGACTCTAGTGCGAACCTTCAGATCTTGCAACCGCTGATTCAGATCTTCCGCAGCCTGATTCAGCGCATCTATCTGCTCAGGCGGGCAGTTCACGCGGAGTGAACGGCCAAAAATTTGGATATCGACGGGTTGTGCAGACATGCCACCTTCCTGCTGTTTGACTGCGCTCTGCCTTCGCATTCGAGCCCTGGGCTGCGAAGGGGCGACACTATAAGCGACCCTGGTCAGTACTTTCAACTATTTTACGTCTATACCTTAAGTAATCCGCGTACATGCAATGGCATGTAACGTGAACCATCACGGGTATATCACCAGGGTCCAAAGTGGTAGCATACCATGAATATTTCCCCCAACGACGACGAATGCGCATGTCTATACAGAACGAAATACCTGGTTACAAGGAAGTAGGCCAGTTACTCAACCAACAAGGCGTTGGATTGCATCCTGCTGAAATGCATGGGCTGATCGCGGGGATGCTCTGCGGCGGCAACAAAGACACCTCATGGCAGCCGCTGCTGCATGATTTAACCAACGAAGGGTTGGCCTTCGGTCACGAGTTGGCCCAGGCGCTGCGTGCAATGCATGCCGCCACCAGCGATTCGCTGGAAGATGACGGCTTTCTCTTTCAGCTCTACCTGCCGGAAGGCGACGACGTCAGCGTCTTCGACCGCGCCGATGCGCTGGCAGGCTGGGTGAATCACTTCCTGCTGGGGCTGGGCGTCTCGCAGCCGAAGCTCGACAAAGTGACCGGTGAAACCGGCGAAGCGATTGATGACCTGCGCAACATTGCGCAGCTGGGCTACGACGAAGACGAAGATCAGGAAGAGCTGGAGATGTCTCTGGAAGAGATTATCGAGTATGTCCGCGTTGCGGCGCTGCTCTGCCACGATACCTTCACGCGCCAGCAGCCGACCGCACCGGAAGTGCGCAAGCCCACACTACACTAATTAGTTTTTTACATGGAGGAGGTGTCATGACACAGCTTGAGTTTCTCCGTCGTCGCCAGGCTTTACTGGCACAGATGGTTCCGGGTAGCGCGGCGTTGATCTTTGCCGCGCCGGAAGCGACCCGCAGCGCAGACAGTGAATACCCCTATCGCCAGAACAGCGATTTCTGGTATTTCACCGGTTTTAACGAGCCGGAAGCGGTGCTGGTGCTGATCAAAAGCGATGACACCCACAACCACAGCGTGCTCTTCAACCGCGTGCGCGACAAAACCGCTGAAATCTGGTTTGGTCGCCGCCTGGGCCAGGAGGCCGCGCCGGAGAAGCTCGGCGTCGATCGCGCGCTGGCGTTCCCGGAAATTGACGAGCATCTCTATCAGTTGCTCAATGGCCTCGATGCGGTCTATCACGCGCAGGGCGAATACGCTTATGCGGACACCATCCTCTTTGCCGCGCTCGACAAGCTGCGCAAAGGCTCGCGCCAGAATCTGAAAGCGCCCGCCACGCTGACCGACTGGCGGCCCATCGTGCATGAGATGCGCCTGTTTAAATCCGCTGAAGAGATTGACGTGCTGCGCCGCGCGGGCGAAATTTCCGCGCTGGCCCACACCCGTGCGATGCAGGTGTGCCGCCCGGGTATGTTTGAGTATCAGCTGGAAGGCGAAATTCAGCATGAGTTCAACCGCCACGGCGCGCGCTTTCCCTCCTACAACACCATTGTGGGCGCCGGCGAAAACGGCTGCATCCTGCACTACACCGAGAACGAAAGCGAAATGCGCGCGGGCGATCTGGTGCTGATTGACGCGGGCTGCGAATACAAAGGCTATGCCGGGGATATCACCCGCACCTTCCCGGTCAGCGGCAAATTTACCCCGGCGCAGCGTGAGATTTACGACATTGTGCTCGCCTCGCTGGAACGCGCGCTTGAACTGTTCCGCCCCGGCACCTCAATTCAGGAAGTGACCGGCGAAGTGGTGCGCATCATGGTGAGCGGGCTGGTGAAGCTCGGCATTCTGCAGGGCGACGTTGAAGAGCTGGTTGCACAAAGCGCTCACCGCGCCTTCTTTATGCATGGTTTAAGCCACTGGCTGGGGCTGGATGTGCATGATGTCGGCGTTTATGGCCAGGATCGCTCCCGCGAGCTGGCGCCCGGCATGGTGCTCACCGTTGAGCCGGGGCTTTACATCGCACCGGACGCCGACGTGCCGGAGAAGTATCGCGGTATCGGCATTCGCATCGAAGATGACATTGTCATCACCGACAACGGCAACGAGAACCTGACTGCCAGCGTAGTCAAAAAAGCCGATGAGATTGAAGCGCTGATGGCGAAGGCGCGCGCATGAGCGTGATCATCGTTGGCGGCGGCATGGCTGGCGCAACCCTTGCGCTGGCGATTTCACATCTGACACAGGGCAAGCTTGCCGTTCATCTGGTGGAAGCCAACGCGCCCGGCGCGCAGGATCACCCCGGTTTTGACGCGCGAGCTATCGCGCTGGCGGCAGGCACCTGCCAGCAGCTGGCGCACATCGGCGTCTGGCAGGCGCTTGCCTCCTGCGCAACACCCATCTCAACCGTACACGTCAGCGATCGCGGTCATGCCGGTTTCGTAACGCTGACGGCGGAAGAGTACCGGCTTGAGGCGTTAGGCCATGTGGTTGAGCTGCACGATGTCGGGCTGCGGCTCTTTAAGCGGCTGCAAAACGCGCCGGGCGTCACGCTTCACTGCCCGGATCGCGTCGATCGCTTTACCCGCAGTGAAGAGCAGGTGACGGTGACGCTGCAAAGCGGCAAGCAGCTTACCGGCGAACTGCTGGTGGCGGCAGACGGCTCGCGCTCATCGATTGCCGGGCAGCTCAATATCGACTGGCAGCAGTCGCCTTATGACCAGGCGGCGGTGATTGCCAATGTCACCACTTCTGTTGCCCATCAGGGGCGCGCCTTTGAGCGCTTTACTGAACATGGCCCGCTGGCGATGCTGCCGATGTCGCAGGGGCGCTCTTCGCTGGTGTGGTGTCACCCGCGTGAAAAACAGCAGCAGGTGGCGAGCTGGTCAGACGAACAGTTTTGCGAGGAGTTGCAAAAAGCCTTCGGCTGGCGTCTTGGCCGCATCCTGCATACCGGGAAGCGCAGCGTCTACCCGCTAGCGCTCTCCACTGCCAGCTCATCTGTTTCCCATCGCGCCGTGCTGGTCGGCAATGCCGCGCAGACGCTGCATCCGATTGCAGGGCAGGGCTTCAACCTTGGCATGCGCGATGTGATGACGCTGGCGGAAACCCTTTCTCACGCCTTTATCGAACAGAGTGATGTGGGAAGCTATCCGCTGTTGCTGCGTTATAACCAGCGTCGGCAGGCAGATAAAGCTGCCACCATCGGCGTGACGGATGGGCTGGTGCATCTCTTCGCCAACCGCTGGGCGCCGCTGTTCGTTGGGCGCAACCTCGGGTTGATGGCGATGGAACTATTTACCCCGGCGCGTGATGCGCTGGCGCAACGAACCCTCGGTTGGGTCGCCCGTTAAGGAGCTAAGAGTGCAGAGTGTTGATGTTGCGATTGTCGGCGGCGGCATGGTGGGTCTGGCATTAGCCTGCGGCCTGCAAGGGAGCGGGCTGCGCGTGGCGGTGCTGGAACAAACGGTTCCTGAGCCGCAGGCCGCGGATGCCCCTCCGGCGCTACGCGTCTCGGCGATTAACGCCGCCAGTGAAAAATTGCTGACCCATCTCGGCGTCTGGTCAAACATCGTTGCCGGGCCGGTCGGCTGCTATCACGGCATGGAAGTGTGGGAGAAAGACAGCTTCGGGCGCATCTCCTTTGACGATCTAAGCATGGGTTACAGCCATCTGGGCTACATCATTGAGAACACGCGCATTCACCACGCGCTGTGGGAGCAGGCGCAGCAGTGCAAAGATGTCACGCTGATTGCGCCAGCGGAGTTGCAGCAGGTCGCCTGGGGGGAGAACGAAGCGTTCCTGACCCTGAAAGAGGGCACTATGCTGACGGCGCGTCTGGTAGTGGGTGCTGACGGCGCTAATTCGTGGCTGCGCAACCGCGCGGATATTCCGCTCACCTACTGGGATTATCACCACCACGCGCTGGTGGCGACGATCCGCACCGCCGAGCCGCACCTGGCTGTCGCGCGCCAGGTTTTCCATAATGATGGCATCCTCGCGTTTCTGCCGCTGAACGATCCGCATTTATGCTCGATCGTCTGGTCGCTGCCGCCAGAGCAGGCGAAGGCGATGCAGGAGAGCAGCGCTGAGGCGTTCAACCAGGCATTGACCGTGGCCTTCGATAACCGCCTCGGGCTGTGCGAGCTTGAGAGCGAACGCCAGACTTACCCGTTAACCGGGCGCTACGCACGGCAGTTTGCCGGGCATCGGTTAGCGCTGGTGGGCGATGCGGCGCACACCATCCATCCTTTAGCTGGCCAGGGCGTTAACCTCGGCTTTATGGATGTGGCTGAGCTGATTGCTGAGTTGCGGCGCTTAAGCCGCGACGGCAAAGATATCGGTCAGCATCTCTACCTGCGCCGCTACGAGCGCAGCCGTAAACATAGCGCCGCGATGATGCTGGCGAGCATGCAGGGTTTCCGCGAACTGTTTGCCGGTGCGAATCCGGCGAAAAAGCTGCTGCGTGATATCGGGCTGAAACTGGCTGATACGCTTCCCGGCGTTAAACCGCAGTTATTGCGTCAGGCTTTAGGGCTTAACCATCTGCCGGAGTGGTTACGTTAACTGCGTCACACTTTCCCTTCCCGGCCCCGGGAAGGGAAGCTCTCCTCTCATTTGAAATATTCTAATTTCACCCCCATTCTCAGATTAGTTTTTCTCATGTCGTTAATTTTGGCTTACGCGCTTTTTTGCTTTTAACTGGCAGTAAATGCTAATTACCTGCCCAATAAGCGCGCAGAAGTGACCTCTTATCCGCGTGTGGCAGGGATTTTTCGCTATATTCCACTGCGGTTATCTCAGCGCGTTTTGGTCATAAGCTAATGTGATGACCGGTTTTTCCTTATGGTTAAGCGCACCTTTCGGTGATAAGTTCAGGCCAAAGAGAACGTTTGCGTCACCGCCTGTAACAGGGCATCGACACGCTTTTTTGCCGCCGGAAAGGCGCTGCGAAAAACGTGATAGCTCAGCGTATTCGATGAGGAAAAGATGGCTCAGCAGACCCCTTTATTTGAACAACATACTCAATGCGGCGCCCGCATGGTCGACTTCCACGGCTGGATGATGCCACTGCATTACGGCTCGCAGCTTGATGAGCACCACGCGGTGCGCACCGACGCCGGCATGTTTGATGTTTCACACATGACCATCGTTGACCTGAAAGGCAGCCGGACGCGCGAATTTCTGCGCTATTTGCTGGCAAACGATGTCGCGAAGTTGACTAAGCCCGGCAAAGCGCTCTACAGCGGTATGCTTAATGCCTCGGGCGGCGTGATTGATGATTTGATCGTCTACTACTTCACCGAAGATTTCTTCCGCCTCGTTGTTAACTCCGCCACCCGCGAAAAAGACCTCTCCTGGATTTCCCAACACGCCGAACCTTATAGCATCGACATCACCGTGCGCGACGATCTCTCGCTGATCGCGGTGCAGGGCCCGCATGCGCAGGAGAAAGCCGCCAGCCTGTTTACCGACGCGCAGCGCGAAGCGGTCTCTGGCATGAAACCCTTCTTCGGCGTGGAAGCGGGCGACCTCTTTATTGCCACCACCGGTTACACCGGTGAAGCCGGGTATGAAATTGCCCTGCCGAATGAAAAAGCCGCTGACTTCTGGCAAGGCTTGCTGAATGCGGGCGTAAAACCCTGCGGGCTCGGCGCGCGCGATACGCTGCGCCTGGAAGCGGGCATGAACCTCTACGGCCAGGAGATGGATGAAGGCGTTTCGCCGCTGGCGGCCAACATGGGCTGGACCATCGCCTGGGAGCCGCAGGATCGCGACTTTATCGGACGTGATGCCCTTGAGCAGCAGCGCGAAAAAGGCACCGAACAGCTGGTTGGCCTGGTAATGACCGAAAAAGGCGTACTGCGTAATGAACTGCCGGTGCACTTCACCGATGCGCAGGGCAATGTGCAGAAAGGGGTGATCACCAGCGGCACCTTCTCGCCGACGCTTGGCTACAGCATTGCGCTGGCCCGCGTTCCGGCAGGGATCGGCGAAACGGCCGTGGTGCAGATCCGCAACCGCGAAATGCCGGTCAAAGTGACCAAACCTGTTTTTGTGCGCGCCGGTAAAGCGGTCGCGTAACGTTATTTTTCTGGAGAGAAAGCAATGAGCAATGTACCTGGCGATCTGAAATACAGCAAAGAACACGAGTGGCTGCGTAAAGAAGCGGACGGTAGCTACACCGTTGGTATCACCGAGCATGCGCAAGAGCTGCTGGGCGATATGGTGTTTGTAGACCTGCCGGACGTCGGCACCACCGTTAGCGCTGGCGACGACTGCGCCGTGGCGGAGTCGGTAAAAGCGGCATCCGATATTTATGCTCCCATCGGCGGTGAAATCGTTGCGGTCAACGACAGCCTGAATGATTCGCCGGAGCTGGTGAACAGCGCGCCGTATGGCGAAGGCTGGATCTTCAAAATCAAGGCCAACGATGAGGCGGAAGTCGAAGCGCTGTTAGACGCAACCGGCTATAGCGCCCTGTTAGAAGACGAATAATGGTGTGCCGGATGGCGCGATGCGTCTCCGGCCAACCTTTACGTCCCTCAACAGGCCGGTGAAGCGTCGCGCTTTCCGGCAAGCCAGATCTTCGTTTTATCTATTACCGCACGTTTCAGGAATCCTCGCTCATGACTCAGACTTTAAGCCAGCTTGAACATCACGCCTCGTTTATCGGCAGGCATATTGGCCCGGACACCACGCAACAGCAGGAGATGCTGAACAGCGTTGGCGCAGAATCGCTCGACGCGCTGATCGGGCAGATCGTGCCGAAAGATATTCAGCTCGCCGCACCGCCGCAGGTGGGGGAGTCCACCACCGAATATGCCGCGCTCGCTGAACTGAAAACCCTGGCCCGTCGTAACAAGCGCTTTAAGTCTTACATTGGCATGGGTTACACCGCCGTGCAGCTGCCGCCGGTGATCCTGCGTAATATGCTGGAGAATCCGGGCTGGTACACCGCTTACACCCCTTATCAGCCGGAAGTGTCGCAGGGGCGTCTTGAATCCCTGCTCAATTTCCAGCAGGTCACGCTCGATCTGACCGGCCTCGATATCGCCTCCGCTTCGCTGCTGGATGAAGCGACCGCCGCCGCTGAAGCGATGGCGATGGCAAAACGCGTCAGCAAACTGAAAGGCGCGAACCGCTTCTTCGTCGCAGCCGACGTCCATCCGCAAACGCTGGATGTGGTGCGCACCCGTGCCGAAACCTTCGGCTTTGAGGTGATTGTCGATGAGGCAGAGAAAGCGCTCGATCACCAGGATCTCTTTGGCGTGCTGCTTCAGCAGGTGGGCACCACCGGCGAAGTGCACAACTACAGCGCGCTGATTGCCGAGTTAAAATCACGCAAAATCGTGGTCAGCGTTGCCGCCGACCTGATGGCGCTGGTGCACCTGACCGCGCCGGGCAAGCAGGGTGCAGATATTGTTTTCGGCTCCGCGCAGCGTTTCGGCGTGCCGATGGGCTACGGCGGCCCGCATGCCGCCTTCTTTGCCGCGAAAGATGAATTTAAACGCTCGATGCCGGGGCGCATTATCGGCGTCTCCAAAGATGCGGCAGGTAACACGGCGCTGCGCATGGCGATGCAGACCCGCGAGCAGCATATTCGCCGCGAGAAAGCTAACTCCAATATTTGTACTTCGCAGGTGCTGCTGGCCAATATCGCCAGCCTCTATGCGGTGTTCCACGGCCCGGAAGGGCTGAAACGCATTGCCGGGCGTATCCATCGCCTGACCGACATTCTCGCTGCTGGCCTGCAGCGCGGTGGTCTGAAACTGCGTCACGCGCACTACTTCGACACGCTCTGCGTTGAAGTAGCGGATAAAGCCGCGGTGCTGGCGCGTGCGGAAGCCCATGAGATCAACCTGCGCAGCGACATTCTTAACGCCGTAGGCATCACGCTGGATGAAACCACTACCCGCGACGATGTGCTGGCGCTGTTCAGCGTTCTGCTCGGCGACGCACATGGCCTTGAGATCGACGCGCTGGATAAAGAGGTTGCCCTCGACAGCCGCTCTCTGCCGGCTGAGATGGTGCGCGAGGATGCGATCCTTACCCACCCGGTGTTCAATCGCTACCACAGCGAAACCGAGATGATGCGCTATATGCATTCGCTTGAGCGCAAAGATCTGGCGCTCAACCAGGCGATGATCCCGCTCGGCTCCTGCACCATGAAGCTTAACGCCGCAGCGGAGATGATCCCCATCACCTGGCCGGAATTTGCGGAACTGCACCCGTTCTGCCCGCCGGAGCAGGCGGAAGGTTATCACCAGATGATTGCGCAACTCTCCGACTGGCTGGTGAAACTGACCGGTTACGATGCGCTCTGTATGCAGCCGAACTCCGGCGCGCAGGGGGAATACGCTGGTCTGCTGGCGATCCGCCACTATCACGAAAGCCGCAATGAAGGGCATCGCGATATCTGCCTGATCCCAAGCTCTGCCCATGGTACCAACCCTGCTTCGGCGCAGATGGCGGGTATGCAGGTGGTGGTCGTAGCCTGCGATAAGAATGGCAACATCGATCTGGGCGATCTGCGCGCGAAAGCGGAGCAGGCGGGAGAGAACCTCTCCTGTATTATGGTCACCTACCCATCAACGCACGGCGTCTATGAAGAGACGATCCGCGAAGTGTGCGAAGTGGTGCATCAGTTTGGCGGCCAGGTTTACCTTGATGGCGCGAACATGAATGCGCAGGTTGGCATCACCTCGCCGGGCTTTATCGGCGCGGATGTGTCGCACCTCAACCTGCATAAAACTTTCTGTATCCCGCATGGCGGCGGTGGTCCTGGCATGGGGCCGATTGGCGTCAAAGCGCATCTGGCACCGTTTGTTCCGGGCCACAGCGTGGTGCAAATTGAAGGCATGCTGACGCGTCAGGGCGCAGTTTCCGCCGCACCGTTTGGCAGTGCGTCGATCCTGCCGATCAGTTGGATGTATATCCGCATGATGGGCGCCGAAGGTCTGAAAAAGGCGAGCCAGGTGGCGATCCTCAACGCCAACTATATCGCCAGCCGCCTGAAAGAGGCCTTCCCGGTGCTCTACACCGGCCGTGATGGACGCGTGGCGCATGAGTGCATTCTCGATATTCGCCCGCTGAAAGAGGAGACCGGCATCAGCGAGCTGGATATCGCCAAGCGCCTGATTGACTACGGATTCCATGCGCCGACCATGTCCTTCCCGGTTGCCGGTACGCTGATGGTTGAACCGACGGAATCTGAAAGCAAAGTCGAACTGGATCGTTTTATCGATGCGATGCTGGCGATCCGCGCTGAGATTGAGCGCGTGAAACAGGGCGAATGGACGCTGGAGGATAACCCGCTGGTCAATGCGCCGCACACCCAGCATGAACTGGTGAATGAGTGGAACCACGCCTACAGCCGCGAGCTGGCGGTTTTCCCGGCGGACGCAGTCAACAAATACTGGCCAACCGTGAAACGCCTGGATGATGTTTATGGCGACCGGAATCTCTTCTGCTCCTGCGTACCGATGAGCGAATATCAATAATCGATTGATTCCGCTATCTTTTAAGGGCGCTTCGGCGCCCTTTCTATTTGGGAGAAGATGATGGCAATTGCCTTAGTGAGCGGCGCAAGCCGGGGAATTGGTCGAGCCACCGCGCGGTTTCTGGCGCAAGAGGGCTACACCGTGGCAGTCAATTATCATCGCCAGCGCGACGCCGCCGATGAGGTGGTGGCAGAGATCCTGGCCCGGGGCGGCAAGGCGTTTGCCGTGCAGGCGGATATCAGCAATGAAAGTCAGGTTGAAGCGATGTTTGCGCGTATTGACGAAGAGGGGCTGCCGCTGACCGCGCTGGTCAATAACGCCGGTATTCTGTTTCAGCAGAGCCGGGTAGAGGCGCTGAGCGCGGCACGCATCAACCAGGTGCTGGCGACCAATGTGACGGGCTATTTCCTCTGCTGTCGCGAAGCGGTAAAGCGCATGTCGACGCAGCATGGTGGGCAGGGCGGCGCGATTGTGAATGTTTCGTCAGCAGCGGCAAGGCTTGGCTCGCCGGGAGAGTATGTTGATTATGCGGCGTCAAAAGGGGCGGTGGATACGTTAACCACCGGTCTGTCGCTGGAGGTCGCGGCAAGCGGCATCCGCGTAAACGGCGTGCGTCCGGGGTTTATCTATACGGAGATGCATGCCAGCGGCGGCGAGCCGGGACGTGTCGATCGCGTCAGCAGCGCGATTCCGATGCAGCGCGGCGGTCAGCCGGAAGAGGTGGCGCAGGCGATTGCCTGGCTGTTAAGCGATAGAGCCTCCTATGTGACAGGAAGCTTTATCGATCTGGCCGGAGGAAAGTAGCGTTTTTATGCCTGATGGCGCTTCGCTTATCAGGCCTACAAATCGAATACAGCGCAACGCCTCAAGCGTGGTGCAATCCGTTGTAGGCCGGATAAGGCGCAGCCGCCATCCGGCAACGCCAGGCGTGGTGCAAACCCGTCCCAGGCCGGATAAGGCGTAGCCGCCATCCGGCAACGCTTCAATAGATCACACGTTCTCGCCGTTGCTGGCGATCACTTCTTTGTACCAGTTAAAGCTCTTCTTGCGTGAGCGCGACATATCGCCGGAGCCGTCGTCATGCTTGTTCACGTAGATAAAGCCGTAGCGCTTGCTGTACTGGCCGGTGGTGAAGGAGACGCAGTCAATGCAGCCCCACGGGGTGTAACCCATCAGATCCACGCCATCATAGGTGACGGCTTCGACCATCTCTTTCACGTGCGCGCGCAGATAATCGATGCGGTAATCATCGTTAATGCTGCCATCCTCTTCGACTTTGTCGTACGCGCCGAAGCCGTTTTCAACGATAAACAGCGGCTTCTGGTAGCGCTCATACAGCTCGCAAAGGGCGTAGCGCAGGCCAACCGGGTCAATCTGCCAGCCCCAGTCGGAGGCTTTCACATGCGGGTTCGGCACACTGCCCTGGAAACCGGAGAGCGCATCACCCGAACCTCCTTCAGCTTTTACCGCATTGGTCATGTAGTAACTGAAGCCCAGATAGTCGCAGCACCCTTCGCGCAGGATCGCTTCATCGCCAGCTTCCATGTTGATGGTAAAGCCGCGACGCTCCCACTCGTTAAGTACGTAGGAGGGGTAGTAACCGCGCAGCTGCACATCGGTAAAGACATAACGCTCGCGCATTGATTCCTGCGCATACATCACATCTTCAGGCTTACAGGAGAAGGGATAGAGCGGCACCATCGCCAGCATGCAGCCAATCTGCATCGACGGGTTAATGCGGTGACCAATTTTCACCGCCATCGCGCTGGCAACAAACTGGTGATGCAGCACCTGGTACATGGTCTCTTCCGGGTTCTCGTGGTCGGTATAGACCACGCCGGAGCAGCAGTAGCCAAACAGCGGCGCGCGCCAGTTGCGCTGGTTGTTGATCTCGTTGAAGGTCATCCAGTATTTGACCTTGTTCTTGTAGCGCTCAAACACCACTTCGGCGAAACGCACAAAGAAATCAACCACTTTACGGTTGGTCCAGCCGCCGTACTCCTGCACCAGGTGCAGCGGCATCTCAAAGTGAGAGAGGGTAATGACCGGCTCGATGTTGTACTTCAGCAGCTCATCGAACACATCGTCGTAGAACTTCAGACCCTCTTCATTGGGCTGCAACTCATCGCCCTGCGGGAAGATGCGGGTCCAGGCAATTGAGGTTCGGAAACATTTGAAGCCCATCTCGGCAAAGAGTTTGATGTCCTCTTTGTAATGACCATGAAAATCGACGGCCTCATGGTTTGGGTAGTATTTTCCCGCTTCCACTTGCGACGTGATTTCACGCGGGACGCCGTGTGCGCCGCCGGTCAGCACGTCGCAGATGCTCGGGCCTTTGCCGCCTTTATTCCAGCCGCCTTCTACCTGATGCGCGGCAACGGCGCCGCCCCACAAGAAATCTTTCGGTAAGGTCAATTTTTTCATCGTTGCTCTTCTCGTCATATTAGCTGTCAACGAGTCTAGCAAAGGGGAAATGAATGTCACGATATAACAAATTGCCGCTGCGGTAATTTGTTACACCGAAAAAACATCCTGTTTTTTTATGCTATTTTCTTCGCCAGTTTACGGCCCAGCGACTCGAGAATATAGACCACTGGAATTTGCGTCGTAATATCGTACCCGCCGGAAATACGCATTTGCGGCACGTGCCAGGAGATATTGTAATCCGCGAGTTTCGCCAGGCGTGAATGTTCATGGCTGGTAATCGAGAGAACTTTGCAGTGATGCAGGCTGAACTGGCTGGCAAAACGCAGGATCTCCTCAGTTTCGCCGGAGACAGAGAGCACAATCGCCAGCGCGTTTTTCGCCATGTCATTGGTCACCGGGAAATAGGGGTCGTCGATATGGTTACTGAATTTGCCAATATTTGAGAAGAATCGTGCGCCATATTTCGCCAGCGCTCCTGAAGTGCCCGCTCCGACGAAGATAATACGCTCGGAGGATAATATGATGTCGACGGTGCTATCGAGTAATTTATCGAATTCGTCATTATTAACGCTTTTAAAAAAGCTGATCACTTCGCTGGCACCGAAATTAGCCTGCGGCGGCTCGTTCTGCTCCAGATACAATTTAAAGCGCACGCGAAACTCCGAATACCCCTCGCAGTTAAGCTTGCGGCAAAAGCGCAGCACCGTGGTGGTCGAGACGCCCGCCGCGTCGGCCAGTTCGCGGATCGTCATGTACATTACTTTGTCGCGATTTTTGACCACAAAGTGGTAGACCATCATCTCCAGGGTGTTGAGGCTGGCGATAGCGGAGTGGGTAAACATCGTCACGGCGGTGTCCTTTGCTGCTGATAATGTAGCCAGCCCTTAGCGGGCCTGCCTGCAAATGTGCCTCATGCTGCCACAACTGCGGCTCGCGCGCCCCGACTTTTAGCGGATCCTCAGGCAGTGACATATTCATATGCGAAATATTTTAGCGTACAGGTGTGCACTGGAATTATTCTCAGTTACTCTAGTAACGCAACTAGTAGCACAACGTTTTTGAGTTCTCCTGGAGTTACCTATGGTCAAAAAACCATTAATCGCACAGGGATATACACTGGCAGAGGAGATTGCCAACAGCATCAGCCACGGTATTGGTCTGGTGTTCGGGATTGTCGGGCTGGTGCTGCTGCTGGGGCAGGCAGTTGACACCCATGCCAGCACGCTTGCCATCACCAGCTATGCGCTGTACGGCGGCAGCATGATCCTGCTGTTTCTGGCCTCGACGCTCTATCACGCCATTCCGCATCCCCGCGCCAAAATATGGCTGAAGAAGTTCGACCATTGCGCCATCTACCTGCTGATTGCGGGTACCTACACGCCGTTTCTGCTGGTCGGCCTGGATTCACCGCTGGCACGCGGGCTGATGGTGGTGATCTGGGGCCTTGCGCTGCTGGGCATCCTGTTTAAGCTGACGATCGCGCACCGCTTTAAGGTGCTGTCACTGGTCACCTACCTGGCGATGGGGTGGCTCTCGCTGGTGGTGATTTACGAGCTTGCCATGCGTCTCTCACCGGGCGGCATCACGCTGCTTGCCGTGGGCGGCCTGATCTACTCGCTTGGCGTTATCTTTTACGTCTGTAAACGTATTCCCTACAACCACGCCATCTGGCACGGCTTTGTCCTTGGCGGCAGCGTCTGCCACTTCCTGGCGATCTATCTTTACGTCGGCCAGATTTAAACCCGCGTAGTAGCCGGGCGGGCAGATGCCTTGCCCGGCTCAAAGGCGCTTACTCTTCAAGTGAGTAGGGTAGCGGCTCAATGCTCAACGTATTAGCATCCTCGCGCACGCGGAACACGCTGTCCGGCTCCATGTCATTATTCATCACCACCTGAACAATCACGCGGCCATCATCCAGCTGTGTGGCAGCCAGTACGGTGCCGGTACGACGCCAGTTGTCGCCCATTTTACGTTCGAGATCTTCTCCCGCTTCCGGAACGCGGCTGGCGGTGCCTGCCAGGTACCACAGCGCGCGTTTATTGGCCCCGCGGAATTTCGCTCGCGCCACCATCTCCTGGCCGGTATAGCACCCTTTTTTAAAGCTGATGCCGCCCAGCGCCTGCAGGTTGGTCGCCTGCGGAATAAACTGCGCGACATTCGCTTCGTCAATGACCGGCAGACCCGCTTCGATATTCAGTGCCAGCCACTGCTGGCTGTTATTGAGCTGGGCTTCGCCGCGCAGCTTCTCCGTGACCATTTCGGCCGTGGCGGCATCGGTCACTAACAGGAAGCGTTCAGCGGGGTGAGCAAACCACAGCAGCGTGGTTTCACCCTCCTGCACGACCTGATTTTCGCTCTCCGGCAGGGTGGAGAAGAGATTCGCCAGCGCGGCCCGCGCCTGGAAACCGGCCACACCAAGCAGAACGCGCTCGTCGTCCGCAGCGATAGTGACTTTGGAGAAGACGGCATATTTTTTCAGTTCGCGCAGCTGGGTTTCACGCACGCTGCGGCGCAACAGCCACGCGAAGCCCTCTTTATCGTGGAACAACCGCATATTGCTCCACATTTTGCCTTTAGAATCACAGTGCGCCGCCAGCAGATGCTGATTGGCCGCCAGTGTCGAGACATCTGCCGTCACCTGGCCCTGCAGATACTTCTCGCTATCGGCCCCGGTAATGGTTGCCAGCGCCCAGTCATCGAGCGTCATAAGCGTCAGCGGCAGACGTGAAGAAGCGGTCGGCTGGCGCGGAGGAAAAGGAGTAAAAGCCATATTAATGTCCTGATTAGCTTAACGCTGTGTTGGGTGTTAATGGTAAAAGAGCCGGTGTCCATTGCAAGCGATAAAGCATGCGATTTGTGCCATTGTGATGGCCTTGCGAGATATTACGCAGCGGAATGAAATCGTTGCAGAGAAGGCGAATTATTCTGGAAGCCAGCGCGAGCAGTGAAATATTCCGCAAAAGATATATTAAAAACACGTTACAATGTGCCCATCATGCCGAACAGGGAGATACACATGGATATTACTAACAAGGCCCGTATTCACTGGGCGTGCCGTCGCGGAATGCGCGAGCTCGATATTTCCATCATGCCTTTTTTCGAACATGAGTACGATTCGCTAAGCGATGATGACAAGCGTCTCTTTGTCCGCCTGCTGGAAAATGACGATCCCGATTTATTTAACTGGCTTATGAACCACGGCAAGCCACAGGATGCGGAGTTGCAAAGAATGGTGCAGTTAATCCAGACACGGAATCGGGATCGTGGTCCTGTGGCAATCTGAGTTACGCGTCTCCTGGCGCGCACAGTGGCTCTCCTTACTGCTCCATGGATTCGTAGCCGCACTCATCTTGCTGATGCCCTGGCCGCTGAGCTACACGCCGGTATGGCTGCTGCTGCTTTCGCTGGTGGTGTTTGACTCCGTACGGAGCCAACGGCGCATCAACGCCTGTCATGGCGAGATTAAGTTGCTGATGGATTCCCGCCTGCGCTGGCAGGGTGAAGAGTGGGATATTGTCGGTACGCCCTGGATGCTGCGTAGCGGGATGATGCTGCGTTTGCGTCGCGAGGAAGATGGGCGTCGGCAGCATCTCTGGCTGGCATCAGACAGTATGGATGCGCAGGAGTGGCGCGATCTGCGCCGGATGATTTTACAAAAACCGGCGCAGGGGCTGCACTAAAGGCAACGTCGCAGGGATCAGGCGAAGCGCTCTGCCATCTCCGTCAGGATCTGCTCGCACCAGGCTTCGAGGCGCGCGTCGCTCAGGTCATACTGGTTGGTTTCATCCAGCGCCAGGCCGACAAAAAGCTGCCCGTCGGCAATAACCGGTTTGTTGCTGGTAAACTCGTAGCCTTCGGTTGGCCAGTAGCCGACGAAGCTAACGCCTTTCGGTGCCAGCTTGTCATGCAGCATGCCCAGCGCGTCGAGGAACCATTCGCCGTAGCCGAGCTGGTCGCCCATACCGTAGAGCGCCACAATTTTGCCATCAAGGTTGAGCGTGTCGAGCGTCTCCCAGACGGCCTCCCAGTCTTCCTGCAGTTCGCCAAAATCCCAGGTCGGAATGCCGAGGATCAGCGCATCGTACTGCTCCATCAGGGCGGGAGCATTGTCTTTCAGGTTGTGTAGCGTGACCAGTTCCGGCCCGATAATGTCGCGAATTTTCTCCGCCGCCATTTCGGTGTAGCAGGTGCTGGAACCATAAAACAGACCAATATTCATAACGTAAACATCTCGGTTCTTGATGTGTCTTTGCACGCAGTGTACCAGAATCAGGTCTCAATCAGGCATAATGCAGCGATTGAGAGAAGGAGAGGGCGGATGGAAGAAGATCTCGCACGTATCGAACAATTTCTTGATGCGCTCTGGCTGGAGAACAACCTGGCGGAAAATACCCTCAGCGCCTATCGTCGCGATCTGAAGGGCGTCGTGGAGTGGCTTCATCATCGGGGCAGCAGCCTGGAGCGCGCGCAGAGCGATGAGCTGCAGGCACTGCTCGCCGAACGCGTCGAAGGGGGCTATAAAGCCACGAGTTCGGCGCGTCTGCTGAGCGCCGTGCGGCGTTTTTTCCAGTATCTCTACCGCGAAAAGCTGCGCCAGGATGACCCGAGCGCCCAGCTGGCCTCCCCTAAGCTGCCGCAGCGCCTGCCGAAAGACTTAAGCGAAACGCAGGTTGGACGGTTGTTACAGGCGCCGGTAGTTGACCAACCGCTGGAGTTACGCGATAAAGCCATGCTTGAGGTGTTGTATGCGACCGGTCTTCGCGTGACGGAGCTGGTGGGGTTGACGATGAGCGATATCAGCCTGCGCCAGGGCGTGCTGCGGGTTATCGGTAAAGGCAACAAAGAGCGCCTGGTGCCGCTGGGCGAAGAGGCGATCTACTGGGTTGAGCACTATCTTGAATATGGGCGTCCGTGGCTGCTTAACGGTGCTTCTATTGATGTGCTTTTTCCTAGCCAGCGTGGGCAACAGATGACACGCCAGACCTTCTGGCATCGCATCAAGCACTATGCGGTGCTTGCCGGGATCGACAGCGAAAAGCTCTCGCCCCACGTCCTGCGCCATGCTTTTGCCACGCATTTGCTCAACCACGGCGCGGATCTGCGCGTGGTGCAGATGCTGCTGGGGCATCAGGATCTCTCGACAACGCAAATTTATACGCATGTCGCCACCGAGCGGCTGCGCAAGCTTCATCAACAGCACCACCCGCGGGCGTGAGTGCTGACAATCTAAGGATCTGTTATGAAAAAAGGTTTAATCATGTTCACCCTGCTGGCTGCGTTCACCGGCGCGGCCCATGCCGATGATGCGGCGATCAAGCAGTCGCTGGCGAAGCTGGGTGTACAGAGTTCCGACATCATGCCCGCTCCCGTTGCCGGAATGAAAGCCGTGATGACCAACAGCGGTGTGCTTTATGTCACCGAAGATGGCAAACATATTATTCAGGGGCCGATGTATGACGTCAGCGGCGCGCAGCCGGTCAACGTCACCAGCAAAATGCTGCTGCCGCATCTTAACGCGCTGGAAAAAGAGATGATTGTTTACAAAGCGCCGCAAGAGAAGCATGTCATCACCGTCTTTACCGACATCACCTGCGGCTACTGCCAGAAGCTGCACAGCGAAATGGCCGACTACAACGCGCTGGGTATTACCGTGCGTTACCTCGCCTTCCCGCGCCAGGGCGTGCCGAGCGAGGTGGAAAAAGAGATGAAGGCGATTTGGTGCGCGAAAGATCCGAAGAAAGCCTTTGATGATGCGATGGCGGGCAAAGGCGTTAAGCCTGCGAGCTGCGATATCAGCATCGCTAACCACTACGCGCTGGGCGTGCAGTTTGGCGTAAACGGTACGCCAGCCATTGTGCTGAATGATGGCTATGTTGTGCCGGGCTACCAGGCACCCGCCGAGATGAAGGCCTTCCTCGACCAGCACCAGAAAGCGACGGGCGGTAAGTAATTCCCGTGAAAGCTGAGATACAACTTCGCCGCCGTGAGGTGGATGACGCGGCAGTGCTGGCGGATTCACTCCCGCCGCTGCTGCGTCGCTTATATGCCAGCCGCGGCGTGAAGAGCGACCGCGATCTGGAACGCAGCGTAAAGGGGATGCTTCCCTGGCAGCAGCTGACCGGCATCAATGAGGCGGTTACGCACCTCTACAACGCCATGCGCGAAGGGCTGCGCATTATCGTGGTCGGGGATTTTGACGCCGACGGCGCAACCAGCACCGCGCTGAGCGTGCTGGCGCTGCGCTCGCTGGGCTGCGACAACGTCAGCTACCTGGTGCCGAACCGGTTTGATGATGGCTACGGCCTCAGCCCGGAAGTGGTCGATCAGGCCCACGCCCGCGGCGCGCAGCTGATCCTGACCGTGGATAACGGCATCTCCTCCCATGCGGGCGTCGCGCGTGCGCATGAATTGGGTATTCCGGTTGTGGTCACCGATCACCATCTGCCCGGCGACACGCTGCCCGAGGCTGAGGCGATTGTTAACCCCAACCTGCGCGACTGCGACTTCCCGTCGAAATCACTGGCAGGTGTCGGCGTTGCCTTCTATCTGATGCTGGCGCTGCGTGCCTTTCTGCGCGACAACGGCTGGTTTGAGGCGCGCGGCATTGCGATGCCAAACCTTGCTGAGCTGCTCGATTTGGTGGCGCTGGGCACGGTGGCGGACGTCGTTCCGCTGGATGCCAATAACCGTATTTTGACCTGGCAGGGGCTGAGCCGTATTCGCGCCGGCCGCTGTCGCCCGGGTATTAAAGCGCTACTTGAGATTGCCAACCGCGAGGCGCACAAGCTGGCGGCAAGCGATCTCGGCTTCGCGCTCGGCCCGCGCCTCAATGCCGCCGGGCGTCTGGATGATATGTCTGTCGGCGTAGCGCTGCTGCTGTGCGACAACCTGGGCGAAGCGCGCCAGCTGGCAAGCGATCTCGACGCACTCAACCAGACGCGCAAAGAGATTGAGCAGGGCATGCAGGCGGAAGCGCTGACCCTGTGCGAGCAGCTTGAGCGCAGCAGTGAGACGCTGCCCGGCGGGCTGGCGATGTACCATCCCGAGTGGCATCAGGGCGTGGTCGGCATTCTGGCGTCGCGCATTAAAGAGCGCTTCCATCGCCCGGTAATCGCTTTTGCGCCCGCCGGTGAAGGCGTGCTGAAAGGCTCCGGGCGCTCCATTCAGGGGCTGCATATGCGCGATGCGCTGGAGCGGCTCGACACGCTCTACCCCGGCATGATGCTGAAGTTCGGCGGCCATGCGATGGCGGCCGGATTAACGCTTGAAGAGGCTAATTTTGACGCCTTCCAGCAGCGCTTTGGCGATCTGGTCACCGAGTGGCTCGACCCGGCGCTGTTACAGGGCGAAATTCTCTCCGACGGGCCGCTTAGCGCCCAGGAGATGACGCTTGAAGTAGCAGAGATGCTGCGCGAGGCGGGCCCGTGGGGGCAGATGTTCCCGGAACCGATGTTCGACGGCGAGTTTCGCCTGTTGCAGCAGCGGCTGGTGGGCGAGCGTCATTTAAAAGTGATGCTGGAGCCGGTTGGCGGCGGTCCGCTGCTCGACGGGATCGCCTTTAACGTCGATACCGCCATCTGGCCGGACAACGGCGTACGGCAGGTGAAAATCGCTTATAAACTCGATGTTAACGAGTTTCGCGGCAACCGTAGCGTGCAGCTGATCATCGAAAACCTCTGGCCACTTTAGCGCCACTATTCGCTACAAATAAGGGCATAGATCCGGTAGAATCTCGCCCTTATCACCGCTTTTTGACAAGTCCAATAAAAGAAAACAGACCATGTTTGAAATTAATCCGGTAAAAAATCGCATTCAGGACCTCACGGAGCGCTCCGACGTTCTTAGGGGGTATCTTTGACTATGACGCCAAGAAAGAGCGTCTGGAAGAAGTAAACGCCGAGCTGGAACAGCCGGACGTATGGAATGAGCCAGAGCGCGCACAGGCGCTCGGCAAAGAGCGCTCCTCGCTCGAAGCTATCGTTGAGACGCTGGATCAGATGCGCCAGGGGCTGGAAGATGTCGCGGGCCTGCTGGAACTGGCCGTTGAAGCCGACGATGAAGAGACCTTCAACGAGGCCGTCGCCGAGCTGGACGGGCTGGAAGAGAAGCTGGCGCAGCTTGAGTTCCGCCGCATGTTCTCCGGCGAGTACGACAGCGCCGACTGCTACCTCGATATTCAGGCCGGCTCCGGCGGTACCGAAGCGCAGGACTGGGCCAGCATGCTGACGCGTATGTATCTGCGCTGGGCCGAAGCGCGCGGCTTCAAAACCGAAATCATCGAAGAGTCCGAAGGCGAAGTGGCGGGGATTAAATCCGTTACCATCAAGATCATTGGTGATTACGCCTACGGCTGGCTGCGTACCGAAACCGGCGTGCACCGTCTGGTGCGTAAAAGTCCGTTCGACTCCGGCGGCCGCCGCCACACCTCGTTCAGCTCCGCGTTTGTCTACCCGGAAGTGGATGACGATATTGATATCGAAATCAACCCGGCTGACCTGCGCATCGACGTTTACCGTGCCTCCGGCGCGGGCGGTCAGCACGTTAACCGTACTGAATCCGCGGTGCGTATTACCCACATTCCGACCGGGTTGGTCACGCAGTGCCAGAATGACCGCTCTCAGCATAAAAACAAAGACCAGGCCATGAAGCAGATGAAAGCGAAGCTTTATGAGCTGGAGATGCAGAAGAAAAATGCCGAGAAGCAGGCGATGGAAGATACCAAGTCCGACATCGGCTGGGGCAGCCAGATCCGTTCTTATGTCCTGGATGACTCCCGCATCAAAGATCTGCGCACCGGGGTTGAAACCCGCAATACGCAGGCGGTGCTGGACGGCAGCCTGGATCAATTTATTGAAGCAAGTTTGAAAGCAGGGCTATGAGGAACCAACATGTCTGAACAACAAGCACAGGGCGCTGACGCGGCAGTCGATCTTAATAATGAACTGAAAACCCGCCGTGAGAAGCTGGCGCTGTTGCGCGAGCAGGGCGTTCCGTTCCCGAACGACTTCCGTCGTGACCAGACCTCTGACAAGCTGCACGCCGAATTCGACGGCAAAGAGAATGAAGAGCTGGAAGCGCTCGGCATTGAAGTTGCCGTTGCGGGTCGTATGATGACGCGCCGCATTATGGGTAAAGCCTCCTTTGTCACGTTGCAGGATGTGGGCGGTCGTATTCAGCTCTATGTTTCCCGCGACGATCTGGCGGAAGGCATCTACAACGAGCAGTTCAAAAAGTGGGATCTCGGCGATATCCTCGGCGCGCGCGGTAAGCTGTTCAAGACCAAGACCGGCGAGCTGTCGATCCACTGCACCGAGCTGCGTCTGCTGACCAAAGCCCTGCGCCCGTTGCCGGACAAGTTCCACGGCTTGCAGGATCAGGAAGCGCGCTATCGCCAGCGCTACCTCGACCTGATCGCTAACGAAGAGTCGCGCAACACCTTCAAAATTCGCTCCCGCATCATGGCCGGTATCCGCCAGTTCATGGTCAACCGCGACTTTATGGAAGTGGAAACCCCGATGATGCAGGTGATCCCGGGCGGTGCCTCTGCGCGTCCGTTTATCACCCATCATAACGCGCTCGATCTCGACATGTACCTGCGTATCGCGCCGGAGCTTTATCTCAAGCGTCTGGTGGTCGGCGGCTTCGATCGCGTGTTCGAAATCAACCGTAACTTCCGTAACGAAGGCATCTCCGTACGCCATAACCCAGAGTTCACCATGATGGAACTCTATATGGCGTATGCGGATTACAAAGATTTGATCGAGCTGACCGAATCCCTGTTCCGCACGCTGGCGCAGGATATTCTCGGCACCACCGAAGTGCCTTACGGCGAGCAGGTGTTCGATTTCGGCAAGCCGTTTGAAAAGCTGACCATGCGCGAAGCGATCAAGAAGTACCGTCCGGAAACCGAGATGGGCGATCTGGATAACTTCGACAGCGCGAAAGCGATTGCTGAAAGCATCGGTATCAAAGTTGAGAAGAGCTGGGGTCTGGGCCGTATCGTGACCGAGATCTTTGAAGAAGTGGCGGAAGCGCACCTGATTCAGCCGACCTTCATCACCGAATACCCGGCAGAGGTCTCTCCGCTGGCGCGCCGTAACGACGACAACCCGGAAATCACCGACCGCTTTGAGTTCTTTATCGGCGGCCGTGAAATCGGTAACGGCTTTAGCGAGCTGAACGATGCCGAAGATCAGGCCAAGCGCTTCGCCGACCAGGTGGCAGCGAAAGACGCGGGCGATGACGAAGCGATGTTCTATGACGAAGACTATGTCACCGCGCTGGAGCATGGTCTGCCGCCGACAGCGGGTCTGGGCATCGGTATCGACCGTATGGTGATGCTGTTTACTAACAGCCACACCATCCGCGACGTGATCCTCTTCCCGGCGATGCGTCCGGTTAAATAACCGCTAATCGCCACAAGCCCCGACGTTCACGCGCCGGGGCTTTTTTATTGCCCTGTGAAAGGGTTGGCATCCCACGTATGGCTGCTATGATATGTCGCCAGTTAATTTATTCGAGGAATGGTTTTGCGCGCAGGACGCCTGATGAAAAACCCATTTTGCATGGTCATATGCCTGGCATTTACGCTGCTGCTGGCGGGCTGTGCGGGGAATAATTCGACCGGAAGCTACGCAGGCGCGACCTACACGGTCAAGCGCGGCGATACCCTGTACCGCATTTCGCGCATTACCGGTACCAGCGTAAAAGAGCTGGCGAGCATGAACGGCATTTCGCCGCCCTACACCATCGAAGTGGGGCAACGGCTGAAGGTGAAAGGGGCGTCGAAAGGCTCCTCCTCCGGCAAGCTGGCGAAAGCGCGGCCTTCTTCGTCGGTGCCGCAAGCCTCCTGGCCGCCCGTTGGGCAGCGCTGCTGGCGCTGGCCGACCAGCGGGAAAGTGATCCTCACCTATTCCAACTCTGATGGCGGTAATAAAGGTATTGATATCGCCGGGTCGCGCGGGCAGCCGATTTACGCCGCCGGTGCCGGGAAAGTGGTCTATGTCGGCAGCCAGCTACGCGGCTATGGCAACCTGATCATGATTAAGCACAGCGAAGATTACATCACCGCCTATGCGCACAATGAGACGCTGCTGGTGAATAACGGCCAGAGCGTTAAATCCGGGCAGAAGATTGCCACCATGGGCAGCAGCGATGCCGACTCCGTGCGTCTGCACTTCCAGCTGCGTTATCGCGCGACGGCCATCGATCCGCTGCGCTACTTACCACCGCAAGGCAGCGTACCGAAGTGTTAATCTGCGCGCTAACAGGCGAGAAATTAACCTGTTAGCGCATCGGTGGGTTGTCAGACGCGATGTAAGGTCTATAATGCCTGAGCACTTCGAAAGCGGGCGTAGTTCAATGGTAGAACGAGAGCTTCCCAAGCTCTATACGAGGGTTCGATTCCCTTCGCCCGCTCCAGCATTTCCTCTCTCTTCATTTCCCTGCTTTCTGCAACGCATCCTTCACGTTTATATAATGACGCTTATTGCGGCCAGATTTTATTGCCGTTACAGCGGGCGGGTAAAGCGAAGCGTCGCGGCATTAGCACCGCCAGGCAGCACATCGCCCGTCAGCGCTGATGCCGGAAAACGATTAATTATGGGTAGTGTCCTGGCCGCCGAAGATATTGGCACGGCTGCTGGAAGAGCTGCCATCACTGTTTTTCGTATCCTGACCGTCGAAGATATTCGCGCGACTGCTGGAGGAGCTACCATCGCTATTTTGCGTGTCCTGGCCGTCAAAGATATTGGCGCGGCTGCTGGAAGAGCTACCGTCGCTGTTTTTCGTATCCTGGCCGCCAAAGATATTGGCTCTGCTGCTTGAGGTTCTTCCGTCGCTATATTTCGTGTCCTGTCCACCAAAAATGTTAGAGCGGCTGCTGGATGTTGTGCCATCGTCATAGCGGCAATCCTCTCCGCCAAAAATGTTAGACCGGCAGCTGTCCGCCATCGCGCTATTCAGCGAGCCGGCAAACAGAAAAAAACCTAAAAACAGTGCCCTGGTATTCATAGCGTCTCTCTGAAAAGTGAGCTTATCCGCGGATATGGGAAATCTGAATCTGCACGAATTATGCCTGACACCGCCCTGATGTCATTCCCCTGGCTCTGGTAGTTATCGCAGCCCTTCCACACCTTCCGGCGACAGCGTCATAACCGTTTTCAGGCTCGTTTCAATGCTGCTCACAATCGCTTCTCGCGGGCCACTGCGCCACGCATCGCTGGCATAAAAGGCCTCCAGCACCGTCGCCATACTTTCCGGGCTGGCAAAAGCGCGGATCAGGCAGTAGCAATCGGGATCGTGCAATGAGTTGCCGAACCTCACAACATCAATGCCGTGGCGCTGATGCAGGGGAACGCTGATCTCCTGCATGATGGCGTGAAAAGCCGCGCCGCTTTCTGGACGCAAGGTGTATTGCAATATTTCAACCGTCTTCACAATTTTCATCCCTATTAAGTGCCATCAGAGGTCAGTTATGAAAAGCATAACTATTCTTCTGGCGGCATAACTATTCACTCCAGGTATGGATTACTGCCTCATTCCGATGTTAACTTATGCTTCTGAATATGGAGGGAGTAATGCTGGATATTACACATTTTGGGCTGTTTGCCCTGTCAGTTTTTCTGTTGTCGGTAACGCCTGGGCCGGATATGGCTTATGTCATCGGGCAAAGCGTGGCTAACGGGCGTCGTGCCGGGGTGATCTCCGCGGCGGGCGTGGCGTTGGGCAGTTGTACGCATGCTGTGGCCAGCGCCGTCGGGTTAACGGCGCTGATCACCGCTTCACCGCTGATGTTTACGGTAATTAAATACCTCGGCGCAGCCTACCTGCTCTACCTCGGCAGTAAGATGATCCTCGGCACATTCGCCAAACCGCGCGTTGAGGGCGAGGAGAGTGCGCCCAGCAAAGCGAAAGCGACCACCCGCACGCTGCTCTCCCGTGGGTTTATCACCACGCTCACCAACCCGAAGGTGCTGCTCTTCTTTATCTCATTCTTCCCGCAGTTCGTGGTCGCAGATGGCGATCAGCATGCTGCCTCATTTCTTATTCTTGGCTTCGCTTACGCGCTGATTGCGTTCCTGACCGATATCACTTTCGCCCTGCTGGCGGGTAGCGCGGCGGGCGCAGTATCGCAAAACAGGGGCCTGCAAAAGCTGCTCGACCGCATTGTCGGCACCACGTTTATTGCGCTAGGTATTCGGCTGGCGCTCACGAAGCGCTAAGGGATAGAGCAAAAAAAGCGCGCCGTTATCGCTTTACCGGCGCGCTTTTTTTCTGTCGGAGTTACTTATCTCGTGGCGCCGTCACGATGGTAAATGGCGTGAAGTGGCGCGGCGTGATAAGCGAAAGAGGTAACCGCTTCTGCACGCCGTTGGCGACCTCAGCGAGTGAAGTAATGCGGATGCTTAACGTATCATCGCAATAGTGCTCCCCTTCAGCAGAGGTTGACTGATAGCGCGTGGCCTCTGAGGTGCCAAAGGGAGCAACGGCTAAGTGATCCACGCTCACGACTTCCTGGCGTGCGTTAACCAGTTCAATACCAATATCCAGCTGGCCGACCGGCTCCGTGCCGCTATCGAGAGTAAAAGTTGCGCTGCACATTCCCTGGTTAGCCCATACCGTATCCGAGTGCCAAATCTCAATGGCCAGCGCGGGTTTTAGCATCACAAAAGGCAGTAAAAACGGCCACAAATAACGGCGTGAGATCATCTGTTCCGTCCACTGTTAATCGGCATAGCCGTAGGTATCGTCATCGCCGGTATCGCTCTCTTTCACAAGATTTTCACCGCGATAATTCGTGTTCAAAAAGCCGCCGTTAGTACACTCCCGCTTCATAATACGTTTTTTGCCCTGGTAAACTTTCAGGCCGGTGAACTCCCATCCTCTGCCCATCCCGCTATAGACCACATAACTGAAGTTGCCGTTAATAAAGCGGTAGTAGAGGGAGCCGCCCCCAGCGAAGGTCATCTCACCAACGCGTACCTGGGTTTTATCACCTTCGATGCGCGGTAGCGTCATCTCGACTTGCCCAATAGAGCCGTAATAGTAAGTCGGGACGTTATCCTTCAGGCGAATAACAACGCCTTTCTCATTCGGCAAATCACAGTTAAATATCAACTCCGGGTCGGGGATTTCCGCCTGCGCATAGGTTGCTACGGACATTGCAGCGAGCAATATCGCAATCATAGAGATGCGTTTCATCATGGGTTCCTGATAGTGTCATCCCGCCGACGCAGCGCCGGCGGGCGCTGCTTATTGCGCGGCTAAGGTTTGCTGAAGTTCCGACAGCTGACCCTGCAATTTTTGCAGCTCCATCTGTTTTTCCATCTCGGAAGCGGAAGGGCGGTTTTGCGCCTCTTTCATCTTCTTCTCAAGCGCGGCGATCTGTTTTTGCACATCGGCCCGGCCTGCGTTTTTCTGCTTCAGCTGCGCAATCAGGTTATTCATCGAACGTTGCAGCGCCTGCTGTGATTTACGCTTGCTGGCGACGCTGGCATTGCTCTGCTTCTTCTCCTGTTCAATCGCCGCATAGACCGCGTTGAACTCCTTGTTCAACTGCTGCTCATGTTGCAGGGTCTGCTGCTTCTGCTCAACGCGCTTATCCCAGGTGCCGGAGTAGTTACAGTTAAACTTGGTAATAATGCTGACGTCGCCGGCGGTCGGGTCGCAATCACGCGCATTTGTCGCGCAGCCAGCCAGTAACAGCGCGCTCAACATCATTAAAATCTTCTTATGCATAGCGTGATCCTCAGCTAACTTTCAGTGCGGTACGTTGGGTATAGAGGCTGTCGAGTTCACCCTGCAACGAGCCAATTTGATCGCGCATCTGCGCAATTTCAGCGTCGAGCTTCTTGGTATCGCCGCCGGTTCTGTGCATATCAGAGGAGATATCCTGCCACTGCTGCTGATGTTTTTTCATATCGGTCAGCGTGTTACGCAGATAAGCGATGTTGGCATCGACGCCTTTAACCTGCTGTTGCAGCGCATCTTTCTTCACTTTCCTTGCGGCAATGTCCTTCTCAAGCTTCGCCAGCGTCAGCTTATCGCTGGCAATAACCGATTTCGCCACGTTAGTCGCATTCTGGATGCGGGTGTTTTCCGCCTGGATATCGCGAATGGAGGCGTTCAACTGCTCCTCCTGCGAGGCATATTTTTTACGCTGGTTATCAAGGTAGGCGTTAGCACCAACCCCGACGCCGCAGCCTGCCACCGCGGCAGCAATCATGCACACCGCTTTATTGCTTGAGTTACTTGCCGCACAGGCCAGCGCGCCGAGCAGCGCGCCGCCAGCACAGGCCATGACACCCGATTTATTAAAAAACTCGACGTCCTGGTTATTGGCTAAACGGGGATCGACACTCCCACTGCCGCCCATACCGCCCGAACTCTGGCAACCCGCCAGCACCACAATCAACCCAGCCACTACTGCTGTACGTAACCGTTTAAAAGCAACCATCACCACTCTCTCCTGAATGTCCTTAATTATTTTTTTTACAAGCGCTCAGCCACGCATCGCGCGCCACTTTGCCATCTTTCCAGTAGCCCTGAAGGTTGCCCCAGTAGGTATTCAGGTAACCATTCAGATTGGTTTTACCGCGCGCCGCCATCTGTTGCTGCACGACGGTCATCTGCGGATCGATCAGGCTCTTGTTATAGGTCGTGCCCATATCCACCAGCGTGTCGGCGTAATAGCTGGTGATAAACTCCAGCGCTTTTTTATGCTGATCGAGCTGCTCCTGGCGACGCGAACAGTTGGCATCCAGCTGGCTCCCGGCGGCACACGTTTTGCTATAAAGCTGGTTAAGGCGATCGAGAAACTCGCCGTCATCTTTCATCTTGGTGCACAAAAAGGCGCCCAGCTGCAAAGAGGTGCGGATCGCCTGGTCGCGTTGCTCATCCCGCAGCTGGCTATTGGCTCGCAGTTCATTACGCAGCGACTCCAGCTCCTTTTTCACACCTTCATCCTGCACTTTGGCGGAGATGGCATTCAGGTTCTGTAATGAGTCCGCGCCTTCGCCCGGTTTCTTCGCCGCTTTGCTCTCGGTACCCAGCGCCTGCCACTCTTTTTCAATCTCTTTGATGCGATCCCGCGAGGTGAGGGTGGTTGAGACCAGTACCAGGCGCATGCCGTTCGCTTTGCTGCTGTTCTCACCTTGCGCGGTGTAATAGGGCTCTTCCCCGCGCAGCGAACTGCGAATATCGGCCTGCGGCGTTAAGTAGCTGCCGCCGCGCACGATATAGCCGCCCGCTTTGCCATGCAGGCGGTCAAGTTTATTTAAGCGAAACGGCTCAAACATCATTTCGCCAACGTTGCCGAGCATATCGTGCAGACCCAGCGGGTTCGGTTTAAGCAGGCCGGTAAGCTGAAGTTTGTTATTTGCTGACTGCGCCCCCGCGAACCAGACATAGCCATTCAGGCCTTCCGGCATCGGGAAGTGGCGATCGCGAAACTCCGCCGACGAGACAGACAGCCCGCCGCGCGCGGCAAACTCCCATTCGGTTTCCGTCGGCAGACGTAAAAAGCCCGGCTGCTTATCATCCTGCGGCAGTGCGTCCGGCTTCTCTTTTCGCAGCCACAGGTTGTATTTATCGGCAATCGACATGGCGTCCATCCAGCCGATATTGACCTTCGGCAGACGACCTTTGATATCGGGTTTGGCGCAATCACCGGAGAGTGCGCGATACTGCAAATCCGTCAGCTCATATTTGGCCATCAGGTAGTAACGGCCTTTCTCTTTCTTCTCTTGCGGGAAGCTACCGGCGATATGGTCCGGGCGTGACTGTTCGATATAGCCCCACTCGTTGCCCTCTTCGCCAAGCGTAATGCTGTAATCGGCTAACGGCTTATCCAGAGGAATAGCAACCTTACGAAACGCCATTGCGCCATCGCAGGGCAGCGGCAGGATCACATCATCAGCCAAGGGTTTTGGATTCCAGAACTTCTCATCCCACGTTGCGTTTGCCGCGCAGGAAAAGCCTAACCCGGCCGCAGCCAGCGTCAGTAAGAGGTTAAATTTCACGTAAACTCTCCGCAGGTTCGATCTTTAACGCCCGCAGCGCGCCAATCGCGGCAACGCCCAGCGCCACGGCCAGCACGCTCAGGAAGGCGGCGGCAAAGTGGCCAGGATCAAGGTGACAAACAAAAGCGCTTTCGGGGAGATTAGCGCCCAGAAGGTGGTTAAACAGCGCGCTGCCCGCGCCATAAATCAACAGGCCAGCAATAAACGCAACGCCCGTCAGGCAGAGCGCCTGGATCATGATGAACAGCGTCACCGCCTGGCGGCGCAAACCGAGCAGGCGCAGCACTGCCATATCTTTGCGTTTACGATCGATATTGGCGATAAACGCGCCAATAAGCGACGCAATGCAGCCTGAGGCCGAGATCCAGGCGATCACCGCGAAAATCACCCCCAGCACGCGATCGATGGCGCGCACCGCTTCAATCTGCGCGGCCTGGGTTATCGCTTCGATATGCTGCGACTCAAGCCATTGCGCCAGGGGTGCAACATCATCCAGCGTGGCGGCATAGAGCCGCGCCCGCGCAAAGTTATGCCGCTCGCGCGCGTTTTCACCGTCGGTAACGCCGAGCAGCTGCACCTGGAAACCGTCGCGATAATCTTCCAGCGCCACCAGCAGAGGCAGGTCGACAAATAGCGCAGGGCGGGCAAAGCGCGCCTCGTCGAGAATGGCACCGACGCT
The DNA here is from genome assembly GCF_001975225.1 of Kosakonia cowanii JCM 10956 = DSM 18146. Classification (NCBI taxonomy): domain Bacteria; kingdom Pseudomonadati; phylum Pseudomonadota; class Gammaproteobacteria; order Enterobacterales; family Enterobacteriaceae; genus Kosakonia; species Kosakonia cowanii. Next base: position 1,291,386 of record NZ_CP019445.1, on the reverse strand, counting down.
GACGGAGAGCGATGTGCGCTGGTTCTGCCCGTCGCGTTTACGGCTGATAAACAGCCGGAACGTGTCGCCCGCTTTCACGTCGAGCTTACGGGCGGCGCTGTTGCTCAGTACTACCGTGCTGCCGTGCGGCAGCACTCCGCTCTCGCGCAGCAGCGGATCGCCTTTCGCGGAAGGGATCACCTCTGCACCAGCGGCAAAATGTTGCCCGTCGCGCACCAGGTCTGCCTGGGTATTCAGCGATCGCGTAAGCGGTATTGAGAAGCCAACCTCCGGGCGTGCCGCGAGCGCATTGAGCCACGCAAGATCGTAGTTACCGTTGCCGGTCATCCGCACTTCCCGCGTGCGTGGATCGTCGAGCAGATCGTGGCGCAGCTGGCTGACGATACCGTTCTTTAAGCCAAACAGGAGAAGTAGCGGGGCGATCACCGCGATCAGCGAGAAGACAATACAGAGCGCCACTTTCCGATCGTGTATCAGATCGCGCAGCGCCATATTTAGCAGTAGCCCCATCCTGGGGCGCGTTTCAGGCAGGCTGGAAGACACTTTGCCCCTCCTGCATCACGGCGCGATAACAGCGCAGATTACACTCGCTCACCCGCTGCCAGTCATGGCTGACGATCACCGCCGCCATCTCCATTGCCCGCACCATCTCAATCATTAGCGCAAACAGCCGGCTGGCGTTATCGGGATCGAGCGCAGCGGTTGGCTCATCTGCCAGCAGCAGGCGCGGCTGGTGGGCGATAGCGCGCACAAACGCCACGCGCTGACGCTCGCCAATAGACAGGCGGGAAGGCAGCTGATGCAGCAGCGGCGCAATGCCGAGCCGATCGATAGCGGTCTTAAGCCACGGCGATTGCACCGTTTGCCCGACCAGCCGACGGGTGAGGGTGATGTTCTCCTGCACCGTTAGCCACGGCAGCAGCCCGCCGTGCTGGAGTACAAAGCCGAGATCCCGTGCGCGGATACCCGACAGCGCGGCTTCATCATCCGCGAGCAGCGCCGGGGTAAGATCCCGCTCGCCGAGGCGATACTCCGACAGCTCTTCCGGGCGCAGGATCGCGCCCATCATCTCCAGCAGGGTGCTCTTACCGCAGCCGCTGGGGCCGGTAAGCGCCACCACTTCACCGGGTGCCAGCGTCAGCTCCGGTAGCGAGACCCGGTAGCCCTGCGTGCCGCCGCGACGGATCGCCATTGCGCGTATGTGTAGCATTACGGCAGGTTTTCCAGCGGCACAGGGTAGACGTTGTCACGCGGATCGCTATCCGGTGCCAGCGAGATCCAGCGGTCAACATCCTGGTTATAGCGTTGGTAGTAGTTCAGCTTGGTATTGAGACGGCGAATAAATCGCTCCTGCTCAAGGCCATCCCAGCTCTTCCAGGTCTCTTCATCAAGGCTCAGCACTTCACTCAGGTACGGCAGCCCTTCGATGTATTCACCCAGCAGACCCAATTCACCTAAGCGTGTGGCATTTTTGCTTTTCGCCTGGTTCGGATCGTTGCCCATCGTTGCGGCCAGCGAACGCAGGCTGGCGAACATATCGTCCGGCGAGATCAACCCTTCGTTGGCGGCGTTGACGATCTTCTTCATCACATCGCTCAGATCGCTCAACTCGCTTTTGGTCAGCAGGACACGCACTTCAGTGGCGGGAATGTTCTGGTTCACCAAATCGCGATCGCTGATCCAGGATTTAAACACCGGCGGTGCCTGGGTCCCCTGTTTTTCACCGAGATAGGCAAGGCGCATCGCTTTGCTCAGCTTGTCCGCATCGCTCAGCAGCGGGTCGGCTTTCTTACCGGCATACTCTTCGCTGGCGCCCAGCGCGCTGCCCGCCGTCTCTTCCCCGCTCCAGGCGGTTTTGATCTGGCCAGTGATGGCGTTCGCCAGGCTATCGACCATGGTGCCGAAGTTGTTCACATCGCCGGAGTCGATCGGGTAGTAGAGCGGTTTATGCAGGAACGGGTTGAGCGTCAGATCCTGATACTGCGCCTCGGCAGCAGCATGGTTTTTCTTACCGCTCGGGGTTTTGAGATGCAGGGTATAAAGCGCCACACCACGATAGGCCGCTTCCTGGCGAACCTGTGCGGCATCAAGATGTGTAGAGGAGAGATTATCTCCGCCCTCCAGCGCGCCGGCGTCGGTAATCAGGATCACGTAACGTGCGCCAAACTGCGTCCAGTCGACCTTATCAAGCGCCGTCATCACACCGCCATAAGCATCCTCATCCACTTTGCTGCTGGAGACCGTGGCTTGCTTGAGATCGTGTACTTTGGCGAGGAAATCTTTGCCATCTTTCACCGTATTGGGGTCGACATACATCTTGCTGTCATACTCCAGCCCCGGCACGGCTTTGACATTAGAGCGGAAGGCCACCAGCCCGAACTTCACCTGATCCTGGAGGTGCTCCTTTTCAATGCGCTGATAGATCTTATCGATCGCCTCTTTAGTGCGGTCGATATAGGGGCCCATCGAAATGGTGGAGTCGATTACAAACACCACCGACGCCGAAAAGCCCTTCATCATGTTCTTCTCGTCAGCCGCTTTTGCCGCTTTCTCCGGCGCTTTTTCACTGACCGAGGCGACATTAAGCACGCGCACCTGGAAACCGCTGTCGGTAAAGACATCGTCAGAGCCTAACACTGGCAGCAGGTAGAAGTTTTTCTGCTGATCGACCATGTAATCCGGCTCTTTCGCCAGCACCTGCGGCACGGGTTTATTGCTCTTCAGATTGGCCAATAACGGATCGAGCGCGGCGGCCGGTTTAGGGGTATTCAGCAACGATTCGACGTCGCTCTTATCGCGGAAAAAGAGCATCGGGTGGCGACCCGCCGGGTTGGTAAAGGCCAGCGTGAGCTGCATCTTCCAGTCGACGGTACAGGCGGCTTTAAGCCAGCCGGAAACATGACCGAAGCTATCCGGCCCCACCTGCAACCACTCATCCTGGCCCTGCTTGCTACGCTGATAAACGTAGAAGCGGCTAAACGCCGGCTGCTCTTTACCGGCCTCGCCCGCTTTCGGTGCCAGCTGGCAGCCCGGGTAGGTGAGAACACGCTGATAAAGGCTATGTTTCCCCTCTTGCAGCAGCGGTTTTTGATCGGCGGCGTGCGCGCCCATGGTGGCGGCCGTTAAGCACAGGAATCCGCCCAGCCAGACTCTCGTTTTCATCCTTTAATCCTATTTTTTCAGCTCGGCAAGACGGGCTTTCGCCCCGCTGTTTTGTGAGTCCTGGTTGACCACAATCTCGTACCAGTAGATGGCGGTTTGCGCATCCGGGCTAAAGCAGCCGCCGCTCTGTGCGGTTTTCGGGTCATACTCTTCGGCATAACGCATTGCCATCTGGGTATCGCCAGACTGCGCTTTATAGGCGTACAAGCGTTGCGCGACATCACACTGCTTCGCCGCTTTTGCTTTCGCGATCACCTCCAGCAGTTGCGCACTGCTTGGCTGGCTGCGCAGGCACCCTTTCACAAAAGCCAGTTCATTGCCTTTGGTCATCAGATCGTCGCCGCACGGGCCGCTGACTTTCGCCGCGGCCGCAGGCGCTGCCGCAGGTGGCGGTGTCTCTTCGGCTGGCGCTTCGGGGCTACGCATAAACCACCATGCCGCAGCGGCGGCGGCGATCAGCAGCAGAAGCACCACCAGTGCAATAATCAGCCCTTTACCGCTCTTCGCTTTCGGCTCCTCGACCGGCTGCGGCGCAGGCGGCTCGGCAACCACCGGCGCGGGTTCCGGCACCGGTTGCGGCGTTGGCTCAACGGCAGGTGGCGTCGGCGGGGTGTCATTCAGGGTACGGGTGTTGACCGGCAGCGGGTTCTCACCGCCCGCCTGGGAGCTGAGCAAGCCTTCGCTGATCATCAGGATCCCCATATCGCGCGAGGCGTCATCTTTGATGGCGATGCGATAGGCTGCCTGGCGGTTAGCCAGCAGGGGATCAACCAGCGACGGGCCGACCTGCACGGTAGGCACACCCTCGTCGAGCGTTAGCGTCGGCAGTGCCAGAAAGACTTCCGCGCTGCTCCAGCCGCCATCGTTGTCGAGATAGAGCGAATCCTGGTTACGCAGCACCGAGATCATCACGCCATCCATACCCCCTTTCCACGCTTTCAACAGTAGTTGCGCATAGCCCGGGATGACGGGCTGAAGGGCTTTAAGTTCGGGTTTGATCACCTGCTATTACTCCTGTGAAGTCTGAATCTGACGGATGATGGCGCCCAGTTTTTCGTTCTGCGCCACGCTGATCTCCCGACCGGCCGAATGGCCCGCGTTCTCGGTAATCAGCGACTCCAGTCCCACCAGCCAGTCGATAATGAACATGGCGGTGTAGTTCAGTTGTTGCGGCGTTAAACGTGCCAGGCGCTCGTCGTCTTTCCACACCACGCTGTCGCACTGAGAGGGGCGGGTGAAAATGTGCTGATCCGGCATATTCAAGCGTGTCGGGCGTTTCGCTGCGGGCATCTCGAGGTACCCAAGCCAGGTAATAAAATCGCCCATCACATGCAGGATGCGCGACACCTGACGGTCCACCATCTGCTCCAGCAACACGCCTGCCTGCTCGGTATTGGTCATCGCCTCAACGAGCTTCTCTTCGATGCGCAGACGGAGCAGGGCGGTAATCAGTTCATCGGCCAGCGCGTCGATAATCGGGCGCGGTAAATTGATGTAGTTGAGCAACGCCGGGCTTTCCGACAAGCCGCGTAGATGGTTGATCCAGTGCTGTACGCTCTGATGCGCGAAGGCAATTTCGTGGCTATAGGTCGTTGCCGCAGGTGCTTCAGCCCCAAAGGCAGCGCCAACACCGATATCGAAAATATCCAGCTCTTCAGGCGCCTCTTCCTGCACCGGCAGTGTGGTTTGTTGCAGATAGAGTGCCTGCAAATCGCGGCGCGTCGGCACCAGGCGCAGCAATAGCTCGCCGTGCATACCGCTGCGTTTTTTCAGCACATCCAGAATGTCGCGGGCAATCTGCGCCTTTTTCGCCGCATCCTCTTCGCCGTCTGGCTGATACCAGTTGCCTAAACCGCCCTCGATCAGCTCATCGCGGATCTCCTGCAACTGCTCGGCAATGCGCTCGAGCTTCACTTCCGGACGCGCAACGGTCGAGAGGTAATCAGCCATACGGCGCATCCCGCCGTCGTTAAGCTCGAGCATCGCGTCCCAGGCTTCGTCCGGCGAGGCGACATAGCGATTGACCGCTTCATCTTCGAGGAAGGTTTTGCGCATCAGCTGGAGCTGCGGCAGGTTCTCTTCGCTAAATGCCGCTTCGTTACCGTCGCTAATACGAATAAACGGCGTCTGCTGGCGCGGCTTGCGCACAAGGAAGGTGTTGTTAAACGCCTGTCCGCGCTGCCACTCCTGCATCCATTTGTACTGACCGAAGCGCTCGGTCATTGCCATTTTGATCATCCCCCCCAGCCCCCAGGATTGTCGCAGGATTGCCTCCTCTTGCGACAGCCCCTGGCTGATGCGCAGATCGAACATGGTCAGCGCCCAAATTAGCCCCGGCAGACGGCGGCCGCGCGCCTCGGCGTCGGCGCCCTGGGTGTAGCGGATCCACTCATCGAGCACGCCGCCCACCTCTTTCACATCCGACTGCTTGGTCGAGGCTGTACAGACCACCAGGACGTTCATCTCCTGGTTTTCGGTATAGCGCTCAAAGAGATAAGCGACTTTGCCACGTAAAATCAGCTGCGCCAGCGGGTTGCTCTCTTCGTTATTAACCGCGCGGCGAGTGTCATCCATCGACTCAACGCCGAGGCGCCCGCGATAACCGGGGAAATCGAGCAGATCGACGGTCTCAAACAGCGGCTCGCGGGTCGAGGCGACCAGCGGGATATGCAACTCAACGGTTAATGCCGTTAATTCTGCCAGCGAGAGGGTGACGGGCGCTGCGGCCTGGCCCTGCACCACCGGGCAGACCTCAATGCGGATATCGGTCTCTGTATTTAGCCGCTCCAGCATGTCGACATTCATAATGCTGTCGCGCTGCACCAGCAGGCCATTCTCTTCGCTGACCAGCGTGCTTAACGGTGCCCACACTTCCTGCGCGCCGCCTAGCCGATGCAGGGTTTGCGCAAAACGGATATAAGCTTCGGTCAGCCCTGCCACCTCGCCCCATAACACCGAGAAGAGCTGGCCGCGATCCTCCGGCGTCAGCCACGGCGCCAGCGTAATCGCCTGCGGCCAGTAGTGCAGCGCTAAGCGGCTCTGGCTTTTTTCCGCATGGCGGCTCAGGTAATCCCACAGCGAGACGACATCATCTTCACTGATGCCCGCCACGCGGGTTGGGCGACGGCGTTTGGTCAGCGAGGCCAGCAGATCGTTGATGCGCCCTTCGTCATACTGCCAGTCGAATTTTTCCTGATTAAAATCATGGATAAAGGCGTTGGCGAGAATTTTGCCCATCTCGATTTCGCTAAACAGTTGCAGCGTCACCGGCCAGCGCTCGTCGCCGCCAACCTGACGACGGCTAAAGCGCGTCACCAGGCCGGTTGCCTCTTTGCCGCCGCCCGGCGGGTTGATGTGGGTCAGAAAATCGAGCTGCTTACCGCCGAGGCGGGTCTCCAGCTTGCCGTTTTCACCCGCCGCCAGTGCGGAAATCAGGTAGGATTTGCCCGCCTGCGACAGGCCAAAGAAGCCGATGGTCATCGGTTTTGCCGCTGCCAGCGCCAGACGGCGCGCCTTGTTACGGCTGCGGCGGAGGTTAATCGTCAGACGGTCGGCTTCGGTATTAAGACGCGGCGCATTCTGGCGCACCGCGTTGATCCACTCAATCGCTTCACCGGCACCGCGTTCAACGCCCTGCCAGCCCTGGATAATTTGCTTCGAATTGATGCTGTTCATTAGCTCTTAATGCTCCCGCTATCCAGCCAGTACTGGCTTTCGCCCATGCCATTGCCAACCATCGTGTTTAACTGGAAGGTCACGTCCTTGCGGCTGTAGTTTCGTCTGGCGTTCTCCATCTCCAGCGACTCAATACGGAAACGCTCCGGGCTGACCGCCTCTTCGCCGTTTCGCGCGCGGCCCTGTTCCGCCATCAGCTCAATACGCATCACCGCATCGCCGGCGAGTTCGCTGGCAAGGTTAGGATTGTTGATTTTCAGGGTATAGAGCGACGAGGCCGGCCAGCGCTCGTTATCCAGCTGACGGAAACCGATACGCACTTCACCGCGCGCCTCAAATGGCTGGCCCTGAGGCAGCTGGAAGTCAGCGGCATCAAGGTCGATATCGCTGTAAAAGACGTTGCTGTCTTTGATGACGTTGTTGCCATCCAGCATGCCGAGGTAGCGGATCGTCGAGTAGGCGGTAAAGTTTGCCGCGCGGAAATAGAAGTTGTTGAGACGCGACTTCTCCGCCAGCAGGCAGAGCATCGCGCCGACCACCGCGGTGGATTTCGGATCGTCAATGCACCCTTTTTTGTTGAAGGGATACCAGCCGCCGGTTTCATACCCGTGCAGCGGCAGAACCCGCGTCGGCGGCACCGGCTGGAGCTGGCGAATCAGTGCCTGGATGCCCGGCAGGCGTGAAGGGCGGCCCGTTAACAGCAGCACATCGCAGTTGTAGTGCCAGAGCACTTCACACAGGGCGCGCAGGCTATGGCAGATGTTCATCCGGCCGCTGCGCGGATCGATAAACTCATTATGCAGACGGGCGAGATCGACCTCTAACGGCACGTCGAGCAGTGAGAAGAGCGCTTCGCTCGCCAACTGGCCGGTGCGCACCACGTCGTTAACGTAATCCTGCACTTTGGCGGTAGGCGTAGTGCCGGTGAGCAGTTCGCGGAAGGTATAGTTGAGGACTTCGCGGCCACTCTCCGGCTTGTACTCTTCATAGCGATGAAGAATGGCCAGCGCCAGCGGTGAGAAGATTTGCAGCGTCAACTGCTGGCGCAGCACCTGCTTGCCCGCTTCGATCGCTTCACTGCCGAACAGCTGCGACATCATCGACTCTGCCGCGATATCGCTGTGGCCGACTTTCATCATCGCCGCTTTTACGGCTGGCTGGAGATAGAGACGGATGACATCCAGCAGAATGTCGTCGCCCGCCACTTTAAAGCCTTCGCGGAAGAGCTGTTTCGGTGTAATGCGCACGTTAATGCCTTTACCGTCATCCAGCGTATAGCGGGTGATCACCAGATCGGTGGTGCCACCGCCAATGTCGATGGAGGCGATCTTCAGGCTGCGTTGTTCCCCCTCCGCCTGCTGATTATCGGGGCGACGGGTGGCGGCAAAAAACTCATCGGTGCGGCCACCAAAATTGGTCTGCGTTTCGTTATAGAGATAGACCAGCTGTCCGCAGGTCGCTTCATCCCACTTCACATGCACGCCGGGGTGCGGCTGCTTCGCATTGCCGCTCTCTTCGCCGTCGTAATCCATCTCTTCCCACTCCAGCGATTTCCACACCAGGCGGATAGCGTCATGCATGCAGGCTTCAAAGATGGCGCGCTCTGGTTTCGGCATCGCCGGCGGCACGGTCAGGATCACGTTGCGTAAACGACGTGGATGGCTGGCGTGGCTCATCTTCAGGCGCTGCGCCGGGCTGTTGATCTGCATTAACGCCTGGCTCAGCACTTCTGAGAGCATCATGGTCATCAATGAACTGCGGCTGTAAACCGGCGAGAAGACCGGCATCCGCTCATCTTCATTGAGGCGAATCAACAGCTTGCCATGATCATTGAGCATATAGAGCAGCGGGGCGGCGGTCGCCAGCGGTTCACGATCCGATTTGACAAACGCCTGGCTGAAACGCCAGCCCGGCGAGTAGGGCTGATCGTCCCACAGATAGCGTTTCGGGCTGGAGAGGCCGGTTGAGCCTTCGGTACCTAAACGCTGCGCCGCCATGCGGAAAGCCTCACCGCCGACGCGGCCGATGGTCGGCCAGGTAAAGGCGTCGCTGCGCCCGCTTTTCGATGAGAAGTCCTGCTTGCCAAACTCCGCCTGCGCGAACTCCAGTCGGCTCTCAAATGGCTCGTTATAGACAAACTGCGGCTGGCTCAGATCGCGCAATTGCAGCTGATAAAGCTGGGAGAGGCCTTTGTTATCTGCTGCATGCTCCTCAATCAGCACGCCGCAGCTGCGTGAGTTGCCAATATCCAGCACCAGGTCGACGGGGATCGCGGTATCACGAATTTTCACGTCATTGAGCTGTACTTCTGGAATGGCGATGGTCTTTTTCAGCACCTCGAGCAGGTTAAGGAAGTGCGCCTGATGCTCTTTCAGCCCCAGCTTCTCTTCGGTGTCTTCGGGGTGCTGACGCAGCACAGCGTGTGCCTGCCTGGTATAGATATCGTTCAGCCACTCCTCAATCCATGGAAGAGTCAGGAAGTCGCCCATCTGGTGCGGCAAGCAGGCCAGCGCAAAACCGGCCCCGGAACGGACATCATCTTCGCCGGGTGCCAGGTATTGTGTATGTTCGCGGTCGGGAAAGATTTTGGTATCGAAAATCAGCGTTGCACGCCAGGTGTTGCCTTTCTCGTCCGGCTCCGGCAGTTGATGAAACTGCACGCGCGACCAGTTAGTCGGCCCGTGAGAAAAGCCGCCCGGCGGGTTGAAGCGAAAGAAGGGCAGCGGCAACCAGATCCCCGCATAAAGGCTCAGGGAATCTTCAATCGCCAGCGCATACTCCGGTTCGGCGTTGCGCGGCGTTTCGCCGTCTGGCGTCGGGACCTGAAACTTGTCGTCACGCTCGTTGTAGATAAGGCGCAGCACCGCACCTTCGCCCTGCTGGCGCAGAAATTCGCCGTAGGCTTTACGCGCGGGCAGGGAGAAAGCGAAGTCGAGGAACTGAATCCCGCTGTCACGGATAAGTTTGACCTGTTTTTTAAAATCAGTGAGCTCAGCCAGCATTTAGTTACTTGCCTCCTGCTTCATCGAAAGGGGGAAAAGGGTACTGGTGCCGTAGCTGCCTTTACAGTCGGCAACGCTCTTAGCACCGGGCGCACAGACGATCTCCGGCATCTGGTAAACCGAGCCATCGGTACATTGCGCTTCACCCTGGTTATTAATGGCCAGCTTGCCGGCCTGGATGGCGGCATTGACCGCGCCGCGGCAGGAGACGCCATCGCCGCGCACCATCTGCACTTCACCTTTGCCATCTTTAATCTGGTAGTTGAGGCTCAGCGGCTTGCCGGTACGCTGATCCTGGATGCCTGCGCCTGCGCGCCATTGGCCATTGAGGAAATCGGTACGCCCCTGCGCCAGCGCTTCCGGCGGCAGGCTTAACGGGTTTTTCACCTCTACCGGCGCGGTAGCGTTGCCCGCAGTAGCGTTGGGTTCCGCCAGCGCCGGGTCGTTCACCTGCGCCTCTGGCGTCACGGGCTCAACGCCAGCTTGCGCAGGCTCGCTGCCTGTTTCAGGCGCGACCGGCACGGCGGGATCGTTAAGGGCGGCGGCGTTTTCCGGGGCAGCTGTGGCACGCTCTTCATCACTCAACGGGACGATGCCCGTCGTGCTGCCGCTCACCACTGGCGCAGTAACGCCTTCGGTGGTGCCAACAACACGTTCAGAGGAGGTGACGGGCAGGGTGGCGCCATTCTCCGCAACCGGAAGGTGCGCATCAGGCAGTGCTGGTTGCTCAACGCTAAAGCCAGGAATGGTGACGCCGGGTACGCAGCCGCGCAGCAGCCACAGCAGCAGAAGCGCTAACAGCAGCAGCGGTAGCAGCCAGCATAACCACGCGGGCAGGATCCACCATCCGCGACGCTTCGGCTGCGTCACCAGCGGTTCGTTGACCGGCGGCGCGCTGTGCAGTGGGGCTGCGGGCGTAACGGGTTTCGGCGGACGTAAGCAGTCCAGCGGATCGATCCGTGCCTGATGGCGGGCGTTGACGAATCCCCAGAAGCTGATCACCGGCTTGCCGTTGACCAGCCAGACATGCTCGGGATCGGGAAATTGCAGGGTTTTTTCCAGCAGCTTACCAAACAGCTGCTGCTCCGGCTGGTTGCTCTGGGCGAAGTCCTGGCTGAGCTGGCGCAACGTGGCCTGCGTGGTTTCCAGTTGCGCTAAGGCGCTTTGACGTTCGCTCTCCGTGGCCGCAGACCAGGGAATGACGTCGCCGGAAAAAGGGGCATACCAGTCAACCCGTTCGCCGTGTTCACTGATTTGCGGAATGGCGAGCACATCTGCCGCCGCGCTCTGTTTGCGCAGGCGAAGGGTTTCGCGCAACTGCAGCGCAGAAATATGGACAGCCTGCCCGTTTTCGCCCATCGACTGATATTTATTGAGCTTGTCACTGCACAGAAACATCTCTTTCACGTTGGCAGGTCCTGTGTTTTCTAAAAGGTAAAAATGAGCAGAATTAACCCTAAATACGCTGTTTCCGACAGGGTTAAATTGCTCATCTCAGCATGGGAAAATGCGAAAACGTTAAAGCGTTATCGGCGTTAAGCGCATTTTATTTAGCACTAAGGGAAATTTTACGCGGCAATGTATTACGCGAAAAAAATACCGGCGTGCCTAATAGTTTCTCTCTGTGAATATTATTCGCAGCCCTCAGGAATATATTCTTGCATCGCCTTTTTCATGATCTGCTTAAATTCCCGGGTATTGTTGACGGCAAAAACTTTGCCGCCGGTGCTGCTGGCAATACAATTTCCTGCACCGGTGCTCATAATATCGACGACATTCACCTGCAGGCGCGGTTTACTCTTTTTCAGCTCGCGGGCAACCTGGCAGGGATCGCCGCCGCAGGTTTCATCTCCGTCGGAAACCAGCAAAATAATCGCATCGCGGTTAACCCCATCCACTTTTTTGCCCGCCAGTGCTAAGGCTTCGGCGAGAGGCGTTTTACCGACCGGTTGAATACCTTCAATGCGCTTTTTCAGCGCCGATCGCTGGGCAAACGGGAAGCTGGGCGACAGGGAGACCTGACGGCAGTTTTCCGCCGCCACCAGGCTGATGTTCATATCGCGCGGGATAGTGTCAATAATGCCTTTGGCCGCGTTACGCGCCAGCGAGATACGGCGCGGTTCACGTTCGATATTCTCGACATATTTCCCCTGGTTCCAGCTGATCAACTCATCCTGCGTGGCATCCATGGTGATAGCCATCGAACCGGAGGCGTCCATAATCACAACCATTTCAGGGGCTTGCTGTTGGGTTCGCTGCGCCGGGCAGACCGCTTTGGTGGGTTTTACCGGCGCGTGCGGGGCGGGTGTCGTTTCAGGTTTCACCGGCTCGCCGGGCGTTACAGCTGGTGGCGCGGGCGTGACGGGTGCTGCTGTTTCGTGCAGTGGCGAACAGCGTGACAGCAGCAACAGAATCAGGGCGATAAGCAGAGCCAGAAGTAAAAGCCACGGCCACCAGCGACGCCTTGAGACGGCAGCGGCAGTGGTGGCGGCGGCAGCGGCGCGGGGCGCGCCCTCCGCAGGTGGGACGATGACCGGATGGCCGTCGATCACCCACACCTGCTCAGGTGCAGGAGAGTGGGTGGCCGCCTGTAGCAGGCGCAGCATTGTTTCTGGCTCGCTCCCGTTTTGCGCCAGCTTCTGATGCAGTGCCCGAACGCTGTCGAGACGCTGTTCCAGCACGGTGCGGGCGCGGCTCTGCTCGGTTTCACTCAGATCGAGTAAGCGGCGCGGCTGACCATTAATATCGCTATACCACTCAACGGCACCATCATCGGCGATAACCGGGCGGGCATATAAATTTTGGATAGAGGCGGGTAAATAGGTTTCGAGGAGCGTACGAAAAGGCGAAAATGACGCGGCATAATCGGTTAATTCAACTGAAGGTTTAACGATCCTTGTTATTCTTATCATTTATATCATTACGCTATCAGTTATTCATACGTGACTATCCCATTTGACTGAAAGGGTAATGAGTATAATCTTAAATACAACCTACCAGAAATAAGGAGTAAACAATTGCGTCGGGAGAAACGTATGATATTTTGCCGCTATTAGGCTTTTATTATCCGAATAACCCCGCCGGCAGTCTCAATTATTGGCTCACTTCATTTTTTCCACTTCCCTCAGCCAGTCGGGCAAATAGCTGCGATACCAGTGCTGAAAACGCGGAAAATCCGCTTTCTGTCGCTTGTGAAGGAGCGTAATCACTTCGCTGACAATCCACGCTTTCGCTAAGGCAATATCGCGAGCGAGATCGTTTTCCGACCGCGGATTAAATCGGCAGTAGCGCGCCGCGAGGTGTCGATACTCCTCAGGCGTGCCCATGCCTTTAATCAGCGGGGCTAAATCAATGGCCGGGTGACCGGTGCTGAACCGCTCCCAGTCAAACAGCACAAACTCGCCGTTCTCGCGCTGCCCCCAGTTGCCAGCATTACTGTCGCCAGAAATCAGGCCCGCTTCGGCAAAAAGCCTGTCGCTCTCGCGCTGGCAGCGGCGCAGCACGCTGGCGGCCTCTTCCGGCAAGGCGAGCAGTTGCAGGCTCAGCGCCAGCTGCGCGTCGGGCCAGCGATGGGGGTGATAGTTCCAGTTCTTATCCGGCGCAAAGCGGTGTAACCGTGCCAGCATCGACACGATAGCGTCGTTCGCGACATTTTGCTGGCTAACAGGGTAGGGAATCGCTTCAAGGGTGAGGGCGCGCGTGCTGGCATCGGCTGCCAGCAAGGCTGGGGTAAGGATTTCCGCGCGGTTTAGCTCGGGCGCAACCTGGTGGTAGAAGGCGTACTCAACCTTGCTGACCGGCGCTTTCTCAATCACGGCTATTCCGGTGGCGTTAACCCGCTTCACCACCCGCGCGGCGCCCATTTGCGCCAGATTCTCTGTTGTCATCGATGCTCCAGGGTAAGGACATTGCGATAACCAGCAGAGTAAAGGTTATGGCCGCACCTGTCACGGTGCGGCGGTCACTGCTTCCACGCGTGCGTTTTTACCGACCACTTTGCCCTGCTGGTCTTCAATCCAGTAGGCGATCCTGGCTTCGCCGGGCGCGGTGGGGGTTACCGAAACCTCTTTCACCATCTGGCCGGAATCCGCTTCGAGGGTCAGCGGCAGCTCACCGTTCTCCAGACTGTTGTCGTTTTGCGTGATGCGCCACTTCAGCGTGCACTTTTCGCAGGCCGACCAGCTATCGTTAATTGCCCACAGCCGCAAGATATTCGCTTTATTGGTCTGCCAGTTTGCCGTGACCGGCTCGATAGAGGGCAGCAGCGGTTGATAGGCAGTTTTCAGCGCGTAGTAGCCCGCTTTCGGCTGACGCAGATAGTCAACGACGCCCCAGTTGATCGACGGCCAGGTCTCGACAAACATAAAGTGGAACAGGGCGGTAACCGGTTGATAACGCTGGCGGCGATAGCTCTCTGCCGCCATTGCCACCAGCTGCGCCTGGTAGCGCTGGGTATTATCGATGGTTTGCTGAATATTCTCGCCGCGCGGCACGTTGGCAAAGCCAAAGGTCTGGAACGGCTGGAAGTTGTGATACTTCCAGCGATCCCAGCCGGGATCTTTCGCATCGGTACTCTTCGGCCACATCTCGCTGGCGGGAATAATGGTTTTGAGGGTCGAGAGGCGCGGCAGCGCCTGAGCGCCAAACTCGGTAATGATGCCGGTTTTCGCCGGAGCCAGCACATCGCGCATGGTGCCGAAATACCACCCCTGCCAGTAGTGCTCCTCCACGGCGGAGAAGCGGTGCACGATGCGCGAGGTGTCCTCGGCCAGCGCGTCCGCCACTTTCTGCGTCAGCTCGCGGTTAAGATCTTTATTCCAGTCTTTAAAGCGCTTCTCCATCCACGGCGAGTTCCACGGCGGCTCGTTGTGCCCACCCCAGGCCACAATCGCTGGTGAGTTGCCGAACTGTGCCACCATCTCCCGCGTCTGGCGCGCGGCGTTATCGGCAAATTCGCTACTGTTGTTATAGCCCCACTGCAACGGCACATCCTGCCAGATCATCAGCCCCATCTCATCGGCGACGTCATACAGCGCGCGCCCGGCGACATGACCATGCACGCGTATCGCATTGGCGTTCATCCCCGTTACCAGTTCGAAATCCTGGCGATACTTGGCGCGCGTCATGGTGCCGAGCCACGGCGAGCCGATATAGTTGCTGCCCTTCACAAACAGGCGCTTATCGTTGATGCGCCAGCCTTTGTTATCCGGCGCTTCCTCCATTTTGCGCAGGCCAGTGCGCGTGACGGCGGTATCCATCACCCCTTGCCGATCGATGAGCGAGGCGCGAACGCGGTAGAGGTTGGGTTTACCGTGACCCACCGGCCACCAGAGCCTGGCGGCTTCCATCGGCAGCGTCACCGTCAGCACCTTGCTGTCGCCTGTCTCAAGTGTGACGGGAAATTCCTGGCGGTAGTCACGACCATAAAAATTATCCGGCTTCGCCGCCAGGCGCAGCGTCACCGGCCCGGCCTGTTTCGCCCGGTAGCGGATCTCGGCGCGCAGCATTGGCTTCGCCAGCCCCTGTTGCCACTGCGGGCGCAGGATGACTTCATCAATTGCCGCGCCGCGGCTAAGGTGCAGCCGGACCGGTGCCCAGATGCCGCCGGAGTTGGCATCCTGCCCCTGCGCCGACCAGGCACCGCCAGGGCGAGTGTCATGCTGGTTCAGCACCCCTTTGACCATGGTTTTATGCAGCGGCCAGATAGTTTTTGGATCTTCAAACGGGCTATCGACGCGCACCGTCAGCTGGTTATGGCGGCGTAGCGCCTGGCTGACATCCACCGGGAAGCGCTGATAGTAGCCCTCATGGTGCGCCAGCCGCTGGCCGTTCAGCGTCACGTCGGCAAGGTAGTCGACGCCGTCAAACACCAGCGTTGCCAGCGTATCGGCAGACTGCTCTGGCAGGGTAAAGCTGTGCCGGTACCAGAGCGCGCCCTGGTGATCCAGCCCGTCGCTGTACCAGTTGGCGGGCACACGCAGGGTGCGCCAGTCGGCGCTGGAGGCGCTGACGCCATCGAAAGCGGGATCGTTAGCATCGTGCACGCGCCACTCTCCGGCAAGGGACCAGGTGACGGGCAGCGCGGTGGCAAAAGCCTGGGTTGAGAGTAAGAACGACAGCAGCAGCGCGTTACGCATCATGGTTTGCCTCCCGGCGTTGCAGCCACGCTTCAACGCGCACAAACTCCTCGCGAAGTGTCGTGTGCAGGTTATCCAGCGCCTGGTGATCGAGGCTGATGGCCTGACTCTCAAGCTGTTGCAGCAGCTGGCTCAGACGGGTGAAATCGAGGGCGATCGCCTCGCCGCGCAGTTTATGCGCCGCGCGCCGCAGGCCGTCGCGATCGTTGGTGTGAATGGCATCGGCAATCCTGGCCTGCATTGTCCCGACGCTTTCGCTAAACAGGGCCAGCAGCTCGTTAACCAGTTCAGCATCGTCGGCACACTGCGTCAGCAGGGCGCTCTGCGTGGGCAACCCTTCATCGTCACGTTGCGTGATGCGGGTCAGCTCATCGTGCAGCGCCTGCTGGCTTACTGGCTTTGCGATATAGCCATCAAACCCCATTGCCAGGCAGCGCTCTTTATCGCCCTGCATGGCGTGCGCGGTCATGGCGATCACCGGCTGGTGGCTGAGCGCATGCATACTTTCCTCTTCCCGCAGCAGGCGGATCGCCGTTTCGCCATCCATGCCGGGCATTTGCAGATCCATCAGGATCAGATCCCAGCCCCCTTCATGCCAGCGATCGAGCGCCGCACGCCCGTCATCAACCACCTCGGCATGATGGCCGAGACGCTCCAGCAGACGCAGCGCCAGTTTCTGGTTCACCAGATTATCTTCCGCCAGCAGAATACGCAGCGCGCTGGCTGCCACTTGCGGCGCGACAGGCTGTTCGACGGCAACCGGATCCGGCAGGCGACCCGGTGCCAGCACGCTGGCGATCGCCTGGTTTAGCTCGCTTTGCGCCACCGGTTTATGCAGGTAGTGGGCGATGCCGATGCGTTTAAGCATGCGCGCATCGAAGTGGCGGTTCATCGAGCTGAGCATAATGATGCGGCTCTGGCTCGCCTGCGGCAGCACCGAAAGCTCCAGCGCCAGCGAGATGCCATCCATCTCCGGCATCTGCGCATCAAGCAGGATCAGCGGAAAGGGTTCGCTCTCTGCCGTCAGGCGCAGTGCCTGGTGGGCGTTATCGACGCAGTGCGGCACCAGCCCCATCTGCGTCAGCATCGTCTCCAGCAGGCGCAGGTTGGTGCTGTTATCATCCACCACCAGCACCCGCTCGCCGCTAAAACGCGTCATCTGCATTGCCGCCAGCGCGGCAGGCTGGCTTACCAGCGTTAAGCCGAACGCGAACTCGCTGCCCACGCCCGGTTCACTGGTCACAGCCAGCTCGCCGCCCATCATCTTCACCAGCCGAGCGGAGATGGTCAGCCCCAGCCCGGTGCCGCCATAGCGGCGGGTGGTGGAGCTGTCTGCCTGGCTGAAGGCTTCGAAGATCGCCTGCTGCTTTTCGGCGGGAATGCCGATGCCGCTGTCGCGCACCGCAAACCGCCAGCTACCAGACTCCTCGCCCGGCGAGATGGCGAGCACCACTTCCCCCTGATGGGTAAATTTCAGCGCGTTGCCGAGCAGATTGGTGAGGATCTGCCGCAGTCGGGGGCCATCGATGGAGACGACCTCCGGCACGGCGGGATCGATATCGACCAGCAGTTCAATGCCTTTTTCGCTGGCGGCGGGCATATGCGGGCGGATCAACGCCTGGATAAAGGGGCGGATCTCCAGCGGCTCCTCATCGAGAATAATTTTGCCCGCCTCGATTTTCGAAAAGTCGAGAATGTCATTGATGATATGCAGCAGCGACTGCGCCGAACTCATCACCAGCGAGAGGTACTCCCGCTGCTCGCTGCTGAGCTGCGTGTCGAGACAGAGTTGCGTCATGCCGAGGATACCGTTCATCGGCGTGCGAATTTCATGGCTCATATTCGCCAGAAAGGCGCTCTTCGCCTCGTTGGCATCGCGTGCCACCTTCGCCGCTTCAATGGCCAGCAGCTCCGCCTCTTTACGGCGGGTGATATCCTGCAACGTACCGATCACCCGCTCCGCATCGCCCTGCATGGTCAGCGTTACCACCTGGCCGGAGAGCAGCATCCAGCGCCACTCCTCGCTCTGATGGCGAACGCGGATTTCACACTCAAACACCGGAACGTGGTGGCGGGTTGAGCCCTGCATCGCCTGGCGCAGGCGGGCGCGATCCTCTTCATGTACCAGACTGAGCAGAAAGCGCGCCGGATGGTGCCACTGGCTGCGCGGAAGGCCGATCATCGTCAGCAGCGTGTCGTTGACCTGCAAATTGTCGGCCGAGATCTGCCAGTCCCAGATACCAATATGAATAGAGTCGGCGGTGAGCAGGAAATCATCGTGCAACTGCTGGCGCGAGCGCTGGGCTTCATCCAGCTGCGTGATGTCGCTGTGCAGGCTGACGATGCTGCCATCCGCCAGGCGCTGGTGCTGAACAAACAGGCGGCGCTGCCCGGCCTGGCGCACTTCGCGGTGGCTATCCTGGCGGCAGTTGCGAATGATCGCCTCGCGCAGCGTCTGGCGGCGGCTCGGGTCGGTGTTATAGGCCGCGTCGATAAACTTCTCTGCCAGGCTTTGCAGCGTCGCGCCCGGCTTTAGCCCGCCGGCAAGCGTCGGGTAAAACGCCTCTACCTGGCCATTCCACGCCAGCAGCTGCTCGTGGCGATCGTAGATCAGCACCGCCGCGGGCAGGGCGTTGAGGTCAAAATGGCAGGCTGTCATGATGCCTCCCCGGCCTGGTAGTGCAGTTCTGCCTGGCGGCGCAGGTACTCCAGCCCCGGCGCAATCGCCATCGCCCACGCGGTCAGCGTCTCTTCATCGCACTGCGGGTCGCGCTGGCGCACGGTAATCAACATCGCTTCCCGCCAGAGGGCAAAAAAGCGCGGCGGCAAACGCAGGCCGTCGGTGCTCTGTTCGCGTGCCAGCCGCTCGAGGAAATCGGGCACAAACAGCGCGCCGTCGACCGCCAGCATGGCAAAGAAGCTCTTATAAACCAGCTGTTGCCCCTCTTCATTCTCAAGGCGGGCGAAGTGCTGCTCTGTCTCTGGCGACATATGCATAAAGGTGGTGTAGAAGGCGTTAAAGAAGGCGCGTTTCTCATCATCCGGGAAGACGCGGCTCAGACTCGCTTCAAAGAGATCGCGGTAGAATTTCATGGCGCGGCCCTCGGGGTGCGTTCACCCGGCAGGCAGAGGCCGGGTTTGTTAAATTCATCTGTCGTGCGGCGCACGAAATAGCTCTCATCGTCGATTAAACCGTCGCGAAAGAGCGGCCCGCCGTTGGCTTTGTAGAGCAGCGCCTCCAGCACCATCGCGTTGGTGGAGAGCGTCACCATTTTGTTGATATCGCCCGTCGCTTCAACGCGTCCCTCAAACCAGCCGCGTTCGGGGTCGTTCAGGTGTTCCGTCACTGCCATCAGGGCATTGGTGTAGGCGGTATCCCACAACACCCACAAGGCAAACACTGCTTTGGTCGTTACCTGCGACAGCCGCGGGTAATATTTGCCGTCATCGCCGAGGGTGTTCCACGCATAGCCATTTCCCCACACGCTGTCCTCCACGTGCCACGGTGCCTGCGCGAGGGTGAAGTCGGCGCGGGCGGTGAGGATCTTCTCTTTTTCCCAGCGCGTTTTCTGTGTCAGCCAGACGCCCTGCGCCCGATCGCGCAGCAGGGTTTGCACCTCGTCACTCAGCCCCGGCGGCTGCCAGCCAAACTCCAGCCCCGGCAACATTGCTGGCACCGTTGAGAGGATTGACGGCTGCCAGGTAGTGCGCGGATCGCGGGCATCCACCGGCAGGCTGCGCTGGTAGATGATGACGTTTTTTGACGGCGGCGTGAGCGCTTTCCCGGCCGGGAAACCCCACAGGCGGAAGGCGCTGGCGGCATATTCGCTCTCGCCGAGGCGCAGCTCTTCGCGCACCACCGGCTGGCCGTTTTGCAGCGAGGCGGACCACAGCTCGCCTTCGCCATCCATGACCGGGCAGAAATTCCAGCGCAGGATCACTTTGTCGAGATACTCGCGGTACTGCGGCGCGCGTTCGGCGGTCAGGCGCAGCGCCAGCATCAACCGCGCCATATCTTTCGCCGACCAGCCGCTCTTCACCGGCTTGCCGCTAAAGTCGACGATGGTCGCCGTCTGGCTGGAGTAGAGCCTGCCGGGCGTGCGGGTATCGGTAAGCATTAGCCGGTTGAGGGTGCCGAGCAGGCGGGTGAGGCGCGCGTCAAACTCCTTATCATCAACCAGATCGAGATCTTTTGCCGCCAGCAGGGCGATAAGCGTGTCGCCCATCTGCCACAGCGTAACGCGCGGCTGCTTGTCGCTGCCGTTGACCAGCCCGGTTTGCGGCTGGGTGTTATTGACGAAGTAACGCCAGGCGATGGCGGCCCACTCGCGCTCCTGCGGCGTCAGGCTGCTGACGCGCGCGGTGGTGTTCCACGCCCCTTTCGTCAGCCAGCGCCAGCCTGCGCCGCCCTCGCGAAATAGCGCAAAGGCGGCGAGCAGCAGCAGAAGGATCGCCAGCCAGCGAACTACGGTTTTAGACATTGCGCAGTCACCGGCGGCAGCTTCACAGGCTCATCCGCATTACAGGAGGCGCACTGGCACGCCTGGCAGGCAGGTTTCGTGCGCTGGGTGGTGCCGGTCTGCTGACACCAGTTTTTCACCGACGGCGTGCTCTCAAGGAACGGTCGGTTACGGCGGGCGTTGTTCTCCTCAAACAGATCGACCAGCTTCTTCTCCCACAGCGACGGGGCGAAGTTGCGGTTTTTCGGGTTATCGGTGTTGAATTGCAGCAGCTTGCCCTCTTTTTTGAACAGCAGCGCCTCAAGCATGATGCCGTTGTTGTTGGCGGTGAACTCTTTGATCGGGCCGTCGCCATTCTCATACAGCCCTTCGTAGTAACCCTTGCCCTCTTCGTTGGCGTTCTCGATGGCGCTCATCAGGCGATCGGTGTAGGGGGAATCCCACAGCACCCACATGCCGAGCGCCGCTTTCAGGGAGACGGCGGCGGCGCTGGGCATAAACTGCCCTTTATCGGTGATGGTGTTCCAGTCATAGCCATCGGTGTAGACCGTGTCATAGACGAAGTAGGGGGCTTTATCGAGCTGGTGCTCGGAGCGTGCGGTGAGCACGCCGGTAATGGTGTAGCGGTTCTCCTGCGCCTGGTAGACGCGGTCGGCGAAGTTTTTCATCCACGGATGGGAGTAGTTGCGCGGGCTGTTGTTGCGATCGTTCGGGTTATCAAAGCCGAACTCAAGACCGTAAAGCAGATAGGATTCAGTCACCACATAGTTGTGCTGCGAGGTGGCGCGCGGATCGCGCGTGTCGTAGGGCACCAGCACGCAGTAAATTTCCGCCAGCTCATAGGGCTGCGGTCGGCTCGCCTGGCAGGTGTTGAAGCCCCACAGCTGGAAACCGGCGGCACCATACTCCTCATACCCGAGGCGCCCCTCCTGCACATACTTCGGCTGACCATTTTCGAGGTAAGCACCGTAGAGCGTGCCGCACGGGTCAACAGCATGGCTAAAATCCCAGCCCAGCACGATGTTATCGATACTGTTGCCATACTCCGGGTAGCGCTCTTTGATCACCTTCAGCCAGATCAACATGCGCCCGATATCAAGCGCCGAGAAGCCAATCTCGCCCGGTTTGTTGGTGTAGTTCACCTTCTGTGCGGTGAGGGTGTTATAGGCTTTGTTGGGCAGCTCATTGCGAAACAGATCCAGCTTGTTGATGGTGGCGAGGATCTTCAGCATCCGCCGATCAAACTCCGCTTTATCGATAATCCCCAGTTCGCGTGCCGCCGTCAGCGCAGCAAGGTAGGAGCCGCTGTCCCACATGGTGGTGGAGGGGTATTTGTTTACCGCGTTAACCAGCCCGGTGGTGGGCTGGTAGTTGGCGACAAAGTATTGCCAGGCGTTTCTCGCCATCGTCATCTCTTGCGCCGTCAGCTTGCCGCTGCGCGGCGCATAGTCCGATGCCGGAAGATCGCCAGCGCGCGCCTGGCTCAGCGTCATCCAGAGCGCCATAAACCCGGCCAACAGGGGAAAAAAGAGTAGTGCTTTCAGCTTCATGGCGTAGCTCCTGCTGACGAAGGGGAACGGGGCGCGGGGTTAAAACAGGCCAGGCACAGCATCTGGCCGTGGGCGATATAGGCCAGGCTCTCCAGCACGATGGCATTGGTGTCGGCATCAATCACGCTGTTCACGCTGTTGTTGAGGTTATGCCCGCGCTGCCACCCTTTGCCCGGCACTTGCAGCACCTGCGCTTGCTGGCGCAGGGCCTCGCTCCAGCTGTTGCGAAACAGGGCATACCAGGCGAAGGCCGAGCGGGTCGAGGTGATCGCCGTCAGCTCAGGCGGCGCATCGCGCAGCGCCTCATTGTCGATAGGCTGGCGGTTGGGCAGGTCATTGATAAAGTCCGGCGCGGGTTCGGCATAGTCGGTACTGATGGGCGGTTTACGCACCCGCAGGCTGTGGCGGCGCTGCTGGATCTGCATGATGCGAAAGGCAATTTCGGCGCTCTGCGCATCAAAGCCCAGCTCAAGGCCAGTTAACAGATAGGGGAGGCTAATGAGCGAAGGCTGGCGTCCCCACGGTGTGCGCAGCCCCTCATCGGGCACCATAATGCCGTCGATATCGATCATCTGCTGCCCCTCAGGCGGGTTGGTCACTGCCAGCCCGGCGGCGCTGTCGATCAGCCGCAGCGTATGGCTGGCATAAAGTCGATAGCCAAAGCTGTTGCGCGGCTCATCGGTGGCCAGCGCCCAGTGATGCAGCGGCGCGGCGGCCTGCGTTGCGCCGCTGGTGACGATAAGCGCGCCCACCTGCCAGCGGTTAAAGAGATCGCGCACCGCCTCCGCGTGCTGCGGCGAGCGCCAGAGCAGGGTTTGCAGCGCCACCAGCAGGCGGCCCATGCCGATGGCGGAGCTTTCCGGTTTGCCGAGAATTTTCAGCGTATCGGAGTGATAGTAGGCCGCTGGCACGCCCTGCGGCGTAAGTGGCAGCCCGCCGAGTGTTGCCAGCGCATTGCTGATGCGCGCATCGCTCTCTGCTTCGCTGAGGATGTGCAACTGTTGTGCGGCAATCACCGCCAGCAGATAGCTGCCCGCGCTCCATAAGCTGAACCACGCCTGCCCATCCTGGGCATTCGGCAGGCCGTTGGGTTGCGTATTGTTGACGTAATATTGCCAGGCCACGCGCGCCCAGATCGCCTCCTCAAAGGTGAGCGCACGCGAGGTGGGCAGCGGCGGGAAATCTTTACTGAGCGCCATGCCACCGCTGCTCTCAACGCGGGTCGGCATCTGTTTTTCCACCCACACCACGATGGCGAAGCCGAGCAGAAAACCGAGCAGGATAGTGATGTAACTGCGTGCAGAAAGCAGTGCGTCGCGCGTTCTCATGTTCGCGCCTCCTCTTCGTCCGGCGTCCAGATGGCGGCGAGGATCAGCGGCAACATCGCGGCAATGTTGACGGCACCCCAAAAGATATTGATGACATAGCCGGAAGGGTCATCCACCTGGCCGCGCGCCACCTGAATGCCGCCCCAAATCAGCCCGGTCAGGGTGAGCAGCACGATGGCGATTTGTGGTTTCACCAGGTAGAGAAAGCGCCCGGTCTGGCGCTCCTTCGGCGTAACGTGAAACTTGATCTGCTCGCCGCGTAGCACCGTATTTAGCGCCCGCAGATTCATCGAGAAGAACGACAGATAGGATGCGCGCCCATCCCAGGCGGAAATGCCCCATGTGCCAAACATAAATGCCAGCTCCGAGAGGATAAAAAAGGGCAGGAAGTGGAGATAAAAGGGCGTCGACCAGGCCGACACCGGCGGAATGCCGGTGAAGAGGTAGATAATCGGCGAAATCAGGAAAATGGCGTTCCAGACGCAGGCCATATAGGACCAGAAGGTGGTGGCGTACATCAGGGTTTGCGGCAGCGAGAGCTTAAAGCGGCGGCGGCTGAAGATATTGTCATGAAACAGAATATCGAGCGATCCGGCGGCATACTTAAAGCGCTGGATCATCCACGTCAGCATATCTTGCGGCGATAGCATTTTTGATTCGATACGCGGGTGCATCACCGAGCGCCAGTTTCGCGCCGCATCGCCATGCAGCAGGATCGAGGTGTAGATATCTTCCGAGACGTGAAATTTATAGGGCGTCAGTTCAGTATCGAAAGCGACGTGGGGGCGCATCGCCTCCTGGAGCGCCTCGCGGGTGGCGGGATCGCGGATATCGCGCGTATGGCGGTCAATCTCCTCTTCCACCGTCCAGACATAGCTGCGCAGCGCTGCTTGCATCACCGCTTCGCGCCGGTGCACCGATGCCGCGCCGCAGCAGAAGGCGGCGTTAGCCCAGTTACGGCGGCGCAGGATCACATCGTAAAACATGCGCGGATCGTTAAAAAAGGGATCGCGTCCCATCGTCACCGGGCCGACAATTTTCTGCGCCAGCCAGCCGAAGGCGTAGCCCACTTTGCCGGTTTTTCGCTCCAGCCAGCGCGAGAGGTTCTCCCCGGCGGGCAGGTCGTAAAACCATTGAGGCGTCTGCACCCACGCCACATCCGGGTTGCGGAAGTAGCCGAGGGTGTGGGCGAGCAGGGTCGGGAAGACGCGGGTGTCAGCATCGCAAATCACCAGAAAATCGCCGTCGGTCTGCTCAAGACCGTTGCGCAGGTTACCCGCTTTGTAGCCGATATTGGTCTGCCGGGTAATGTAATTGACCCCCTCTTCGTCGCAGACGGCTTTCATCTCCGGGCGTCGCCCGTCATCCAGCACATGCACGCGGTAATCGAGGGGAAAGGGGTACGCCATTTTCATCGCATCGCGGATGGAGAGCCTGACCAGCTCAACATCTTCGGAGTAGGTGGCGATAAAGAGATCCACTTTCACCGGGCGCGGTTCGACCGCTTCATCTGCGCCCAGGCAGTCATTGATCTCCTGTGGCGGCGGCGCTTGCGGCGGATCCTCCTCTTTCCACAGGTTGATGGTAAATAACACCGTACCAATCCACGCCAGCGTTTCCGCTAATACCAGCGGAATGGCGTACCACAGGGCATCCATATTCAGCGACGCCGTCCAGCGCCAGTAGATATAATTCGCACCCAGAATCAGCGCCGCAACCGCTAATATCTGCCAGGTAATCATCGCCCAGCGCGGCGTTTTCAGCGGCTCGGGCGGTTTGCGATCTTCAAATCGGGAAAAGTAGAAGCCCATAGCGGTTGTTATCTTTATTCCGTAATAATAAGAAATCAGATAATACCCAGGCGGACCTGTTTCGCGGCCTGGCGTAATAACTTCCCGGTAAAACAAAAAGTAATGTAAGTGTAGATGGCTGATTAAAAGTTTCCAGCAAAGCGCAACGCGGAATAATTCGTTGCAGTTAATTTAATATCAATTTGAACGATTTTCGCGGGGCGCTTTTCGCTTCGCTAACATTGCCAGTCAGGCGTATTTAAGCTATCTAAATAATTTCCCTGTAGTTTTATTGCCGCCCTTAACAGGTCTATTTATGAGCCAGATGGCGCCCGCGCTGCCGCAAAAAGAGAGCATAGAATCAACGACATGGCGCTATGCCGTTGCCGGTAGCCGGGATTTGCGTATTGATTTAATGCGCGGTATTGCGCTGGTGATGATGGTGGTGGCGCATACGGAAGTGATGTCGATATTTAATATATTTTCGTGGGAGCGTTTTGGCTTAACGACCGGTGCCGAAGGCTTTGTTATTCTCTCCGGGTTTATGCTGGGGATGCTTAATCGGGCGCGGTTGCAAAAAGCGGCGCTATTAACGATTTGCTGGGGATTATATCTGCGGGCGTGGAAAATATATCGCGTTAATATCATCATCATATTGTCGATGCTGTTGCTCGGGTTTTTACCTTTTTTAAATGTATTTGAAGTGACCCACTTTACCGACCGTTTTTCTGGAACATCGTGGTCGCTTTATCCGGTGACGCCGCAAATAAAAGAGACATGGTTTAACATCGTGCTCTATTTGCAAATCGGGCCGCACCAGACGCAAATCCTTGGCCTCTATATTTTCCTGCTGCTATTAAGCCCGCTCTTTTTGGCGCTGCTTAAACAGGGCAGGGTGTGGTGGTTATTGAGCCTCTCCCTGTTGGTGTATGGCTGCTGGCAGCGCTGGCCGGTGCGGGTGACGGTGTCCGAGTTTGAGTTCGCCTTTCCACTGCTCGCCTGGCAATTTATTTTCGTCCTCGGCATGAGCTGCGGTTGGTACAAGGCAGAACTGCTCTCGCTGGCGCGCACGCCGCCGGGCAAAGTGGTGATTGTGGCGCTGGTGATCGTTGCGCTGATTTTGGCCTTCGTTGCCCAGAACCACACCAACCCCTTTATGCCGCCGGAACTGCTGATGCATGTGATTCCACCTGCCGATTTCAACGCGTTTTACCACACCTGGGCGGCGAAAAACGGTCTTGGCCCGGTGCGGGTGCTGAATGATATCAGCCTGATGGTGACGGTCTATCTGCTGTTGACCTGGTGCTGGCGGCCCATCTATCGCCTGACCGGCTGGTTTCTTATCCCGCTGGGTCAGCACTCGCTGTATGTCTTTATTCTGCATGTCTATGTGGTGCTGGCGGTGAGCCAGTTCGTCACCTTCGATCTCTGGCGACAGGCGTGGATCGTCAACACGCTGGTGCATGCGGCAGCGCTCGGCGTGCTGTGGCTGCTGGCGAAATACAATGTTGGCGCGCGCTGGATACCTAACTGAGGAAAGGCTTAATGCGGGAGAGATATTTACTGGCCTGCGCGCTGCTCGCTGCCTTACCGGCAGCAAATGCGGCGCAAAAGAGTGAAGCGGAGAGCGAGTCGTTGCGCGACAGCAATGGCGACCCGGTGCAGGTCGGCGTCTTTACCAGCCGCTGGGGGCGTCTTTTTTCCGGTAATAACAAGCCTTTTTCCGGCGCGCTCAGCTTTGGTACAGGCCTGAAAGAGCAGTGGGTAACGATCCCGAATAGTTCCAGCAGCGCCGAGCAGAAAAGAAAGGTGAATCAGACCGTTAACCTGAGCCTGCAATACTCACCCTACAGCTTCTGGTTTGCCAATATCACCACCCGCGTGCCGGTGACCGATACCAGCCGCTACACCACCGATTTCCGCTACAGCTTTGGCTATGACGACTGGCATGCCAACACCGTCAGCCTGGTCTACAGCAACTATGGCGATAACCACTTCTGGACGTCGGGCAGCAAGCGCAAAACCTATTTTGAACAGGGGGCGGTGACGCTGGCCTATAAATTCTCACTGCCGAAACCCGTTGAAAATAAGCTGCTGATTAACAAAGGCGATTCACTGATTTGCCAGGTCGGCTACAGCTGGGTGCCGCGTTACTACGATCTGAAGAGTAACGATATTGAGCAGAACAAAAACGTGGTGCTTGGCGGCTGCGGTTACACCTTTAAACAGCACTTCTTTGTGCGCGCTACCGCTTTCTGGTTCCCGGATCGCAGCCAGCAGCAGCCGTGGAACGGCGATTACAGCTACAGCTTTGGTTATGCAGGCTACACGCCGGGTTCCTTCTCGTTGCAGTACGCCAACTTCGCCGGCACGCGCTACCCCGGCCACAAGAGCGGCAATGGCAAATTCCGCGAAGGAACCGTCAGCCTGATCTGGTTTTTACCGTTATAAGGAGCCGCCGTGGCCCAACAGCATGTGCTTGTGGTGGAGGATTCGCCCATTTATCGCCGCCTGCTCTCACGCATGCTGGCGCAGTGGGGCTATGTGGTCAGCGAAGCGGAAAACGGCGTCAGCGCGCTGGAGATGCTGGCTACCTCACCCGTCAGCATGGTGATAAGCGACTGGGAGATGCCGGAGATGGATGGCTTAACGCTGTGCCGTGAAATCCGCGAACGGCAGTTTGGCCACTATATCTACCTGATTTTGCTCACCGCGCGGGAAAACCCCGGCGACCTGGCGCAGGGGTTCGATGCGGGCGCGGATGACTTTCTCAGCAAGCCGGTGGAGCAGAGCGAGCTGCGCGCGCGGCTGCATGCCGGTTCGCGCATTCTGGCGCTGGAGGCGACGCTGGCGGCACGCAACGCGCGGCTCAGCGAGGCGTTACAGCAGATTGAGCAGGATCTGCAAGCCGCGGCGCGCATTCAGCACTCGATTCTGCCCGCCCATCAATTGCGCTATCACGACTACTTTTCCGACTGGCTGTTTCTGCCCTCCGCGTGGGTCTCCGGCGATGTGTTTAACCTCTTTCAGCTAGACGACCATCTGGGGTTTTACTGTGTTGATGTCTCGGGCCACGGCGTCGGTGCCGCGATGATGTCCCTCGCGGTAGCACGGCAGTTTTTGCAGGGCCGCGTGGTGGAGCGTTTCCTCTTTTCTGCTGATGGCAGCGTCGCTTCGCCCGCAGACGTGGTGCGCATGCTTAATAGCCGCTTTTGCAGCGAAGAGGCGGAGATCATGAGCTATTTCACGATGATCTACGGCGTTATCCATTTGCCGAGCGGCAAAGGCAGGCTCTGCCAGGCCGGTCATCCCACTCCTTTTATTGTCACCCCCGCAGGTGAGGTCACGCCGATTGGCAGCGGCGGCGCACCGGTTGGGCTGATGCCCGATCTCAACTGGGATGATGTTGATTTTGAGCTGCGCCCCGGCGAGCGGCTCTGCCTCTTTAGCGACGGCATTACCGAATGCGAAAACCCCGCAGGCGAGCAGTTTGGCCCGCAACGCTTGCAGCAGTGGCTGCAACAGCACGTTAATGAGGCGATCGGCGCGCTTCTGCCACAGTTCGGCCAGCACTTAACCGGCTGGCGCAACGGCGAGCAGATGGCAGATGATGTTTCCCTATTAATTATTGAGCGAAATGGAGAGAAGTGATGAATATCGATAGCGAACGTCAGCCGCAGGTGACGATCCTTACGCCGGCGATTCGACGGCTGGATGCCTCCGTTTCGGCGGCTTTCAAAGAGGCGATTGCCCGCGAGATGGGTGATGAGCCGCGTGCGCTGATTGTCGATTTCAGCAAGGTCGATTTTATTGACAGTAGCGGCCTCGGCACGCTGGTTTCATTAATGAAGATGATGAACGGCAAAGGCGAAATGGTGCTCTGCGCCCTCAACCCCGGCATCAAAAATATGTTTACCCTGACGCGCATGGATCGCATTTTTCGCATCAGCGCGGACCGGGCCGCCGCCCTGCAACTGCTTGGGCTGTGAATTATGGCTAGCGAGATAACTTTCCCCGCCTCGCTCACCGCGCTCTCGCCGCTTGCTGAGTGGCTGAACGCGCAGATGGCCGCGTTGCCGGTGGATGAGGGCTGGCGTTTCTCTCTCGATCTGGCGGTGTGCGAAGTGGCGACCAATATTATTCGCCATAGCCTGCATCAGCAGGCCGCAGCCACCTTTAGCATCGCGTTTGCCGCCAGTGCGCAGGAGGTGCAACTGACGTTTCGCGATAATGGCGAGCCGTTTCCCGCTGAACGCTTACTGGCGGCACAGCAGGAAAATGGCCTTGAGATGACACCGGATCTGGAGAGCGGGCGCGGGCTGAAGCTCATCCTGCTCAGCGTTGACAGCTTTACCGTACAGCGCCAGGCCGACGTTAATATCGCCACGCTGTGCAAAAAATGGGGAGTTGAAGAGGCGAGCGGCTAACTCGTATGCTCGGGGCTCGGGTTAAGCGCTAACGGGAGCCATAGCATGCGCATTGATGAGACAAGCCAAAACGGGCCAACGCTGCATATTCTCTGCGGCAAAATTGCTTCCGGAAAATCGACCCTTGCGGCAACGCTTGCGCAAACGCCGGGCAGCGTGGTGCTCAGCGAAGATAGCTGGCTGGCACTGCTGTTTAAAGAGTCGATGCACAGCGTAGAGGATTATGTGCACTACTCCGCGGTGCTTAAGCGAGCAATTAAGCCCCATGTCATCGCCCTGTTACAGGCCGGGGTAAATGTGATCCTCGATTTCCCCGCCAATACCGTCGCCAGCCGTCAGTGGATGATGTCGATTATTCAGGATGCCGGGGCGCAGCATCTGCTGCACTATCTCGTGATAAGCGATGAGGCCTGTAAAGCGCGCCTGCGCCAGCGCAATGCGGCGGGCGAGCATGATTTCGCCGCCACCGATGCGCAGTTTGAGTTGATTACCCGCTACTTTGTGCCGCCTGCCGATGAAGAGGGCTTTAAGGTGCGCCGCTATGAGGAAGAGCACCGGTAAACACCGGTGCCGTTGGTCAGGGTTAGTGGCGTTTTTCCAGCGCTTCCCATAAGCCGTGCAGATAGGTGACGCCGAGCGCGCGGTCGTAGAGGCCATAGCCCGGACGCCCGGTTTCGCCCCAGATAAAACGGCCGTGATCCGGGCGGATATAGCCATTAAAGCCGTTGTCATGCAGGGCTTTCATCACCTCATACATATCGAGCGAGCCGTAGCGCGAAAGGTGCGCCGATTCGTAGAAATCCTTATCCTGAATAAGCTTGATATTGCGCACGTGGGCGAAGTGGATGCGCCTGCGGCGGGTAAACTCGGCGAGAATCTCGTAGACGTTATTATCCGGATCTTCGGCGATGGAGCCGGTGCATAAAGTGATGCCGTTGGCCTCAGAGTTGACGGCATTACAGATCCAGTCAAGATCGTCGCGGTTTTTCACAATGCGCGGCAGGCCGAAGATAGAGTAGGGCGGATCGTCCGGGTGGATGGCCATTTTGATGCCGACCTCTTCGCACACCGGGATCACGCGCTCAAGGAAATAGACCAGGTTCTGGCGCAGTGTGTTCTCATCGACATCTTTATATTTGGCAAACAGCTCCTGTACTTTCGCCAGCCGCTCTGGCTCCCAGCCCGGCAGCGCGAAGCCGTTAGAGTTCTCCAGCACCTCTTTCACCACTTCATCCAGCGTTTTATCGATGCCTTTTTTCTCAAACGCCATGGTCACAGAACCGTCCGGCAGGACGTAGTTCATCTCGGTCTTCATCCAGTCGAACACCGGCATAAAGTTGTAGCAGATGACTTTGATGCCGATCTCCGCTAAATGGCGGATGGTTTGCTGGTAGTTGGCGATAAAGCGATCGCGGCTCGGCAGGCCGATTTTGATGTCATCGTGAATGTTGACGCTCTCAATTACCTCCATTTTTAACCCGGCCTGCTGAACCTGATCGGCCAGCGCGCGCACTTTATCCTGTGGCCACACCTCGCCGACCGGAACGTCATACAGCGCGCCCACTACGCCTTCAACGCCTGGAACCTGGCGAATATGCGCCAGCGGAATTTTATCTTCGACTGGCCCAAACCAGCGCATTGTCATTTGCATGCTTGTTACCACCTTTATTAGTCCATGGTTTTAACTGCCATACTAGTATTGATAGTAACGCGCAGTTCGCTATCTTTTTGCGATCCTCTTCACACAACCCATTTTCGCGTTACGCTGCTTATCTAACGTTTACGTAATGCTGACAAAAGTTTCTAAATAAAGCCTTGCGCCCTAAGCCATAACCGTGCGTTAATGACTCGTCGGTTTGATAAATCATTATCTCCAGCCAGTAGTCCACTAAAGTCTCTCTCATCTCTAAGTACCTCGATAGTTACTTCTTTTTGGGTCTCTTTACACGCTGATAAATAATGCCTCAGACCATTGCCGCCTAAAAAGGCCACTAAAACAAAAGGGTAACAAACATGTCTAATAAAATGACTGGTATCGTAAAATGGTTCAACGCTGAGAAAGGCTTTGGCTTCATCACTCCTAAAGATGGCAGCAAAGATGTATTCGTACACTTCTCTGCAATCCAGAGCGATAACTACCGCACTCTTGATGAAAATCAGGAAGTTGAATTCACCATTGAAAATGGTGCGAAAGGCCCAGCCGCTGCTAACGTAGTGCCGCGCTAAGGACGATTTTATTACGAACCATATCCATTTCCGCTGCCCGTGCTGTCACGGGTCGCAATACAGAGTCTCCAATTTTGACGTGACTGAGAAAAACCCGGCCGGTGCCAAATGTATTTTTTGCAAATCTGCAATGATGACATTTGATAATATCGCCGCGATTATGCAGTCAAACCACGTTACGATGGAATTCCGTAAATAATAAAAAGGCCAGTTTACTGGCCTTTTTTTATGCCTCTTTTTTACTCCCCGACTAACATAATCATTTTTACCGAACGATTACTGGTTAATTGCCAAGTCATCTGCCGGTAGTGCAACTCTCCGCGCTGTGCATGCATAAACACCCGCTCGCCGCCTTCGCGCACTACCACCTGCTGGCGCGACCAGAAGGTGCGAAACAGCTCGCTCTCACTACGTAAACTCTCAACAAAACTATTCAGGGCCCGATCGTGCGGATAGTGCATCGCATCGGCGCGCAGCTCCGCCACAATGCGGCTGGCGCGCGGCTCCCAGTCGGCCACCAGCGTGCGCGCCAGCGGATGACGGAACATAAAACTCATCATATTCGGCTGCGGATCGCTGTCCAGCCAGCCGCTGAAAAGCGCTTCGGCTGCCCTATTCCACGCCAGCATTGTCCAGGTTAAATCGAGCAGATAGCAGGGGCACGCCATCTGCTGCACCGAGGCCAGCACCTCTTTTTCCACCGTCACCACATGCTCTTCCTGCGGATCGTTTTGCCGCGCCAGATGGAAGAGGTAATTTCGCTCCGTTGGCTTCATTCTTAATACGTTGGCGATATTCGACAGGGTTTGCGGCGAGACAACAATATCGCGCCCCTGCTCAATCCAGGTATACCAGGTGGTGCTGATGCCGCTGAGCTGCGCCACTTCTTCTCGCCGTAACCCGCGCGTGCGACGCCGTCCTTGAGCGGGCAAGCCAATATCCGCAGGCAGAGTGTTTTCCCGCTGGGATCGTAAGAACTCGCCCAGCGCTTTTGGCCCGGCGAAAAGGGTGTTTTCCATGGGTGGTACCTGCTAATACCAGTATAAGTAGCCATATTGTACCCCTATAAAAAGAGTCGTACAGTCGCAGCTGAGCCGGTTTGTCGTCATCCATCACGAAAAGGAAAAAGAGCATGGCCGTAAATCATCATCAGTTAACGCAGCAGCAGTTTGGCGATCGGGCGCAGGCCTATTTAAGCAGCCAGGTACATTCCCAGGGGGAGGATTTAGTGCGCCTGGCGCAGTGGCTGGGTGAAAACCCGGCGGCCGCAGTGCTCGATTTAGGCTGCGGCGCAGGGCATGCCAGTTTTGTTGCCGCAGGCGTGGTGCGCGATGTCACCGCGTATGATTTATCAGAGAAGATGCTGGCCGTTGTGCGCCAGGCCGCCAGCGATCGCCAGTTGAGCAACCTGCGCACCGTTCACGGCGCGGCAGAAGCGCTGCCCTTTGCTGAAGGCGAATTTGATGTGGTAATAAGCCGCTACTCGGCGCACCACTGGCACGATGTGCCGCAGGCGTTACGTGAAGTGCAACGCGTGCTGAAACCCGGCGGGAAGTTCATTCTGATGGATATCACCTCGCCGGGCCGTCCGGTGCTGGATATCTGGCTGCAAACCATCGAAGTGCTGCGCGATCCCTCCCATGTTCGCAATTACTCGCCGGGAGAGTGGTTGCAGATGACGCAGCAAAACGGCCTGCTGGTGGAGAAGCTGGTCACCGGCCGCCTGGCGCTGGAGTACACCTCCTGGGTTGAGCGTATGCAAACCCCGGAGGTGCTGCGCGCGGCGATCCGCTACCTGCAACAGACCACCTCTGATGAGGTGAAAAGCCATTTTGCTCTCGACGAGCAGGGCAGTTTCACCTCCGACACGTTGATGTTTCAGGCACAGGCTTAAGCCGCATGCGCCCGCGTTCCGGGCGCTAAATTTCGCTAAGCACTTCACGAATACGCTGCGCGATATAGCCGACGTGGGTTTCCAGTGCAAAGTGACCGGTATCAAGCAACTCCACCACCGCATTGGGGTTGTCACGTTTATAGGCTTCAGCTCCCGGCGGAATAAAGAAGGGATCGTGTTTGCCCCAGATGATCAACGCTGGCGGCTGCACCGCGCGGAAGAAAGCCTGAAACGCGGGTAGCGGGTCAGGTTGTTGGCATAGTCGAGAAAGAGATCCAGCTGGATTTCGCGGTTTCCCGGGCGCTCCATTAACAGCGCGTCGAGCTGATATCCCTCTGGCGCGACGCTCGTCGGATCGCTTACGCCGTGCAGATATTGCCACTTTGTCCCCTCCAGGTTGAGGATGGCATCATTCACCGCCTGGCGATTAGCGGCAGACGGCTCCTCCCAGTAAGTCCGCACCGGCGCCCACGCATCGCCCAGCCCTTCAAGATAGGCATTACCGTTTTGTGAGATAAAACCGCTGATGCGCTGCGGGTAGTGCACCGCCAGCCGTAAGCCTGTCGGCGCGCCGTAATCGAAGACATAGATCGCAAAGCGTTGCAGATCGAGCGCATCGACAAAATCGATCAGCGTCTTCGCAAGCCCATCAAAGGTGTAGAGATAATGGCGATCCGCAGGCACTTCGGTAAAACCAAAGCCGGGGAGATCCGGGGCGATAAGATGAAACTTATCCGCCAACAGCGGGATCAATTCACGAAACTGGTGGGACGAACTGGGGAAACCATGCAGCAGCAGCAAAGTCGGGTTCACCGGATCACCGGCTTCGCGATAAAAAACCTTTACGCCGTCAGCTTCGACAAACTGATAGCGAACCGGGAAATGGGTATTGCCAGCCATAATCACTCCTTCTCTGAAACCGTTAAAATGATATTTAAAAGGTTACGACGAAATGGAGTATGGCGCAGCTTTGTAACTGTGTAAAATTAATTTTATCGGTTACAATGCGCAGCACGCAAACTTCAGGAGCCACGATAATGACCACTTCAACCGCCACAAGGCCTGACGGCCCGTGGTTTATTGCCGATGAGCGGGCGCTGGATTTTATCAATACGCTGGCGATGGCTGAGCACTCGCCCCATGACTTTTTGCAGTCCGATGAGGATGTGCTTCTGTGGCTAAATCATGCGGGTTTTGCCGCAGCAGCCGTAGGTGAACCGGGCGAGCTGCTGGCGGCTGCGCGCGCGTTGCGCACCACGATCCGGGAGTTAGTGACGGCGAAAAAAAGGGGAGAGATGCTGGCGCTGAACGCGCTCAATACCTGGCTGGCGCAGGCGCAGAGTTATTTGCAGATAAGCGATGATGGCGGAAAAACGCTGAGTGTTGAGCGCAAATATAAGCTCACTACACCACAACAGGTGCTGGCACCCATTGCGGAAAACGCGGCATACCTGCTTGCAGAAGGGGAGTTTGCCTACGTTCGCCAGTGCGAGCACCCTGAGTGCACACTCTGGTTTTATGATAAAACCAAAGCGCACCGCCGCCGCTGGTGCAGCATGGCCTTATGCGGTAACCGGGCGAAAGTGGCACGGTTTCGCGCAAAAAGCTGACTGCCAATGCGCCCGGCGCGTCGTATCGCGCCGGGCGTTGATCCTTAACGCGGGATGATCTTTTCCTGTTTCAGGCGATCAAACAGCGCAAAGAAGGAGTCCGGCGTTGAGCGGTAGCCGGTAAAGCCCGCTTTGCGGCTTTTGCTCATATCCGTGAAGGCTTCCATCGGGCGACCGAGGTCGGCATCTGTATGCCACCAGGAGGCCAGCTTGTTGATATCCGCTTCGCGAAGCTGATACTTTTCGGCGATCTCCGTCCAGGCGGCCTGCGCCTCCTGCATGCGGTTTTCCAGCGGCATCATGCTTGCCGGGTAGGCCGCCGCTTCAATGCCGAAATAGGCCGCCAGCTTCGGCCACAGCCAGTTCCAGCGGAAGACATCGCCATTCACCGCATTGAAATCTTCATTCGCCGCCTGCTCGCTCTGTGCCGCCCAGCTTAGCTGCTCGGCCAGCAAACCGGCATCGGTAACATCCGCCAGCCCGTTCCACTGCTCGGGTGAGCCGGGGAAGATAAACGGCCAGCCTTTTTCACGGCACAGCGTGGCGTAGACGGCGAGCGTCTGGCCCATATTCATCGCATTGCCGAGGGCATAGCCAATAATGGTGTGCGGGCGATGGACGCTCCAGCGGTAGCCATATTTTTCTGCTCCGGCAAAGAGTTCATCTTCCTGCGCGTAGTAGAAGTTCTCCACCGGCTGGCGACCCTGCTCCTCGCGGAACGGCGTGACCGGCACAGCACCTTTACCGTAAGCTTCGAAGGGGCCAAGGTAGTGTTTCAGGCCGGTAACCAGCGCCACGTGGCTGCCGTTAAGCCGCTCGCCGAGCGCCTCAATCACGTTTTTGACGATGGCGCCGTTAACGCGGATGTTGGCCTGCTCATTCTCCTGGCGCGACCAGACGCTGAAGAAAAGCGCATCAGCCTGCACCTCTTTTAACGCCTCGTTGACGGCTGCCGCATCGGTGAGATCGGCGGTCAGGCTTTCGCACCCGTCCGGGATTGCGCCACGGCCGCGCGACAGGCCGCTGACCTGCCACCCTTCGCCTTTAAGTTGTTCTGCCAGTGCGCGACCAATCACGCCACTAATACCGACTATCAATGCACGTTTTTGCATAGGGGGCTCCTTTTCTTTATCAGCTTTAAAGCCTAATAGAGAATTTAATTCTTATCTCTGCTATTAATTCACATCATTCATAACCTCAATTCAGTAATGCCATGAGCGATCAACGCCTGAAAGATATCGTCCCTTTTGTCGCCAGCGTCGAAGAGGGGAGTTTTGCCGCGGCCGCAGAGCGCCTGCATCTGACCGGCTCGGCGATCAGCAAAAGCATCAGCCGGCTGGAAGCGCGCCTCGGTTCGCGGTTGCTGGAGCGCACCACCCGACGCCTGACGCTGACGGATGCCGGGCAGGCCTATTTCCAGACCTGCATTCGCATCCTTGAGGAGCTGGCGGAAGCCGAATCGGTGCTGGCGGCGCACCGCTCTATTCCCTCTGGCCGCCTGCGGCTGGCGGTGCCGACCACCTACGGGCGGCTCGGCGTGATGCCCGCGCTGATCCCCTTTTGCCAGCAGCACCCGGAGATTGATCTCAGCATCACCTTCTCTGACCGCTTTGTGGATCTCTTTGATGAAGGGATTGATGTGGCGGTGCGTATTGGGCTGGGTGGCGACTTACCGGTGTCGATTGGCCACCGGCAGCTTGGGCGGGAAAAGATGGTCTTTTGCGCTTCGCCTGACTATCTGCGCCGGGAAGGCACGCCGCAAAACGAGGCGCAACTGCTCCGCCACCGGGCGATCCTCTATGAGCGCGTCGATGGCAGCAGCAAACCCTGGTTATTGCTGACGGAAGATGGGCACCCGGAGTGGCGCAGCGTGCCTTACCGCATGACGCTGGGCGATGTGGATGCGCAGCGCCACGCGCTCTGTGCCGGGCTGGGCGTCGGGCAGATGCCCACCTGGCTGGTGCATCAGCAGTTAGCGCGCGGCGAGCTGGTCATCCTGCTGCCGCACCAGCAGCCGGACGGGTTGCCGTTAAGCCTGGTCTGGCCGCGGCGTAAACAGCTGCTGCCAAAAGTCGATGCGCTGTTAAGCGCGCTCGAACAATTAGTTATCGCACCGCCGCTTGCCCTTGACCCATGACAAGGCGGAGGGGGCGCTCTCTTTTTATAATCAGCGCCGTTTCCCTTCTCACTGGTGTGGATCTATGGCTTACCAACTCAACCTCAACTGGCCGGAATTTCTTGAGAAGTACTGGCAGAAGCAACCTGTGGTGCTGAAAGGCGCATTTACCAATTTTGTCGACCCGATTTCGCCCGATGAGCTGGCAGGCCTGGCGATGGAGCCGGAGATCGACAGCCGCATTGTCAGCCACGTCGACGGCCAGTGGCAGGCGTGGAACGGTCCTTTCGAGACGTTCGATCACTTAGGCGAGCGCGACTGGTCCCTGCTGGCGCAGGCGGTGAACCACTGGCATGCGCCCTCCGCCGAGCTGGTGGAGCCGTTTCGCGTACTGCCCGCCTGGCGCTTTGATGATCTGATGATCTCCTACTCCGTGCCGGGCGGCGGCGTTGGCCCGCATATCGACCAGTATGACGTCTTTATTATCCAGGGGATGGGCAGCCGCCGCTGGCGCGTGGGCGATAAGCTGCCGATGCGCCAGTTCTGCCCGCATCCGGCATTGCTGCATGTCGACCCTTTCCAGCCAATCATTGATGAGGATCTTGAGCCAGGCGATATCCTCTACATCCCGCCCGGTTTCCCGCACGATGGCTTTACGCATGAGACTGCTTTCAACTACTCGATTGGTTTTCGTGGGCCGAACGGCCGCGATCTGATCAGCAGCTTTGCGGATTACGCGCTGGAAAACGATCTTGGCGGCGAGCACTACAGCGATCCGGATCTCACCTGCCGTGAACATACTGGCCGGGTTGAGGAGCATGAGCTGGCGCGCGTGCGCAGTATGATGATCGCCATGATCAACGACCCTGAGCATTTCACCCGCTGGTTTGGCAGCTTTATTACCACGCCGCGCCACGAGCTGGATGTGGCACCGGAGCCGGATGATTATCCGGTCGATGAGGTGATCGGCGCACTGAAAGAGGGGCAGAGATTAACGCGTCTCAGCGGGCTGCGCGCCCTGCGCGTCGGCGAGCGGTTCTTTATCAATAGCGAATGTCTGGAGACCGCCGAGCCGCAAGCCGCCGATGCGCTCTGCCGCTACACCACCATTGGCGTGCAGGAGTTGGGCAGCGCGCTGGATAACCCGGCCTTTGCCGACGAGCTGACCTGGCTGGTCAATCAGGGTTACTGGTATTTCGAGGATTAACGCCACGCGGCGCGATTTTTTGTAGGCCGGATAAGCGCAGCGCCATCCGGCATTTTGCCCCTGTACAGGTGCCGGATGGCGGCTTTCAGCCTTATCCGGCCTACATTCCAGGCGGTTACGCGTAAGCCGGATAAGCACATTTCACGCAGTCACGCGTAGGCCGGATAAGCGCAGCGCCATCCGGCATTTTGCCGTTGTGCAGATGCCGGATGGCGGCTTTCAGCCTTATCCGGCCTACATTCCAGGCGGTTACGCGTAAGCCGGATAAGCACATTTCACGCAGTCACGCGTAGGCCGGATAAGCGCAGCGCCATCCGGCATTTTGCCCTTGTACAGATGCCGGATGGCGGCTTTAAGCCTTATCCGGCCTACATTCCAGGCAGTTACGCGTAAGCCGGATTAGCACATTTCACGCAGCCACGCGTAGGCCGGATAAGCGCAGCGCCATCCGGCATTTTGCCCTTGTACAGATGCCGGATGGCGGCTTACAGCCTTATCCGGCCAACATTTATCTGGCGACAATAAAACGCTTCTCGTCGTCGATAAACGTCTTCTCCTCTGCTGGCGCGAGGATGGCACCAAAATTCATCTCGGCGCGTAACGTCCAGCTCTCGGGAATATTCCACGTTGCGCGCACATCGGCATCAATCAACAGGTGATAATGCTGCAAATTCGCGCCAATCTGCTTATCCGCCAGCGCCAGCCACACCGCATATTGCGCAATGCCGCTGCTCTGCTCTGACCAAACCGGGAAGTGCTCGGCATAGGCAATGTACTGGCGCTGCAAGTGGCTTACCACCTCCTGATCCTCGAAAAAGAGCACCGTGCCGGCCGCCGCGCTGAAACCATCGAGCTTATCGGCGGTGGCGTGAAAACTCTCCGCCGGGATCACATTGCGCATCTGCGCGCGCACCAGTTCCCAGAAGCGTTCATGCTCATGATCGAGCAGGATCAGCGCGCGTGAGGTTTGCGAATGAAATGCCGAAGGTGCCTGGCGGATCGCCTCCTTGATCGTGGCGATCGCCTCTTCGTGCGATACCGGCAGATCTTTCCCCAGCGCGTAGATCGAGCGGCGCGCTTTCGCCAGCGCGAGAAACATCTCCACGCGCGGAACGAGGGTCTGTACGTTGAATACCGTTTCCAGCAACGCTTGCGGCGCTACGGCGGGCGGAACCACCTCTGTACGGGCGATAGTCGACTTCAATATTTGCTGAAACGGATCCATAAACAGCGCTCCTGTTCTGAGCTGTACGGTGAAAATAGCAAAGTTATCTCAACACACGCCGATAAGATTCCATTCAACAAACAGATGAAAGAAAGCGCGGTATTTAACGCCGCCTTGCGCGCGTGCTCAGTGAAAAGGTTAACGGAGTTATTTGCCGTCAGCTATTATTATCCGTCGTGGCGAACGGAGCCGTTTCTGACGCTTTTTTTACGCAAATCTGTGGCAGACCATCTTCTCTTTCATCCTGCATTTGTGCAGTGTAGAGCCTATGGCAAGTATTTATACAGTCAATGATTCACCCCTTCATCACCTTCTCCAGCTGTTATTGAGCGCATAGTAGGTCATGCGGAACCAATGAAATGAATAATGATAAAAAAGAGCACGATCACAGGGATGAAGAGATCAGGCATCTGTTTGAATTATTAAATAATAATTCAGACTGGGTCTGGGAAGTGGATGCACAAGGGCGTTACACCTGGTCGTCAGACGTGGTGACGGATCTCCTGGGTGTTTCCCCGGAAGAGGTGATTGGCAAAACGCCTTTCGATTTTATGCCGCCCGGTGAAGCCGAGCGCGTCGCGGGGGCATTTGGTGCCATCGTGGCGGAGAAGCGCGCCTTTTCCGGGCTGGTCAACCGCAACCAGCGCGCCGATGGCGGCATTGTGGTGCTGGAGACCAGCGGCGTTCCGCTTTTCGATGAGCAGGGCGAGCTGCGCGGTTATCGCGGCATCGACAGAAATATCTCCAATCTCGGCGAACGCGTGCTGCAACTGGAGACCATTTACGACACCACCGCCGTGGCGCTCTGCATGATCGACAGCCGCGGGCATCTGGTAATGTTCAATAAAGCGATGGCGAAACTGCTCGGCGACAGTGCGCCAAAAGATACTCATTGCCATTTTCAGCAGCTGATGCCGGCGTTCTGGCCCTTCTTCGTTGCCGATTTTGCCTTAGCAAAAGCGGGCGGCGTGCCGCCGTCGCGCGAGCTGAGCTGGCATGAGCGCAGTTACGATATTCAGGCGGTGCCGGTGCGCGACGCGATGGACATTGTGGTCGGATTATCGGTCACCTGGGTTGATATCACCGAGCGTCGCCTGGCGGAGCAGAAGCTGGCGAACGCCAATAAGGTGTTGCAGCAGTATGCCCAGCACGATCACCTGACAGGGCTGTTTAACCGCCGCTATATGGATGAGCGCCTGTTGCAGGAGATTAACCGCGCGCTGCAGGAGGGGTTCCCGCTCTCGGTCTGCCTGGCGGATATCGACTATTTCAAATACTACAACGACTCGCAGGGCCACCAGGCGGGGGATGACTGCCTGCGGCTGGTTGCCACTACGCTGACCTCGGCGCGGCTGCGCAGCAACAACAATGTCAGCCGCTACGGCGGGGAGGAGTTTTTGATTATCCTGCCCGGCACCAGCCTGGCGCAGGCGATGCGCGTCGCCGAAGGGGTACGGCATGATATCAGTGCCCTCCGGCGTCCGCACGCTGCCAGCCCGACCGGCTTTTTGACCATCAGCATCGGCGTCGCGACCCTGCAAAGCGATCTCCTGCCCCTTGATGAAAAACCGCTGCATATGATTGCCAGCGGGTTAATTCACCGGGCGGATACTGCGCTCTACGCCGCGAAAAAGCAGGGCCGCAATCAGGTGGTCTCTGCCAGAGATATGCCAACCACTTCGCAGGGCGCCTGACGGCGCTCTGTTACGACAGAGCCTGCTGCCAGTCGGCAATCAGATCCGCTTCATCCTCAATTCCCACCGATAAACGGATCAGTTGCGGAGTGATGCCGTTTGCCAGCCGCTGTTCGAGCGGAATGGAGGCGTGAGTCATGCTGAAAGGCTGGCTCACCAGGCTCTCTACGCCGCCGAGGCTCTCTGCCAGCGTAAACAGCTTCAGCTTCTGAATGATCTGCGTTGCACGCGGATCGTCCCCTTTCACCACCACCGAGATCATGCCGCCCGGCAGCGCCATCTGCTTGCGCGCCAGCTGATAGTGCGGGTGCGACTCCAGCCACGGAAACCACACCTTTTCAACCTGTGGATGCTGCTCCAGCCAGCGGGCCAGCGCCAGCGCGTT
The DNA here is from genome assembly GCF_001975225.1 of Kosakonia cowanii JCM 10956 = DSM 18146. Lineage (NCBI taxonomy): Bacteria > Pseudomonadati > Pseudomonadota > Gammaproteobacteria > Enterobacterales > Enterobacteriaceae > Kosakonia > Kosakonia cowanii. The sequence goes on along the minus strand of NZ_CP019445.1, from coordinate 1,249,498 downwards.
ACTGCTGTGGCGCTCAACGCGCAGGGACAAGGTGCGGATGCCGCGCAGGGTCAGGAAACTACTAAAGGGATCAAGCACGCCGCCGACCGCGTTTTGCAAATAGCCCAGCTTCTCCGCAAGCGCCGGGTTATCGCTCACCACCGCGAGGCCTGCGACCACATCGGAGTGCCCGTTGAGGTATTTGGTGGCAGAGTGCACCACAATGTCGAACCCCAGTTCCAGCGGGCGATGGATCACCGGCGAGGCAAAGGTGTTATCCGCCACGCTCAGCACATTATGGCGTCTGGCGATGGCCGCAACCTGTTGCAGATCGACCAGCTTCAGCAGCGGGTTGGTCGGCGTTTCGACCCAAATCATCCGCGTTTGTGGGCGGATCGCCGCTTCCAGCCCGGCCAGATCGTCCGGTTTTACCCAGCTCACCTCAAGCCCGGCGCTACGTCGACGCACGTTTTCGATCAGGCGATAAGTGCCGCCGTAAACATCATCAATCGCCACGATATGGCTGCCGCTATCCAGCAGCTCCAGCACCGTGGAGATCGCCGCCAGCCCGGAAGCAAAAGCGTAGCCGCGCGTTCCGCCCTCCAGTTCGGCAATCGCCGTTTCCAGCGTATGGCGGGTGGGGTTGCCGCTGCGTGAATACTCATAGCCGGTATGCTGCCCCGGCGCCGGTTGCGCGAAGGTGGAGGTGGCGTAAATCGGCGGCATCACCGCGCCGTGTTGGTCGTGAAAAACGCCGCTGTGGACGCTCTGCGTAGCCAGTAATTTCATCTCGTGTTCCTTATTGTTCCAGTCGATTACGCCAGGTTGTTAAGACATCGCTGCGGGTTATCAGGCCGACAAAGCGGCCGTTATCGGTGATCACCACCACCAGACCGCGATCGAAAATGTCACGCATGGCGCTTTCCGGCGCGTGTTTATCCAGCACTTCCAGATTGCGGGTCATCGCTGCCTTCACCGGCAGGGCGAAGCGCTCGCTGTCGCCCTGCACATGGCTTATCAGATCCCACTCATCAACCAGCCCGACAAGCTGGCCATTTTCCAGCACCGGGAGCTGCGAAATGTCATACAGCCGCATGCGCGCCAGCACCGTTGCAAGGCTATCGTCGGGCGAGGCGGTCACCGTTGCCCCTTCGTCATGGCGAAGCGCAATAAAGTCCGTCAGATCGCCCTGCGACGGGCGCGTCAGCAAACCCTGCTGGCGCATCCAGTCATCGTTGAACATTTTTGAGAGATATTTATTCCCACTGTCGCAGGCAAACGTGACCACCCGCTTCGGCGAGGTTTGCGCCTGGCAGTAGCGCAGCGCCGCGCTCAGCAGCGTGCCGGTAGAGGAACCGGCGAGAATCCCTTCCTGTTGCAGCAGCAGGCGCGCGGTGGCAAAGGCCTCTTTATCGCTAATGCGAAACGCCTGACGCACGCCGTCGAGTTGTGCCAGCGGCGGGATAAAGTCTTCGCCGATCCCCTCAACCAGCCACGCGCCGGGTTCGCCGTAGCGCCCCGTCTCCACCTGGTCAGCAAGAATGGAGCCTGCCGGATCGGCGAGCACAAATTCGGTGTCGGGAGAGTGTTCGGCAAACCATGCCTGCAACCCGCCGAGCGTCCCGCCGGAGCCGACACCCACCACAATGGCATCGATTTTCCCTTCCAGCTGCGCGAAGAGTTCCGGCGCGGTAGAGGTGGCATGCGCCAGCGGGTTAGCAGCGTTATTAAACTGGTCGATATAGAACGCGCCCGGCGTCTCGTCGGCGAGACGGCGCGCATAATCCTGGTAATAAGCCGGATGGCCTTTATTCACATCGGAGCGGGTGATCACCACCTTCGCCCCCAGCGCGCGCAGGTGGAAAATCTTCTCGCGGCTCATTTTGTCGGGCACCACCAGCACCAGCGAGTAGCCCTTTTGCGCGGCGATCAGCGCCAGCCCAAGGCCGGTATTGCCCGCCGTGGCTTCGATAATCGTTCCGCCCGGTGCCAGCACGCCTTGCCGCTCAGCCTCAGTGATCATCGACAGCGCGACGCGGTCTTTTATCGAGCCGCCGGGGTTCTGGTTTTCCAGTTTTAAAAACAGTTCGCATGGCCCGGTCGGTAATTTGTGCAGTTGCAGCAGCGGTGTATTACCAATTAATTCAGTTACTGAATGAAAAAGTGACATAACCCATTTGCTCGCTAATCAGGGAAGTGAGCGGATGATAGGTCTCTCTTTTTGCGCTTTTAAAGAATCTTTGTTTGGTATTTAGAACGAATAGAAATATAAAGCACTGTTTAGCCATCGGGGCGGCAAGCCGTGCAGTCGTCTGGATGGGTATATCGCTAAAACGATGCTTTTTTAGCGCTTTTTTACCCATTATCTTTACCTGTTCGCCGTCGTTATGCGTTTTTCGGCAATCTTATGCTGAATAAATTCTTAGTTTGCGACGCCGCTTTATAACGCTTTTAGCGCTTTCTGCTATATCTAATGTCTATTTGGTTATTTGTATTATAACGCTGGCTGATTATTATCATCTGGACATCCATACTGCTAAACCGCCAAACGGAAAATACCAACGCATGATCGTCCTCAGGAATATCTCCAAGATCTTCGACCAGGGAAAGGCATCGATTACCGCCGTCGACAACGTCAATCTGACGGTTGAGCAGGGGCAAATTTATGGAATTATCGGTTACAGCGGTGCGGGCAAAAGTACGCTGATCCGCTTACTGAACGGGCTGGAAAAACCGACCAACGGCAGCGTGGTGATTAATGGTCAGGACATTGCCGCCGCGCGTGGTGAAGCCCTGCGCCAGGCGCGCCTGAAGATCAGCATGGTCTTTCAGCATTTCAACCTTTTATGGTCGCGCACGGTAAGCGAGAACATCGCCTTTTCCATGCAGATCGCCGGTGCACCGAAGAAAGCGATCAACGCGCGCGTTGCCGAGTTGATTGAGCTGGTGGGGCTAAAAGGGCGCGAAAATGCCTATCCGTCACAGCTGAGCGGTGGGCAGAAACAGCGTGTCGGCATTGCCCGCGCACTTGCCAACAATCCCGATGTGTTGCTCTGCGATGAAGCCACCTCGGCGCTCGACCCGCAAACCACCGATCAGATCCTCGACCTGCTGCTTGATATCAATCGCCGCTTCAAGCTGACGATTGTGCTGATCACCCATGAAATGCACGTTGTGCGCAAGATTTGCGACCGCGTCGCGGTGATGGAGGAGGGCAGAGTGGTGGAAGAGGGCGATGTGCTGCAGGTCTTTACCCATCCGCAGCAGCCGATCACCAAACAGTTTGTGCGCCAGGTGAGCCAGTATAAAGAAGAGGAAGCCTTTAACCCGGATCTGAACAGCGATCTCGACGGCACGGTGATTAAGCTGACCTTTACCGGCCACAGCACCCATCAGCCGATTGTCGGCGAACTGACGCTGCGCTACGGCCTGCCGTTTAACATTCTGCACGGCAAGATGTCGCAAACCGCGCACGGCGTATTTGGGCAATTATGGGTGCACGTGGTGGCCACCCCGGAACAACTGAACAACATTCTTACCGATCTCGGCAAGAGCAACATTGAGAGCGAGGTCGTGACCCATGGCTGAATCACTTTTTCCGCACCTGAAATGGGAGCAACTCTGGGCTGCGACGCAGGAGACGCTCTATATGACCGCGCTTTCGGGCGCAGCAACCTTCGTGCTGGGCATTCTGCTTGGGCTGGCGCTGTTTCTCACCGCGCGCGGCGGGCTGTTCCAGAATCGCGCGCTCTATAGCGTCATTTCGATTCTGGTGAATGTCTTCCGCTCGATTCCGTTCATCATTTTGATTGTGCTGTTAATCCCCTTTACCAAGGCGATTGTCGGCTCGATTCTCGGTGCTAACGCGGCGCTACCGGCGCTGATTGTCGGCGCGGCACCGTTCTATGCGCGGCTGGTGGAGATTGCGCTGCGCGAAGTGGATAAAGGGGTGATTGAGGCGACGCGCTCAATGGGCGCGCGTCTCAGCACCTTAGTCTTTCGGGTGCTGCTTCCCGAATCATCGCCAGCGCTGGTCTCCGGTATTACCGTGACGCTGATTGCGCTGGTGAGCTACAGCGCCATGGCCGGGGTTATCGGCGCAGGCGGTTTGGGCAATCTTGCTTATCTGGAAGGATTCCAGCGGAACCATAACGACGTCACGCTGGTGGCGACGGTGACCATTCTCATCATCGTCTTCATCATCCAGTTCTGCGGCGACGTGATTACTTCTCTGTTAGATAAACGATAACTATTGGAAACCAACAACATGAAAAAGACACTGACACTGATTGCCGCAGCCACCCTCAGCGTGCTGAGTTTCTCCTCCTGGGCCGATACGCTGACCGTTGGCGCCTCTAACGTACCGCACGCGGAAATCCTTGAGCAGGCGAAGCCGATTCTGGCGAAGCAGGGCATCGATCTGGAGATCAAACCGTTCCAGGATTACATCCTGCCGAACACCGCGCTGGCGGGCCGTGAAATCGATGCCAACTACTTCCAGCACATTCCGTATCTGAACAGTGTGCTGAAAGATCACGCGGGCGACAAAACCTATGATTTCGTCAGCGCCGGTGCGATCCATATTGAGCCGATTGGTATCTACTCCAAAAAATACAAATCGCTGAAAGATCTGCCGCAAGGCGGCAAAATCATCATGCGTGACGCGGTCTCTGAAGAAGGGCGTATTCTCTCTATCTTTGAAAAAGAGGGCGTCATCAAGCTGAAGCCGGGCATCGATAAAGTGACCGCGCGCATCGACGATATCGTTGAGAACCCGAAAAAACTGAAGTTCCTGCCGAACGTTGAAGCGGCGCTGCTGCCGCAGATGTACAACAACGATGAAGGCGATGCGGTGGTGATCAACGCCAACTACGCGATTGATGCCGGTCTCGACCCGGTTCACGATCCGATTGCCGTCGAGAGCGGTGAAAATAACCCGTATGCCAACATCATTACCGTGCATCGCGGCGACGAGAAGAAGAAAGATATCGTGGCGCTGGTGAACGTGCTGCACTCAAAAGAGATTCAGGAGTGGATCCGCACCAAATACAAAGGCGCGGTTATTCCGGTAAACAACTAATCACCCCCGATGCGCGGTCGCTCTGGCCGCGCATCTCTTTCTCTTCGACCACCCCGTACAATTCCCTGTGATTAATCTCACCAATTTTAAACATCCCTGATAAACCTTTTTAACAATGCTCTACTATTGCCCGGTTCAGCCACCGTGGGGGTAGAGATGAAAGATGTGGTGATTGTCGGCGCCGTGCGCACGCCAATCGGCTGTTTTCAGGGGGCGCTGTCGCGTCACTCTGCCGTTGAGCTGGGCAGCGCGGTGGTGCAGGCGTTACTGGCGCGCAGCGGCGTGCAGCCGCAGGATATCGATGAGGTGATTCTGGGCCAGGTGCTGACCGCCGGGGCCGGGCAGAACCCGGCGCGCCAGTCGGCGATCAAGGGTGGGCTGCCAAATACGGTTTCCGCGATCACCATCAACGATGTGTGCGGCTCCGGGCTGAAAGCGCTGCATCTCGCCTCGCAGGCGATCCAGTGCGGCGAAGCCGACGTGGTGATTGCCGGCGGCCAGGAGAACATGAGCCGCGCGCCGCATGTATTAACCGATAGCCGCACCGGGGCGCAGCTTGGTAACAGCCAGCTTATCGACAGCCTGGTGCATGACGGGTTATGGGATGCGTTTAATGATTACCATATGGGCGTCACGGCGGAGAACCTGGCGCGGGAATATGGCATCAGCCGCGAGCGCCAGGATGAGTGGGCGCTCAGTTCGCAACATAAAGCGCGGATGGCTATCGACTCCGGTCGTTTTCGCGACGAGATTGTTCCTGTGCAGACTCAGAGCGCCGACGGCAAGCGTGTGCTGGTCGATACCGATGAGCAGCCGCGCACCGATGCCAGTGCTGAAGCGCTGGCGCAGCTCAGCCCGGCTTTTGAAACCAGCGGCTCGGTGACTGCCGGTAACGCATCGCCTATTAATGATGGCGCGGCGGCGGTGCTGATGATGAGCGCGGAACGCGCAGAGGCGCTCAACTTACCGGTACTGGCGCGTATTCGTGCCTTTGCAAGCGTGGGCGTCGATCCGGCGCTGATGGGCATTGCGCCGGTTTACGCCATGCGGCGTTGCCTTGAGCGCGCTGGCTGGCAGCTGGATGATGTCGACCTGATTGAAGCCAATGAGGCTTATGCCGCGCAGGCGCTATCGGTGGGGAAAATCCTTGAGTGGGATGAGAAGCGCGTCAACGTCAATGGCGGCGCGATTGCGCTCGGCCATCCGATTGGCGCCTCCGGCTGTCGCATCCTGGTGTCGCTGGTGCATGAGATGCAAAAGCGTAAGGCGCGCAAAGGACTGGCAACACTCTGTATTGGTGGTGGCCAGGGCGTCGCGCTGGCCATCGAGCGTGACTAATTCTGCCCGCTTGATAATAACGCCCTCGCCATGAGGGCGTTATTATTTGTGATCCTTCTCGCAGCTTACGTTTCAATAAAAATAAAACCTCCGCTTTCCTGCCATAAGAATTAACGCAAACACCAAAAATAGCATTATCCCCTGCGTGACCATTCTGTTATCAACTGATAAGCCTGCTTATTAATTTTATTTGCATTAACTTACGCACTCCTTTTTCTCTATTTAGTGCTCTCCGTGTAAAACGCGATAATAAGCATGGGTTGTGATCTTAAACGCTTTTTTTAACCCTAAAGGGCAACTTTTATTGATGCTCGTCACGCGCTTTTACTTCGCTATTTTCTGTAGATATATTTACGATCCAGATCACTAAAATAAAGTTACTATAAAAATAAAATGCAATTCCATAAAAATGAAACGTAATTTTAATTGTTGAGGTTGCTCATGTTTAAGAAAACTCTGGCCCTTGCTACTCTCCTTGGCGCATCCTTCGCTTCGTACGCTGTTACCGTCGATCTGCGCCATGAATACATTGACAGCGGCTCCAACGCCGATCGCGTAGCCGTGTCGCATCGCTTTGATAATGGCCTGGGTTTTGGCGTTGAAGCGAAATGGAAATCGGGTGGCGATGACGCTGACAAGCCGTTAACAGAGATTGTCGGCAACGGCCATGAAGAGTCGATTAACTGGCGCTGGGCCGCAACCAAGAATATTGCGCTCACACCAGGCTTTAATATTGAAAGCAAAGATACCTTCTCTATCTATAAACCCTATATTCATGCGCAATACAGCTTTGATAATGGCGTCTATATTGCGGGCCGTTACCGTTATGAATATACCCGTAACCCGGATTCCAACGTTGTCGATAACAAAGTCAATAAATTCGATGCGTGGGTGGGCTGGGCAATGGGCGACTTCCGCACCGAGCTGAACTACGTATATGCCAAAAGCACGGAAGATGTGGTGCGTGAAAATAATAAAAACTACTCCAACGAATATAACGCTAAGCTGGCGTATAAACTCGATAAAAACTGGTCACCGTATGTCGAAATCGGTAACGTTGGCGTGAAAAATACCGACGAACGCCAGACCCGTTTTCGTTTGGGTGTTGCTTACTCTTTCTGAATTTCCGAATATCCTAGAAAACCCGGTGCCTGGCGCCGGGTTTTTTATGCCCGCTCTATGACCATCCTACTTCTTCGCGCCGCCCGTGCCTTACGCGTAGGCCGGATAAGCGTAAGCGCCATCCGGCAACAGAGTTCGCTGCAATTATGCCGGATGGCGGCGATGCCTTATCCGGCCTACATGATTCCACACTCCGGCATCGATCCCGTAGGCCGGATAAGCGCCAGCGCCATCCGGCAATAAACTCTGCGACGATCATGCCGGATGGCGGCTACGCCTTATCCGGCCTACATAGTTCGTGCTGCTAGAAAGCCAACGCCCCTGCGGCGCGAAATATAAAGGGCATTAATAGCACCCAAAAAAAGGCCCTCCATAGGAGGGCAAGGCCAGTTACAGAAACACTCACTCAAATTCAGGGTTGCAGCAGGGTGCGCTGCTCGGGCAGTTTGGCGATATAGAGCGCCGGTTTGCCGTCTTTATCGGAACTGAATAGCACTGCGCTGTCATCCGGGGTAAACGATGGATGCGGGTGCGTGACCTGGCGGCTGTTGGCAAAGGTCGCCCACGAGGTATCGTGGCGCGCGACGCGGTAATACCCTTTCTGCGCCACATCAAACGCATAGAGATAGGGGTCGTTATCAATGGCGTAGCCGCCGGTATCCTTCACATCCACCGGCGTGCCGGAGCCATCGCCGACCAGCAGCGTACCGTCAAAGTTGCTCATCAAATGCGAGCAGGCCGGCATCGGCATAATCTCTTCATTCACGCCGCTCTCCGGGTTGTAGCGCGAGATGGTGCGCCCCTGTTCGCCTTTCAGGTAAGAGACATAGACCAGCGCCGAGCCGTTCGGCACCCAGAACTCATGGGTACAGCTCTCACCTTCAGCATGATCCTTCACCTTGCGCACGTTGCTGCCATCTTCATTCACCAGCCACATCCGCGCATCGACCAGATCGTGCGGGCCTTCATGGCAAAACGCCACGGTGTTGTCATCAAACGGGCGATAGATCGGGTGACCAAGCCAGATCTTCTCTTCATGTATCACCTTGCTTTCGCCAGTCTGTAGATCAACGCGCAGCAGGCGGCAGTGTGGCCCTTTATGGAAGAAGTCATGGAACAGCTGCCAGTCGTTGAGCGGCGTCCAGTCGCTGGCGGCAATCTCAATCCCGACCAGCTTGGTGCAGTCGCTATTGGCGACCCAGGTGCCGTAACCCACCCACTCCTCGGGGACGCGGTAGATCTCGCGTTCAGCCAGCGTGTGCAGGTTAACTTCGCGCAGGGTGCGATCGTTTTTCACGTAGTAGAGCGCGCTGTCATCTGGCGAGAGAAAGCCGCCAAAAGTGTTATCGCCCGCGCCTTCGGTTAACTGCACCGCTTCGGCATTCTCAATATTCAGCAGATAGTAGTTCCAGTTGCCGTCAAACTCGCCGGCAAACAGCAGGTGGCTGCCATCGTTAAAGAAGCACTTTTGATAGAAGTAGTTGCGGTGACACGTCACCTCCGGAGGGGTTAAGCGGGTCACTTCCGCGCCGGTATCCGGATCGCGGCTCACTGCATAGTTGAGTTTTACCCGCATGCCTTTCGCCATTTTTCTCTCCTGTAGAGGGGCCGACCGCCATCTTGCGTCCCCGCATGACCCCGTATCTGCTTAAGTTTAAAAATAGGATTTCAATTTATCAAAACATCGTTTCAATATGTGTGATTGCGGGCGCAATTTATAAGAAAATTATTACGAAAGGGCTTAACAGCGTTTCTGATATCACGGGCGTGAATAATAGGCTTTGATTTTAAACGAGAAATTTTGCTACGACGGTCAAATTTCAAAGATTGAATTAACTTATTGATTAATCGCAATTAATTAACATGACGCGGAGCGCTTCTGCGCCCTGTATCGCTTGTCAACGCTCAACAATCGTGATCCCACTTCCAGAACGGAAAATAACTAACATAAAAATTGAAACGTTGTTTTATATAAGATTGAAAACGTGTTTTAGCCGGGATAAGATGCAGCAAAAGTTGAAACGGAACACTGTTTCTCTGTTTCGTCTCAGGCCATTTTGCTGAACATTGATGTCGGAGGTAAGTGTGGAAGTCAGACAAAGCATCCACAGCGCGCACGCTAAAACGCTGGATACCCAGGGGCTGCGCAACGAGTTTTTAATCGAAAACGTGTTCGTCGATGATGAATACACCATGGTTTACAGCCATATCGATCGCATCATCGTCGGCGGTATCAAGCCGGTGGCGAAAAGCGTGTCGGTTGGCGGCGAAGTGGGTAAACAGCTGGGCGTCACCTATTTCCTCGAACGCCGCGAGCTGGGCGTTATCAATATCGGCGGCGCAGGCACCATTACCGTGGATGGCGAGATTTATGAAATCGGCCATCGCGATGCGCTCTATGTCGGCAAAGGGGCGAAAGAGGTGGTGTTCGCCAGCGTTGATGCGGCGAAACCGGCGAAGTTTTACTACAACTGTGCCCCGGCCCATACCACCTATCCAACCAAAAAAGTGACGCCTGCGGAGGTTTCCCCCGTCACCCTCGGCGATCCGTTAACCAGCAACCGCCGCACCATCAATAAGTACTTTGTGCCGGACGTGCTGGAGACTTGCCAGTTAAGCATGGGGCTGACCGAGCTTGCGCCAGGCAACCTGTGGAACACCATGCCGTGCCACACCCACGAACGCCGCATGGAAGTCTATTTCTACTTCAATATGGAAGAGGATGCCTGCGTATTCCATATGATGGGCCAGCCGCAGGAGACGCGTCATATCGTGATGCA